>NZ_CP090350.1:0-312500 GCF_021398735.1 Methylobacterium oryzae
GCGCGAGATCGTCGAGATGATCACCGTCTGGGCCGCGCTCGAAGGCATGGCGGCCCATGCCGCCGCACGGAACGCCGAGGATGCCGATCTCCGCGCGCTCGGCAGGGCCTTCGAGGCGTTCGATATCGCGACTCTGCCCGACCATCTGAAGGCCTACGACGAGGCCAACCTCGACTTCCATCGGACGATCATCCGTCTCGGCGGCTGCGGGTTGATGGTCGAGATGACGACCAACCTGTTCATTCACATGCGGGCGATCCGGTCGGCCTTCCTCCATCGGGCCGGGAGGCTCGAGGACTCGATGCGCGAGCATGCCGCCATCATCGCCGCCTTGCAGGCACGCGACGCGGATCGGGCCGCGATCCTCGTTCGCGATCACGCGCTCGGGCTGATCGCGCATGTCGAGGCGCACTGGGTTTGGCCAGAGGGGTGAGAGGCACCTCTGACGGAGGACCACCGATGCTACCGTCCGTTCAGACGACCGATCTGCTCGGCCTCGGCTTCCTGATCATCGGGCTCGCCGCAGCTGGGATCGCCAGCGCGAGCCGGTCCGCGCGTTTCGCAGAGGAGCCGCGCGAGGAGCTCGCGGGCGGGGCTCTGCTGGTGGCGATCCTCGGCCTCGCCTTCGTGCTCGCCGAGTGAGCGGGCGCGGCGCGTCGTGAGCGCCGGACTTCCCGGGAGCCCGCCGCGCGCTACGGGGTCGCCTGCCCCGCGCGTGCGTTCCACTTCTCGAACTTCCCGAGCGCGCCCCACGCCGTCAGCCCGATGAAGATCGGCATCGTGTAGGGGCTCAGCCCGAAGGCGGGCGTGAGCTGTGCGAGCACCTGCCCGAGACCGGTGTTGAGCGGCACCTGGGACAGGATCTGCGTGGCGACGGCGCCGATGATGCCGATCGCCGACTTCTTGCCGGAGAGCAGCTGCCCGATCGTCTGCCCGAGCGCGCCGTTGACCGGCCCGAGGACCGCGCCGTCGGGACGCGCCGCGGGCGGGCCGGGCAAGATCGGGGCGGTCGGGAGGCGCGCACCGTCGATCTGTCGGCGCAGGGCCTGGAGGAACTCGTCGAGCCGCGCCGCGACGTCGGCGGGCGGCGCGGCCGGCGCGATCACCACCGGGGGCATCGAGGCAGGTTGCATCGGGGCGGGCTGCATCGGGGTGACCGCCCGCGCGGCGAGCTGTCGCTCCAGGTCCTGGATCCGCGTCAGCACCGCGTGGTCCGGCGCCGCCGGCCGCAGCGCCTCCTGGATGGCGGCGATCGTGCGCGCGTCCGCGAGGCCGGTATCGTCCAGACCGCACCGCGCCTGGAACGTCGCGACGGCCGTCATGGTCCGCGGCCCGTTCCGGCCGTCCTCGACGAGGGGCGGCGTCGCGCCGAGGCGATTGAGCGATTGCTGGACCCAGAGCGTGCTGTCGGCGAGTTCGTCGTCGGGCTCGCGGGACACGGCCGCCTCGACGGCGCGCGGCGCCGCGAGCGCGACCGTCGCGTCGAGGTCGATGAGGCTCCGCAGGATCACCGCGGTGCCGATCTGCGTGTCGACCACGTTCGGGTCGAACACGTGGTCGCGCACGAACTTGCCGCCGCGCGCGCCCGGCGGCCCGTAGGCCGTCGATCCGCCCCAGAGATACGGCGAGTTCACGCCCCGGCCGTGGTAGCCGTAGCCGTTGAAGCCCTCGAGCCGGTAGAGGGCCCGCGCGACGCTCCAGTCGCCGAGCCCGACCAGGCCCTGGAGGCGCAGCGCGTCGACCGCCCCTTCGACGAAGGCCTGCGGCCCCGTGAACGGCCCGCGCCCCTTCGGGACGATCGTGGTGCGCCGTCCGAGCTTCTGTCCGTTGCCGAGATACGTGTCGAAATCGAAGGCTGATTCCCGGTAGTGGCAGAGCCCGATGAACCACCAGGGCACGCCGGTGCGCGCCTCGATCTCCTGGTAGCGCGGCTTGCCGGCGGCGAGCTGCTGCGCGAGCTTGCGCACGGTCGCGAGCTTCTCCGGCCGGATCTGGAGCGACGCCCAGGTCCGCTCGTAGCCGTCCTGAAAATCCTGGAAGGATGCCATGTCGATGCTCCGGGCTCTGCGGTGACGAAGCCTTGATGGGACGGCCGGCACCTGCGCGCGGCCGGGCGCCGATCGGGCGGGGCTCCGGGCGACGCCCCGGATCCGGGCGCGCGCGGTCGCGCGCCGCCCGGGCTCGCGACGGAGGGACCGGGTGCGGTGTCGGCGACGTCCCGCGCGCGCCGGGCTAACCGGGCCCGGCGGCCCCCGCCGGCCGGCCGGCGCAGGAGATCCGGAACGCGGTC
Source organism: Methylobacterium oryzae (assembly GCF_021398735.1). NCBI lineage: Bacteria > Pseudomonadati > Pseudomonadota > Alphaproteobacteria > Hyphomicrobiales > Methylobacteriaceae > Methylobacterium > Methylobacterium oryzae. Next base: position 2,291 of record NZ_CP090350.1, read on the forward strand.
GGGAACGGCGTGCCCCCGTCCTCGACCGCGCCCTCGGCCCGCACGGCGTCGCGCAGGAGGATGCGGCGAACGATCTCCGGGACCATCGCGCCCGCCACGTAGCGGCCGAGGCACTCGTGATGGCCCCGGCCGAAATGGAGATAGGTCTGCTCCGGGCGGGCCGGGTCGAAGCGGTCCGGGTCGGGCACGCCGGTCGCGTCGAACATCGCCGACAGGCTGAGGGGCAGGACGACCCGGCCCTTGGCGATCCCGCTCTCGGCCGGGCTGCCCCGGCCGAGCACGTGGTCGGTCTCCGCCTGGCGGAACATGAAGGCGACGATCGGCGCGAAGCGCAGCGCCTCCCACACGTAGCCGTCGAAGGCGGCGGGTCCGGTCCGGGCGGCCGCGCGGGCCGCCGCGAGGATCTGCGGCCGGCCGAGGAGCTCCGCGAGGGCGTGCACCACGGCCTCCGACGTGGTCTCGATGGCCCCGATCAGCAGGCCGCCGACGTTGATGACGACGCGGTCCATGCCGAAGCCGGTCGCCGCCGGCAGGTGCAGCCGGAGCAGCCGGGTGAGGACGTCGTCGGGCAGGTCGGCGCCGGCCTCGATCGCCGCGACGCGCGCCGGGATGATCCTGGCGAAGGCCGCCCGCATCTCCTGGCGCGCCAGATCCGCCGCCGCGTGGATCGCGTCGGCGTCCGGGCGCTCGTCGAAGGGGAGGTTGTTGAACTGGTCGAACTGGTTCGCGTACGACCAGCGCAGCAGGTCGGCATCGGGCGCCGCGAACCCGAAGAAGCGCTGCACGATCCGCAGCGGGACGCGGCGCGAGACCGACGCCACGACGTCGATGGATCCGCCGCCCTGGTCGAGACCCGCGTCGAGGGCCGCGTCGGTCTCGGCGCCCGCCAGATCGCGGATCGCCGGGAGGTCGCGCCAGGACAGCACGGCGCGCATGACCGCCTTGTCGCGGTAATTCACCTCCGTGCCGTCGAGCGCCAGCATGAACTCGCCCATCTTGGGCTTGTAGAGCGCGACGGAGAAGACCTGCGGCAGGGACAGGATCTCCTCGACCTCGGCGCGGCCGGCGACGAGGATGGCCGCGCCGCAATCCAGGGCGGTCCGTCGCGCGCGCAGCTGCGCGAAGAAGGGCTGGGGCGCGCGGGCGATCCAGTCCCGGGCGCGCTGCCAGCGCTCCGCCACCGGCAGGGCCTCCAGGAAGGCGAGGCAGGGCGTCTCGGGAGCGGCGGCGCGCATGCACGACCTCCTGTGGCGTTCGCGGAGCGGCGCGGGCCGTCCGGCCCGACGCCCGGTGGTCAGTTGAGCGAGACGTCCAGCCCCTCGCGCAGGCGCGCCACGAGCTCGCCCTGCCGGTGCGTCTCGGTCTTGGCGAACAGGGCGCGCAGCTGGGTGCGGGCGGTCGAGATCGCGATGCCGCGGTCCTGGGCGTGGTCGTCGAGGGACCGTCCCGAAGCGACCGCGTTGGCGAGGATCGACTCGGCGACGGTCAGCCCGAACAGCTTCTGCAGCCGCGCGGCGTTGCTCCCCTGGACCTTCGGGGTCCCGGTCCGGATCACGATCGCCAGCTCGGCCCGCACCTTCGACCCGGTGCCGGCCGGCCGCTTCGACAGCGGGTGCAGCGACACCCGGTAGGGCATGCCGCTCTCGCCGCAGGTCACGGTGATGTGGTCGGCCTGCGTGATCGCGACGTCGCCGCTCGCGGCCGCGAGCGCCTCGCCGGCCGCGCGGGCGATCCGCCGCCCGGTCTGGCTGTCCTTGAGGACGAGGCTGCCCTTCACGAAGGACAGGCCGGTCCGGGACCGCGCCAGCGCCTCGGCGGCGCGGTTGGCGTGCGCGACGCGCAGGTCGGAATCCGTGAGGATCACGGCGGCGTCGAGCAGGTCCAGGGCGGAGGCGAGATCGGACGTGCGCTCGGAGGCCTGCCGCATCAATGCGTACAGCTCGAAGGCCCGGCGCAGGTGCGGGACGAGCATCGCCAGGCGCCGGACCTCGTCGGACCGGAAGGGGCCGCCCTCCTCGCCCCGCATCGCCGCGAGCGTCGCCATGACGTCGGCTTCCTTGGCGAAGTAGGTGACGAGGCTGTGCTCGATCTCGAAGGGCTGGACGACCTCCTTGAACAGGGCCGACTCGCGGAACTGCACCGCGTCGACCCCCTCCTCGGCGCGGATGACCTTGCCCTGGTTCGACAGGATGTAGGGGAGGCGCGGATCCTCGGTGGCGTGCCGGTAGAGGAACTCGCGGTACCGCGACCGCTCGAAGCCGGACACCGCCCAGAGCGGCTTGCGGTTCCCGTCGAGGCTGAACACGGCGAGCTGGCCGACCCGGCCGCCGACGAAATCGGTCAGATCCTCCAGGAGCGCCGACCACTCCTCCGGCTGGCCGACGCGGTCGTAGATCGACCCCACCAGAACCGAATACGCCTCGAGATCCTGCATGGCCACGCTCCGCGCTGAGTGCGAGTCTTGAGTGTTGTCAGATCTCCAGCCATCCGGTCGGACCGACAGGTGCCGAAATCGGTTGTTCCATTACGGATGCAATCGAACGACAAATCAATACTGATAAGATAGAAATCGAAACCGCGGAGCTCGCCTACAGGGTTCGCAGATACTCCAGGAGCTGCCGGCGCTGCGCGTCGTCGAGCTGCTCGGTCCCGTAGGTCGGCCCCTCGTGGCCGGTATTGGCATTGCCCGGCAGCGCGGTGTCGAACAGGAACGGCCCGAGATCGGACCGGAACCCGATCCGGTCCTCGTCCAGCTCCCGGCTCCCGACCCGGAACGTCCTGGATCGCCGGCTGGACGGCAGCAGGAGTTCGTACAGGTTCGGCACCGAGCCGTTGTGCAGGTACGGGCCCGTCGCCCAGATGCCGTTGAGCGGCCGTGCCTTGTAGACCATGAGGTCGCGGTCTCTCCGCGCACCGACGAACGCGGCGACGAGGCCCTTGCCGCCGGCGGTCGAGACGTCGTCGAGCATCGCGTTGCGGGCCTCGAGGGCGGCGGTGCCGCGCTTGAGCAGCCGGTCGAGGATGACGGTCTGGTCCGCCCCGACGCCCGCTGGGTCCGGTCCACGGTCGAGGGGCGCCAGGATCGCGCCGGCGACGAGCGTGGCCACGAGTTCGAGGCTGCTCGTCTCGGCGGCCAGCGGCGGCGTCGTCGCGAGGAACGGCATCCGGATCCCTTCGAGGATCCCGGTCCGCGCGCGCCGGGACACGGCGTTCGTCGCCATCTTCGGGTCGGTCCCGATCTCCGCCAGCGGCGTCAGGGTCACCGTCAGCGTGCGGTTCGCGCCGGTCGGGGCGATCGCGTGGCAGGACAGGCAGTACCGGTCGTAGTGGACCTTGCCGGCCGCGGCGTCCCGGGCCTGCGCCTCGGTGCGCGGCGCGATCCGGTCGGGCCAGGCCGGCGCCGTGAGGGCGCCCAGCTGGTTCTCGATCCGCAGGAGGTTGACCCGGTCCGCCGAGGTCTCGAACCAGAGCGGCGGCAGGGTCGGCTCCCGGATGTCGGTGCGGGCGAAGACCCCCAGCACCTCGCCGACATTCCGGCCCAGGCGCTCGACGGCGAGCCCGTTCGCGGCCGAGCCGTTCCACTGCACCCGGTCGTGCCACGACGTATCCCACAGGAACGGATAGCTGACGGGCGCGTCGGGCGGGGCGATGTTGTGCGGGTCGCGCAGATCGATGCCCGTCGCCCGGTTGAAGATCATGCCGAACGCGTCGAGGCGTGCCGGCCCCCAGGGCACCGCGGTCCGGCTCGACGCGACGTAACGGGAGAAGTCCTCGGCCAGCCGCGTCAGGCTGGCCCGCAGGCGGCGGCGGTCGGGCTCGGACGGGCCCGTCCCCGGCGCCGACAGTTCCGTCGGGATGACGCGGCGGGCGAAGCGCTCGAAGCGCGCCGGGTCGTCGCGCGTCCGCGCGAGGGCGCGGCCGAGTTCCTCGATGAAGGCGAACATGTCGGCATCGGCCGGGCCGCCGTCGATCAGGATCGACCGACCGCGCAGGTCGACCCGGTTCACGTGGCAGGCGGCGCAGGTCAGGCCGATCCACTCGCCGCGATCGTCGACGTCCTTCACGAACCCGATGGGGAGCCCGCTGCGGTCCGATCCGCGCGTCCCGTCGTACGGGTTCGGCAGGTAGCCGAAGCGCGCGAGCCCGTCCGCGACGAAGAGCGTGTCGTCGTCCGGGCGCTCCAGGGACATGAACCAGGCATACGGCATGATCTGCGAGCCCTGGCTCGCCCGGTAGAACCACGCGCGCTCCTGCGGCGTCCAGGATTGCTCGAGAAAGTGCGGGGTGCCGTCCGGCCTGTCGCTCGGCCCGTCTGCCGGCCCGTCACCCGGCCCGTCTGTCGGTCCTCGGTCGGCGGCGCGCGATCCGGCCTGCGCCGGGAGCAGGATCGCCGCGGTGAGCGCGACGACGCGGGCGGCGTGGCGGGCAGTCTGGCGGGCGGCCTGGGAGCGGGTCACGATCGCACCTGGGACATGGCGGGAACCCTGCCTTCGCGAAGCGTCTCGCCGATTTCAATAAACGCCGATCCCCGTGCGCGCGTCATTCGAATGGATGATGTTCGAATACAGTTTTTCTGTGAGGGTCGGCGCGCCGGTAGTTTCGAGCTTCGGTGGTGCGGCGCCCCTGCTCGGCCGCAATGCTGATTCGGGCAACCTGTTCTCCCGACCGTTGTTCTCGATGTCGTTTATATAGCGGTTACTGATCCCGTAAAATTTTATCGTCACTTGTTTCGACATCGGGCGGGGAGATGTTCGAGAGGTCACCGATCAGGACGGCCGGGGCACGGTCGCTGTCGTGCCCCGGCGGCTGAACCGCACAGTCCGGCACGGTCCGGCACAGCGCGGGCGATAGCGGGCGATAGCGGGCGATAGGAGGAGCGATGAGCGCCAGTGTCGCGGACATCCAGGCGGATGCCTCTCCCCACCATCTGCCCGCCCTGACGACGGGCCGGGACGCGTGGTTCCTCGACACCGAGCAGGCGCTCGCGGAGGAGATGGATCATTTCTGCGGGCCGCCGGAGCCCGGCGATCGCGCGCCCTGGCAGGCGCGGGCCGACCAGGCCCGGCTCGCCGCCCTGTGCCTGTCCGGCGGCGGGATCCGCAGCGCCACCTTCTGCCTCGGCGCACTGCAGGCCCTGGCCAGCCGGCGGATGCTCGGCGAGTTCCACTACCTGTCGACGGTATCGGGGGGCGGTTTCGCCGGCGGCTGGTTGCAGACGTTCATCCGTCAGTGCGGCAGCATCGCCGAGGCCGAGCGCCAGCTCGGCGGCTCGGGCAACGAGATCTTCGCCAAGCTGCGGCGCTACACGAACTACCTGACCCCGGAGGTCGGGATCCTGTCGCGCGACACCTGGGCCGGCATCGTTCTCTACATCCGGAACACGATCCTCAACTGGTTGATCATCTTCCCGCTGCTGCTGTTCGTCCCCCTCGCGCTGCTCGCCTACCGGACGGCGCTCGAGGCTGCGAGCGGCAGCACGCTGTGGCTGCCCCTGGTGCTCGGCAGCGCGGCGCTGTTCGTCGCGACGTTCAGCGCCTGCACCCTCCTGCCGAGCCATCGGCCGCGGACGGGCGGCGTCACGGCGTACGCGTCCCCGGCGCGGATCGCGGCCTGCATCATCGCGCCGACCTGCGTCTGGGCCCTCGCGCTGCCGTTCACGCTCCGCGCGCTGTTCGAGCAGCCGCTGCCGGTCTCGGGCCTCTCCCTGTGCCGCCTGGGCCTCGCCTACTTCGCCGTGCAGGTCGCGGCCTATCTCAGCGGCCTGATCTGGCAGACCTCGAAGGGCCATCCGGGCCTCTGGCTGTACGAGCGGAATCTCGGTCCCTGGCTCGCCAGCAGCCTCGTCTCGGCCGGGCTGATCTGCGTCTGCGCCGACGCGTCCATCGGCTGGCTGGTCGGTGGCTCCGCTGCCGGCTTCGACGCCGCGAAGGCCGAGGTCTCTCAGATCCTGACGGTCGCGGCCCCGCCGGCGCTGATCGTCATCCACCTTCTCCAGAGCGTCATCTTCATCGGGTTCCGGAAGAGCGCCGAGTGCGCCGACCTCGACCGCGAGTGGGTCGCGCGGGTCGACGGCCAGTTCCTGCTGGCCGCGATGGGCTGGACAGGCCTGTGCCTGTGCTGCCTCGTCCTGTCCGCCGACGCCCTCGGCCGCCAGGACGCGCAGATCCCCGCCCTGTTCGGCGCGCTCGGCGCCCTCGCCACCGGCCCGGCCGCCGCCTTCCTGGGCAAGCAGGTCTTCGTCCGCGCGCAGTCCCTGGCCGCCAAGGGACGCATGGACGACCTCGTGATGATCGGCCTCAGCGCGATGGCGGCGGTCTTCGGGATCAGCCTGTTCGCCCTGATGGGCTGGTGCCTCGGCCGCTTCCTCGGCCAGGCGCACGATTGGTGGGGCAACTGCCTGCTGCCGCGCCGGGCGCTCGGCGGCGCGGACACCGGCGCGGATGCCGGCTCCGTCTGCGGCATCAACCCCTACGGCATGATCGTGATCCTGGACGTCGCGGTGGCGGCAATCCTGGCCGGGGCCGTCTGGCTGTTCGGCCGCGTCAACGTCAACCGCTTCTCCATGCACGGCGTCTACCGCAACCGCCTGACCCGGGGCTTCCTCGGCTCGGCGCGGACGCGGCGCGACGCCGATCCGTTCACGGACTTCGACGAGGAGGACAGCCCGCGCATCGCCGATCTCGGGACCGAGAAGCGGCTCCTGCCCGTCGTCAACATGACGCTCAATCTGACGGATCTCCTCCACACCGAGTGGGCGGAGCGGAAGGCCGCCTCGTTCACCGCGACACCCTTCGCCTGCGGCTCGGCGATCCTCGACCGCGCCGACAGGGCGCGCGACCGGCCCGGCACCGTCGGCCCGCGCGGGGCCTACATCCGCACGTCGCAATATGCCGGGATGGAGACTCCGGGCGACCGTGTCAGCGCGGGCCGAGGGCCGCTGCTGGGCGGTCTGCTGACGATCTCCGGGGCGGCGGTCAGCCCGAACTGGGGCTATCACTCGTCGCGCCTGATCGCGTTCCTGATGACCCTGTTCAACGTCCGGCTCGGCGCCTGGCTGCCCAACCCCGCGGTGGCGCGCCGGGACGACCTCAAGCTCGCGAAGCCGAGGAACTCCGTGCTCGCGCTCCTGAGCGAGCTCGGCGGCCGCAGCACCGATGTCCGGCAGGCGATCTACCTCTCGGATGGCGGCCATTTCGACAATCTCGGCGTCTACGAGATGCTGCGGCGGCGCTGCGCGCGGATCGTGGTGATCGACGCGGGCCAGGACGAACGCTGCACGTTCTTCGACCTCGGCAACGTGATCCGGAAGGCCGAGGTGGACGGGCTGGCGAAGGTCCAGATGGGCGAGATGCGCATTCTCCCCCGCGCGACGATCGAGCGCGAGGGCAAGCGTGCCGGTGCGCTGGGCTACGCGCGGGGTACGATCGCGTATCCGGGGGGCCGCGACGCGGCCTCGCTGATCTACATCAAGCCGAGCTTCCTCGACGACATCCCCGCCGAAGTCCGCGCCTACGGCGCCACCAGCCCGGCCTTCCCGCACGAGAGCACGGCCAACCAGTGGTTCTCGGAGAGCCAGTTCGAGAGCTATCGCGCCCTGGGCTACTACCAGGTCAGCAAGATGTTCGGCTCGCAGCTCACGACCTTGTCGGACTGGTCCGTGTATCTCGACAGCGAGATCGGGCGCCGGACCGCGGATTCCTAGCGCGGGCGACGCCGGACGCGCGCACCTCCCGATCACGGTCGCTCGGCCGAACGCTGCGGCCGCGCGGACGCGCAGGTCCGGGACGACCGGCGCCGGGGTGGGGTGTCCGTCGCGCCGGCCGCGCCCCGGCGGCGGCGCGTCGTAGCAGAGCGGAAGATCAGTTCCTTCCGGGGCGGCCAAAGCGCAGGAAAGCCGATGCCGATCCGGCCGCGCTCAGGATCTCGGCACGTCGTTCAAGGCATCGCGGCTCGACCAGAGCGCCCCCTGTCCGCGGCATCCCGAGCGCCGCCCGGCCGGCGGGGCAGGGAAGTCCTTCGAACCCGCGCGCGGTCTGTGTCGAGCCGGCCACCGTCTGCCACGAGACCGAGCGGCCGAAGCTGATCGGGGCCGGGATTATTTCGTGCGCAAGCCAGATCGGTGAAGCGAGGGACGTGGAAACTCTATTGCGCGGCCCGATCAGGGCATCGATTGAGAAATCTACGTAAACTTGCGCGCTGCAGAGGCGCGGAATCGATCAAATGATGGATGCGTTAATTGAAAGTAGCTGCTAGGACACGTCGTGATGTCGTGCGGAGGAGCGGATGCGCTACCGGGCCGTAAGTGTCTTGGATGTGTCGGCGATGGCTTCGGAAGAGAACCCGACGGACGAGACCCTCATGCTCCGCGAGCACATCCGCCGTATCCTGCGCAAGCTCTCCCGCGCGCGGGCCGAGCTTCAGTACAGCTGAACGGCGCGGGGCATGCCGGCATCGGTGCGGAACGCCGCGCCCGCACCGTCGCGATGCGCGGCGTCGCGCGCCGGTCCGAGCCTCCGCGGTCTCACGAGGTGACGTCGGTGTCGTGGCGGCTCGGCGCGGGTTCGACGTCGCGACAGGACGGGGTGTAGGCGCACCAGCCGCACTGCCCGAGGTCGGCAGCCCGGGGCGCGTTCCACTGCGAGCACAGAGGGCAGACCTTCAGCACCAGCTTGGCGCCGTGCGCGAAGGCCAGACCGCGGCCGCGGAACGTGACTCTACCCTGGGGGAGATCAGTGGACATCGTCGCCCTGACTGTAACACAGGTTAGTCACTGGAACCTGTCCAATCTGTCCGATTCCGTCAACTCCGGGCCGGCCTGACGGGTATTCGGGGCCGAGCCGCATGTCCGATTCCGCCGGTCCTGACTGAGATCCTGGCTTAGATCCTGGCCGATCCTCTCCATCCGCCGGGCCCGAGTTCAGGCGATCACGGCCTCTCCCGTCCGGACCGTGAGTTCGCCGACGCGGCGCGCGTCCCTGATCGGGCGCGGGTGCGGTGGCGGGTGCCGTTCGCGGAGGCCGCATCGAACGAACGCCCGTCGGGCGCGTTTATGGCCATGCTTGCGCGATCCCCGAACAGCCCGTCCGACGTCAGAGCACGCGACACCGCCAACCGATTCGAGGCGGCCGACGTCGCCCTCGGCGTCGGGCTGGCACGCGCGAAAGACCACCCCGTCGTTCGAACGGTGGGGACGGCGAGCGAGATCGGGAGCTGGCAGTCCCTGCTCTCGCTGTCTGCCGGCACCCTCGTCCTGGGGCTCATGGTGCGCGATCGCCGGATGGCAGAAGCGGGGCGGCACATGCTGCAAGCCGGTCTCCTGGCCGGTGTCGTCAAGACGAGCTTGAAGCGGGCGGTGCATCGGACGCGCCCGAACGTCCTGATGGACGAGGGGGTCTACGTGCGGGGATGGCCGGGAACGGGCATCGGTCCGTGGCAATCCTTCCCCTCGGGTCATTCCGCCCTGAGCACCGCCGTCGCGTGCGCCGCCGCGCGCGCCTATCCGGAGATCAGGGGACCGTCCTACGCCGCCGCGGCCGGCGTCGTCACGGCGCAGGTTCTCCGCGGGGCGCACTTCCCCGCCGACGTGCTGGCGGGTGCCGTCATCGGCATCGCCGCGGAGTTCGCCGTCGACCGCCTGACACGCGACCGGCGCAGGTCGCCGCGCTGACGGCGCCGGGATCCTCAGGCCGCGCCTCTCCGCACGGACCGCGCCGAGGCGATGCGCTTCACGTCACAGCCGACGAGATCGAGATCCGCGAGGTCGCGCTCGCTGAACGACGCGAGTTCGCTCCGCGCGCGACGGCAGTCGAGCCATCGCCTGATGAGGGAGAACGGAGCCGTCATCTGATCCTCCTGGCCTGCGGAGACTGACATGCCCTGTGCGCCGCTCCGCGACCGTGACGAAGGTCACGGTCGCCCGGGCGCCTGGCCCGCCGCATGGGCGGGAAGGTGGGAGCCCCCCGGCCGCACACGCCGCGTTGCCGGGACGTCCCAGGCGGAGACGGCGCCGGCGTCGGCTCATCGGCCGCGAGGGGCGCATCGCCGAGGCCGGCGTCGCGTTCCTCGCGGACCGGGCTTCCGGCCTCGAAGATCCGCGGGATGGACCACCGCGCGTTGTGGCCCGCCGGCGCGCGCCCTTGAACAGCGCCGCGCCAATCGATAGGTTACTATCAATATCGGTGCGGGGCCGCCCGATGCGCGTCACCACGATCCGCCGGGAGGCTTGAGATGGCAGCCAAGACCCTACGGCAGCTCCGTCTGGCCTACACCCACACGCTGCTGCTCTCCGGACGGCAGTGGCGGCGCCTGGCCAACGCGGCGACCGAGGCCCACGGCATCTCGGAGGCCAAGGCCCTGCCGCTGGTGCTGATCGCCCGCATGGGCGGCGAGCCGCGCCAGACCACCCTGGCGGACGCGATCGGCATCGAGGGGCCGTCGCTGGTGCGGCTCCTGGATCAACTGGAGAAGGCGGACCTCGTCGCGCGCCGGGAGGACCCCACCGACCGCCGCGCGAAGGTGCTGACCCTGACGCCCGCGGGACAGGCGGTCGTCGCGCGGATCGAGGCGGATCTCGAGCGCCTCAGGGAGACGGTGTTCGCGACCGTGAGCGCCGCGGACCTGGAGGCCGGCCTGCGGGTGTTCCAGGCCCTGCAGGATCATCTCCGCGGCGAGGCCGGGCTCGACGGGGCGGAGGCCGGGGCGCGTCGCGGCGAGGCCGCGGAATGACGCTCCCCGGCTGGCGCGACTGGGCCTTCGCGCTCAAGACCTTCGGTGCCGGCATGCTGGCCCTGTTCCTGGCGTTCTGGATCGATCTGCCGAACCCCTACTGGGCGCTCGGCACCGTCTACATCACCAGCCAGGTACTGGCCGGCGCCACCCGCTCCAAGGCGCTCTACCGGGTGCTCGGCACCCTGCTCGGGGCCGTGGTCACGGTCGCCCTCGTGCCGAACCTCGTGAACGCGCCGGAACTCCTGACGCTCGCCATCGCGACCTGGGTCGCGACGTGCCTGTACTTCTCCCTCCTCGACCGCACCCCGCGCAGCTACCTGATGATGCTCGGCGGCTACACGGCGGCGCTGATCGGCTTCCCGGCCGTGGGCGATCCCGGGACGATGTTCGATGTCGCGGTGGCCCGGGCCGAGGAGATCACCCTCGGCATCCTCTGCGCCAGCCTCGTGAACACGATCGTGCTGCCGCAATCGGTGGCGCCGGTGATCTCCGGCCGGCTCGACCTCTGGCTGCGCGACGCGCGGGGCTGGGTCATCGACGTCCTCGGCCGCACCCGCGCGACGACGGACACGCAGGCCACCCGGCTGAAGCTGGCCTCGGACGCGGTCGCGTTCGATGCCCTGGCGACGCCGCTGCGCTACGACATGACCGGCGCGGAACGCTCGGCGGATGCCATGGCGACCCTGCGCCAGCACATGCTGATGTTCCTGCCCATCGCCTCGGCGGTCTCGGACCGCATCGAGACGCTGGAGCGGGCGAGCGCGCTGCCGCAGCGCCTGCGCACCCTCCTCGACGCCATGGCCGCCTGGCTCGCCTCCGGAACCACCGAACAGGCCGAGGCCGACCGCCTGAAGGCCGACGCGGACGCCCTCGAACCCGGGCTCGGGGAGCGGCCGTCCTGGGACGCCCTCGTGCTGGCGAGCCTCCTGGCGCGGCTGCGCGACTTCATCGACCTGCGCCAGGACGCGCGGATCCTGCAGCGGCACATCGCGGACGGGACGCCGGTCACCGAGGACCTGACCTTCCGGTACACCGCGGCGGCGCGCACGATCCGCCACCGCGACCACGGCATGGCGCTGCTGTCGGCCCTGGGCGTGTTCCTGACCATCCTGGTCACCTGCGCGATCTGGATCGCGACCGGATGGCCGCACGGCTCGGCGGCCCCGATGATGGCCGCGGTCGGCTGCTGCTTCTTCGCCGCCCAGGACGATCCCGCCCCGTTCATCGTCAGCTTCGCCAACTCGGCCATCGTCGGCGCCCTGGGGGCGGGCGCCTACCTGTTCGCGGTCCTGCCGCTGGCCACCACCTTCGAGATGCTGGCCCTGGCGCTGGCCCCGGCCCTCCTGGCCTGCGGGGTGTTCATGGCCCAGCCGAGGACCGCGCCCCTGGCGATGGGCGCGGCGGTCAACGGCTCGGCCATGATCGCCCTCCAGGGCAGCTACACGGGGGACTTCGCGGCCTTCACCAACGCCTCCGTCGCGGTCATCGTCGGCATGTGGGTCGCGGCCATCGTCACGCGCCTCGTCCGCTCGGTCGGCGCCGGCTGGTCGGCGCGGCGCCTGCGGGCCGTCAACCGCCGCAGCCTCGCCCGCGCCGCCGGGCGCCAGGGCGCGCAGAACGGTCTCGAACTCGCCGCGCTGATGCTCGATCGGGTCGGCCTGATCGCGCCGCGGCTGGCCGCCCTGCCGTCCGACGACGCGGAATGGACCGCCGACCTCCTCGCCGAGGTCCGGGTCGGCATCAACGTCGTGGAACTGCGGCGCGACCGGCGGCAGCTCTCGGAGCCGGCCCGGGCGGCGGTCGAGGCACTCCTCGTCGCGCTGTCGCGGCACTTCGCGGCCGAGCCGGGGAAGCCCGCCCCCGGCCTGCTCGAGGCCGTCGACGGGGCCCTCGACGCCGTCTCCCGCGACGTGCGGCGGGCGGCCGGCCGGGCCGCGCTGATGGGTCTCGTCGGCGTCCGGCGCGGCCTGTTCCCGGACGCGCCGCCCTACCGGTCGACGCTGCCCACCACCACGCATCCGGAGCTCGCGGCATGACGGGTGAAGTCGACCTGTACGGCGTGTTCGTGCCGAGCCTCGCGGCCTGGATGCTGATCGCCTTCGCCCTGAGCCTGCTCGTGCGGCGGGTGCTGGCCCGGACCGGGTTCTACCGCATGGTCTGGCACCGGCCCTTGTTCGACCTCGCCCTCTACGTCGTGCTCCTCGGCCTCGTCGTCTCGGTCGCGGTCCCTCTCACCTCCTGACCGGCGGGCTCGTCCGGCCGCCCGGTCTCGCCCTGCCCACACCTTCCGGATCCCTCCATGCCCCGGCTTCTCGCCCTCTCGTTCCGCCTCCTCGTCACCCTCGGGACGGTCGCCGCCGCGATCGTCGTCGGGCTGGCGCTGTGGGACTACTACATGGAGGCGCCGTGGACCCGCGACGGGCGCGTGCGCGCCGACGTGGTGCAGGTGGCCCCCGACGTCTCCGGCCTCGTCACCGAGGTGCTGGTGGCGGACAACCAGGTGGTGAAGCGGGGCGACGTGCTGTTCCGCATCGATCCCGAGCGCTTCGATCTCGCCCTGCGCCAGGCGGAGGCGGTGGTCGAGGGCAAGCAGGCGACCGCCGAGCGGGCCGCCGCCGACTACGTCCGCTATCAGAAGCTCAGCGACGCCGCCGCGTCCCAGCAGAGGGTCGAGGCCGCCCGGGCGACCGACCTGGAGGCCAGGGCGGCGTACGGGCAGGCGGTGGCCGACCGTGACCTCGCCAAGCTCAACCTCGAACGCTCCGCGGTGAAGGCCGCGGTCAACGGGCGCATCACCAACATGGAGCTGCGTCCCGGCACCTACGTGTCCACCGGACGGGGCGTGATGGCGCTCATCGACAGCGACACGCTGCGCGTCGAGGGCTATTTCGAGGAGACGAAGCTCCCGCGCATCCATGTCGGCGACAAGGCCAGCGTCCGCCTGATGGGCGAGACGTCGACGCTGAACGGCCGCGTGGAGAGCTTCGCGGGCGGCATCGAGGATCGCGAGCGCACGGCGGGCTCGAACCTGCTGGCCAGCGTCAACCCGACCTTCGCCTGGGTCCGGCTGGCCCAGCGCATCCCGGTGCGGATCAAGCTGGACGACGTTCCCGACGAGACCCGCCTGGTCGCGGGCCGCACGGCGACGGTCGCGGTCGCGTCCGAGGGCGGGACCCCGCATTTCAGCCTGTTCGGATCCTGGCGCGGGGCGCCGGAGCCCGCCGCCCGGGAGACGAGAAGCCGCTGAGGACCGGCCGGCGATCCCACCTGCCGGACGGACAGAGATCGGGAGACGAACCATGGCGACACCCGCTTCGAGCCGGCCCCAGGCCGGGCCGGACCGCGTCCTGGCCGAGGCGCCGTACCGGATCGGTGCGGTGACCCTGGCCGTGCGCGACCTCGACGCGCTCACGCGGTTCTACCGGGACATCATCGGGCTCGGCATCCTCTCGGAGACCGAGAGTGCCGTGCATCTCGGGACGGGCGACGCGACGCGCCTCGTCCTGCGCCGTGACCCGAACGCGCGGTCACGGGACCCGCGCGAGGCCGGCCTGTTCCACACGGCGTTCCTGCTGCCCGACCGAAGCGACCTCGGTGCCTGGCTCCTGCACGCGGAGAGGCACGGCATCGCGCTCACGGGCGGCGCCGACCACCTCGTGAGCGAGGCCGTCTACCTCGACGATCCGGAAGGCAACGGCATCGAGATCTACGTCGATCGCCCGGCATCGGCGTGGCCGCGTGCGTCGGACGGTTCGGTCGTGATGCGCAACGAACGGCTCGATCAGGCCGGGATCGTCGGTGCCGCGACGCGTCCCTGGTCGGCGATGCCGGCCGCCGCCTGCGTCGGGCACGTCCATCTCCAGGTGGGCGACCTCGGAGCGGCAGAGCGCTTCTACGCGAACCTGCTCGGCTTCGACGTGATGTGCCGCTATCCGGGAGCCCTGTTCCTCGGCTCCGGCGGCTACCACCATCAGCTGGCCGGCAACGTCTGGAACAGCCGCGGTGCGGCCGTCAGATCCGAGGGGCGGACGGGCCTCGCCGAGGTGGTGCTGCTGGTCGATCGACCGACCCTGGCATCGACGGGAGACCGTCTGCGCGAGGCCGACGCGCCCCTCGGCGCGGACGACGGCGCGCTCGTTGTCCGCGATCCCTGGGGCATGGCTCTGCGGCTCCAGCCCACCGACTGACAGCGCCGCCGACGCTCCGTCGGGCGCGATGCGCGGAGCGCGAGACCCGAAGGCTGGAGCCGCATCGCCGTCGCGGCCGCCACCACCGGAGCGATGCCGGATTCCGGACCCGAGCCGTGCCCGCCGCGCCCGCAGAGCGTCGCCTTGGGGCTGTCGGACCGCGAGCGCAGGGCGACGCCGGCACGCGGACGACATGGCGGGAGCGTCCGATCCCGACGCAGCGAACCCGCTTGCCCGAGCGGTGCGCTTCAGGCGCCGGCTCCCGGCACGGCCTTCGGCTTCGGACGCACCGGCGGCACGAGGCGGAACAGCAGCATGCCGGCGACCATCGCCGCCACGAAGGTCAGGGCCTCGGCCGGGGCCACCGTCAGGATGGTGAGGGCGGGGCCGGGGCAGAGGCCGACCAGGCCCCAGCCGAGGCCGAAGATCGCGGCTCCGGCGATGAGACGCAGGTCGAGGTCGCGCCGGGTCGGGACATCGAACCTGGGCGCGAGCACCGGCCGGCCGCGCCGCAGCGCCAGGCGGTAACCGGCGGCCGAGACCGCGACGGCACCCGCCATGACGAGGGCGAGGCTCGGGTCCCAGCGGCCCGTCACGTCGAGGAAGGCGCGCACCTTGGCCGGGTCGGCCATGCCCGAGACGAGGAGGCCGAGGCCGAACAGGAGGCCGACGGCGAGGGCGGAGACGGTCTTGGCCATGGCTCAGGCTCCGACGAGACGCCGCGCGACGAGGACGGTGAGGATCGCGACGGTCATGAACGTGCCGGTGGCGGCCAGCGAGCGGGGCGAGCCGCGGCCTATGCCGCAGACGCCGTGGCCGCTGGTGCAGCCGGATCCGAGGCGCGCGCCGAAGCCGACCAGCAGGCCCGCGACGACGAGGAGCGGGAACGACGCCCCGATCGTCACCGGCGGCAGGTCGCCCCCGAGACCCCTGTAAGCGACCGGCGCCAGGACGAGGCCCGCCACGAAGGCGGCCCGCCAAGCGGTCCCGCGCGCGGGCGGGACCAGGAGCCTGCCGAGGATGCCGCTGATGCCGGCGACGCGCCCGGTGAGGAGGAGGAGGAGCGACGCGGATGCGCCGATCATCGCTCCGCCGATAAGGGCGCTGACTGCGGTGAAGTCATCCATCTCGATCTGCCCACAGCTCCGGTCCAGGCGAGGCCCGGCTCGGCGGCGGAGAACGCTGTCCCGCGCGATAACATTAGACGGCTCTTATTTAGTGCACCCTAATGTTCTGCGGCAAGCGCTGCGAGCGCCGGAGCGACGCGCCGGCCGGCTTCCCGGAGCGCGCGGGCTTCCTCCGCGATCGCCGCGCGCGACGGGCTGCGGGCTTGCTCTCGCCATCGCCGCGATGGCGTCACGCCGCAGCGGGCCGAGCCTGCGGCTGCGCAACCGGCCGGACCGTTCGGGACTCGCGGTGGAGATCCTGCGTGGCTGACGCGGTCAGGCGAGTTCCGGGCAGAAGATGTCCTTGAGGGTCGCCAGCACGCGGGCGACCCGGGGATCCTCCAGGCGGTAGTGAAGCGTCTGGCTCTCGCGCCGGTACGCGACCAGCCCGTCCTCCCGCAGCTTGGCGAGGTGCTGCGACAGGGCAGACTGGCTGAGTCCGACCGC
This sequence comes from Methylobacterium oryzae, assembly GCF_021398735.1. NCBI lineage: Bacteria > Pseudomonadati > Pseudomonadota > Alphaproteobacteria > Hyphomicrobiales > Methylobacteriaceae > Methylobacterium > Methylobacterium oryzae. The sequence goes on from NZ_CP090350.1 coordinate 18,819, forward strand.
CTCGGCGAGGCTCGTCACGTCCATCTCGCCGCGGGCGACCAGCAGGCACAGAATGAGCAGGCGCTTCTCGTTGGCGAGGAGACGGAGCAGACGGGCCGCGTCGCCGGCCCTGTCCTGAAGGCGCAGCAGTTCGTTCGGCGTGACGACGTCCATCGGTCCGGATCCGGGCGCTCTCAGGGTCTCTTATTTAGCGGATCCTAATATATCGCGGGCGTCGCCATTTGCCACGCCGGCGCGCGCCTTGCCTCACCGAGCAGCTCGGCGAGCCTGTCCGGTTCCGACGGCCGGCTACGGCGACGAGACCCGGCAGGACGGTCGTCGAGGGACAGCCGTCATTCCTGTTCCGTCTCCGGCCTGTGGCGGTGTGAAACGCGTCCCCCGACGGGGTGGGAAACGCCGACCGTCTGAAATCCACCGCACCTACATTGCTGCACCCGAGACGCGTTCAATTCGCTCCAGGCGCGGCCTCGAATATCTGAGGGCATTTAAACATGGACTCAGATACTAAAAATCGTGAATTCGCCAAGAAATATGGGTTCGGTCGCTGTTAGAAATATCGATCTCGGTCCGCACAATTGCTCCAGAATTGGGAAAAATAGGACCATCATCGGCCCGACAGATCGTTCTAAACGTTTTGTTAACCATGTAAGAGGAATGCATTCAAAACTTCGTGTGGACGATCGCTGGGTGCCCTGAGCCGCGAGGGCCCGGATTTTTTCTTGAGACAGCGGCGCAGAGAGACGCGTTCCTGATGGGTCACCGGCCAGGTCAGCTCTGTGTCCCACGCCGCGACCGGCAGATCCGCGATGGCGGACGGCTCGTCGTCGCGGCCAGCACCGGCCTGGTCCTGGTCCTCGACCTGCCGGCGCGCGCCGCGGAGCGACCTCGGCCCGAGGTGGTGACCGCCACCAGCGGCCGCGATGGTAGAGCCAACGTCATCGCGTCGAATGTCGTCGCGACGGCCGGTGCTGACGGCCCTGACCTGTCCTTGATCAATGTCGATGCCGCGGCCGCCGGCAACGACCTCGCCGCGACGATCCGGACCGGTTCGGTGGGCGGAGCGGGCGGGCGCGGCGACGCGATCGTGGGGCTGGCATCCGTCCCGGGCGCGAGCGGTGGGCGCGGCGGTGCCGTCGCGGTGACGCTCGGAGAGGATGTGAGCGGAGAGGGGGATCAGGTCGGCTACACGACGCGCGCCCGCGTCTCCCAGCTCCAGTTCCGGCCGATCCCGCGGTTCTGGGTCTTCTCCCGGGGTGGGAACGGCGGCGACGCCCAGAAGGATGTCGGCGCCGGCGGCGATGCCGGGCCGGCGACCCTGACCCTGTCGTCCCGCGTCGCGACCGAGGGGCAGGCCTTCCTGGGGGTCCGGGTCAGTGCGGTCGGCGGCGATGCCGGCCGCGGGGGCACCGACGCCGACCAGACCGCCTCCAGACGGGGCGGCGCCGGCGGCGCGGCCGCGCTCACGGTGACACGCTCCGGGCAGGTGACGACCGACGGTGTCGGGGCGACCGCGGTGATTGTTGAGTCCATCGGCGGCGCGGGCTCGATCCGCGGGTCCGGGACCTTCTACAGCAACCCCTTCGTGACGCCGGGCGGCGCGGGCGGCACCGCGCGCCTCGACATGGCCGGGACCATCCGGACCTCCGGCGACTCTGCCCTCGGCGGCCTCGTCCAGAGCATCGGCGGCGACGGCGGGATACAGCCCGATGCCGGCGGCCGGCCCGGTGGCCGGGGCGGTGACGGCGGGACCGTCACGGTGACCCAGAGCGGCACGATCGTCACGGCGGGCGACTACGCCCTCGGCCTCGTCGCGCAATCGGTCGGCGGGCCGGGCGGCAAGGGCGGCGGCGGCGTGTTCGGTGGCGGCGGCGGGGGCGATGCCGCCCCGGGCGGATCGGTGACCCTGACCAACAGCGGGACGGTGACGACGTCCGGCGCCGGGGCGACCGGCCTCGTGGCGCAGAGCATCGGCGGCGGCAGCGCCCTCTCGGCCCTGCCGCTCGCGGCCCTCGACGTGGCGCCCGGGAGCGGCGGCGGGGCCGGAGGCATCTCGCTCTGGTTCGGCCGCGGCGGGGCCGGCGGGACCGGGGGCGCGGGCGGGACCGCGGAGATCGTCAACGCGGGTGGCCGGATCACGACCGAGGGCGACTCGGCCTTCGGGGCGTTGGTGCAGAGCATCGGTGGCAGCGGCGGCAGCGGTGGCGGCGCCTTCCCGGCCGGGGCCTTCTTCGCGGTCGGCCTGGGCGGCAGCGGCGGCGGCGGCGGTGATGGCGGTCTCGCGCGCTTCACCGGCCGGGCCGGCGCGATCGAGACCGGCGGGGCGGGATCGACGGCCGTGCTGGTGCAGAGCATCGGCGGCGGCGGCGGCGCCGGCGGCGACGTCAGGAGCATCGCGGTGGGCGCGGCGCTCTCCGCCTCGTGGGCGATCGGCGGATCCGGTGGCAAGGGGGGCAACGGCGGCGAGGCCCGCATCGAGAGCAGCAGCACCGTGACCACCGCCGGTCTCGGAGCGGACGGCCTGGCCGTCCTCAGCATCGGCGGCGGCGGCGGTGTCGGCGGCCTGGCCAGCGCGACGGCGATCACGACGCCCCTGGCCACGCCGAGCGGGCAGTCGCTGCCGAGCTTCGCCTTCTCCACCGCGATCGGCGGCTCGGGGGGCGACGGCGGCAATGGCGGCCCGGCGGGCGTGATCAATGCCGGCCGGGTCACCACCTACGGCGACGCGGCCGCGGGGTTGCTGGTCCTCAGCGTCGGCGGCGGCGGCGGGATCGGCGGCGATGCCGCCGCCTACGCGCTGGCGGTCGCCCCGCCGGGCCAGATGGCCGTGTCCGCCACCTCCACGCTGGGCGGGACGGGCGGCGGCGGCGGCAATGGCGGCACCGTCACCGCCGCGAATAGCGGCGCGGTGCGCACGTCCGGGGACGGCGCGATCGGCATCCAGGCCCAGAGCATCGGCGGGGGCGGCGGCAATGGCGGGGGCGCGACCGCGACGAGCAACAGCCTGAGCCTCAAGCAGAACGTCACGGTGGCGCGGAGCGTCGGCGGCACCGCGGGCGTCGCCGGGATCGGCGGCGCGGTCACGGTCACGCAGTCCGGCAGCGTCACCACCGGGGGAGCCGGCGCGGTCGGCATCCTCGCGCAGAGCATCGGTGGGGGCGGCGGCAACGGCGGCAACGCCGCGAGCCTCGCGGCCCCCGGCTTCTCCTTCGACAAGACCCTGAACGGCCTCGTCGGAAAGCTTCCGATCGCCGATACCCTCTCGGTGACGGAGACGATCGGCGGCGGGAAGGGCAAGGGCAATGTCGGCGGCGCGGTCACGGTGACGAACCGGGGCGCGATCACGACCGGGGGGTCGGACGCCCACGGCATCGAGGCGCAGAGCATCGGCGGGGGCGGCGGCAACGGCGGCACCGTGTCCGGATCGGCCGTCGGCAAGCTCACCGTCGGCCTGACGCTCGGCGGCCAGGGCGGCAGCGGCGGCAGCGGCGGGGACGTGACCGTCACCAATGCCGCTGGCGGCCTGATCGCGACCAGCGGCGACGGCTCGCACGGGATCGTGGCGCAGAGCGTCGGCGGCGGCGGCGGCATGGGCGGCAGCGTCGCGGCGCGTGACGTTTCCGACCCCGACACCGTCGGAACGATCTGGACGCAGATCAAGAAGACGATCGGTGTCGCCGCCTACCAGGAGTGGGCGAAGGACAAGGAGAACAAGGACGATCTCGATCGATTCCTGAAGGACATCAAGTCCAGCGACACGTACAAGGGCCTGGCGGATCAGCTCAAGAACTCGGATTTCGGCAAGGCGCTCAAGTCCTACAGCGGCAGCGTCTCGAGCTATCTGGACGCGCAGAAGAAGGGCGCCACCAAGCTGCCCGACGTGGCGTTCACCCTGTCGCTCGGCGGGAGCGGCGCGCAGGGCGGGAACGGCGGTCGCGTCTCGGTCGAGAACGGCGGCACCGTCCGGACGATGGGGATCGGCGCGCACGGCATCCTGGCGCAGAGCATCGGCGGCGGCGGCGGCCAGGGTGGCCTCGCCTACGCGGAGGCGACCAACAGGACGACCGTGACGGCGACGCTCGGCGGCACGGGCGGCAGCGGCAACATCGGCGGCACGGCCAAGATCGTGAACACCGGTTCCGTCGCCACCGCGGACGATGCCGCCTACGGCCTCTACGCGCAGAGCATCGGCGGCGGCGGCGGCAACGGCGTCGGCGCAACGGTCGCCGGCAGCCAAGCGAACAAGGGCCTGACGCTCAACCTGACCGTCGGCGGATCGGGAGGGACCGGCGCCCGGGGCGGATCTGTCCAGGTCGATAACCACGGCTCGGTGACCACCGCCGGGGCCGAGGCGCATGCCGTCGTCGCCCAGAGCATCGGCGGCGGTGGCGGAAGCTTCTCGGCGCCCTCCGCCGAGGCCGACACTCCCGCCGCTGCCACCCCCGCCGCTGCGGCGGAGGGGACGGAATCATCCAAGGAGCCGGCCGCGAGCCAGGTTCAGAGCCAGACCAAGAGTGAGGCGAAGAGCGGGACGAAGAGCGACGCGCAGGCGCTGGCGGACGCCCTGCTCGCCGCGCTCGACATCGAGCGGATCGCCCCACCGGAGGATCCGGCCGGCGTCTCCGAGAGATCCGGCAGCCTGACGCTCGGCGGCTCCGGGCGCGTGGCGGGCGACGGTGGCGGCGTGACGATCGTGCAATCCGGCACGGTCGCCACGACGGGCTTCGGGGCGGTGGGCATCCTGGCGCAGAGCATCGGCGGTGGCGGCGGTCTCGCCTCGGTGGCGGCCGGCCCGGGCGGCCACCGCTACACGTTCGGGATCGGCGGCGCGGGCGGCGCCTCGGGGAGCGGCGGCCCGGTCGGGGTGAGCCTGACCGCGGGCGCGCAGGTCTCCACCGTCGGCGACGCGGCGCCGGCGCTGCTGCTGCAGTCGATCGGCGGCGGCGGTGGCTACGGCGGCGCGCACCAGGCGATGGGATACGCGGTGCCCTACGCACTGCGCGACGGGTCCGGCGGCAACGGTGGGACGATCCGGGTGACGCTGGAGGAGGGCAGCGCGATCCGCACGTCGGGCGCCCAGTCCCACGGCCTCCTCGCCCAGAGCCTCGGAGGCGGCGGCGGCCTGCTCCTGGACCTCGCCGGCCCGGCCGCCGGGGCGTCGGGTCAGAGCCGTCTGAACGCGACCGGCAAGGGCGGCGACATCTCCGTCGCGTCGTCCGGATCGATCATCGCGTCGGGCCGCGACGCGAACGCGATCTTCGTCCAGTCCGGCGTCCAACGCACCGACGGGAGCCTCGAACCCGACCCGGAGCGGGGCGGCAGGATCAACCTCCAGGTGAACGGCCTCGTCACGGGCGGCAGCGGCACCGGGGCGGCGATCCGCATCGACGGCGGGCGCTCCACTACGATCGTGATCGGCGGGCGCGCCGTGGTCAGCGCGGCTTCGGGCCGGGCCATCGTCGGCGCGTTCTCCGCCGGCGAGATCAACAATTACGGCACCGTGATCGGCGACGTGGACTTGGCCGCCGGCCAGGCGGGGGGCGTCACCTTCGTCAACGGCGGTTTCCAGAACACGGGTGGGACCTCGGCGATCCTGCGCACCGGACCCGAAGGCGTCATCGCCCTGGGGCCGAACGGCCGCCTGCACAACAGCGCCACCCTCGACATCGGCGGCGTCGGCAAGGTCGCCCGAGCGACGGTGACCGGCAATTTCGAGCAGAGCGCGTACGGGCGGATGCTCGTCGACGTGGCGCCCCTGGCGCCGGAGGGGGCCCTGCGCGCCGATCTCCTCACCGTCACCGGCACCGCGTCACTGAAGGGCCTCGTCGAGCCGCATCTGATCGACGGGCTGCTGCCCGGCCGGTACGCCTTCCTCCGGGCCGGTCAGGTCGTGGAGAGCGGCGCCATGGCTGTCGGCAGCAGCCTCCATTCCGGCGCGGTTCCGATCTCCTGGTCGATCGTCGCGTCGGGCGACACCCTCTCCCTGGTCCCGAGAGCCCGGTTCACGGAGCCGACGGGCGTCACGCTCACGCCGGACCAGCGCAGCGTCGCGCAGGGCCTGCAGGATGCCTGGGACGGCAATACCAGGCAGCTCGGAACGCTCTACGGGCGCTTCCTCTCGGTCGACAGCCAGAAGGCCTACGCCGCTGCCCTCGACGAGTTGAAGCCCGAGTCCAACCAGGACAGCCTGACCGACCGGACGCTCGACACCCGCAAAGGTCTTCAGCGGGCCATGAGCTGTCCGGCCTTCAGCGGCACCGGCACGCTCCTGCGTGAGGGCGAGTGTGTCTGGGGGCGGATCACGAGCGCCCACACGACCCTTTCCGCGACCGCGGAGGACGGCGGCTATCGCCAGACCGCCCTCAGCTACCAGACCGGCCTCCAGACCGAGTTCGCCCCTGACTGGTTCTTCGGTCTGACCGGCGCCTACACCCGCGCCATCCAGAGCGATCCCGACCGGATCACCGGGACGACCAGCGATGCCGGCGATGTCTCGGCGGCGCTCAAGCACCAGATCGGCCCCTGGTTGCTCGCGGCATCGGCCAATCTCGGATATTCCTGGGCCGAGAACAGGCGCCTGATCGACTTCGGCGGCGCCACGGCCACGGCGCGCAGCAAGTCCGGGATCCTCTCGGCGGGCGGGCGGCTGCGGGCAAGCTACCAAGTCCTGTTCGGCGATTGGTATCTCAAGCCCTACGCGGATCTGGATCTGCTCTACAGCTACAGTCCCGCCTATTCAGAGACCGGGGCCCCCGGCTTCAACCTCGACATGCGACCGGTCGCCAAGACGCTGGTGGCGTTCAGCCCGATGCTGGAGATCGGCGGCCGGATCGACCTCGATGCGGGGCGCTGGATCCGGCCTTACGGTATCCTCGGCGTGACGCTCCTCTCGGACGACCATTTCACCGGCAGGGCGAGCTTCCAGGGGACCGGCGCTCTCGGCCTGTTCGCTACGGAATCGTCGATCCCCGATCGCCTCGGCGAGATGGGGCTGGGCTTTCAGATCAGCCTCGGTGGCGGCATCGAGGTGACCGGCGAGTATCAGGGTCAAGTCGGCGATCACTTCCTCTCGCATGCGGGGACTGCTCGGATGCAGCTGCGCTTCTGAGCGCGACGTGGAGCATTCCAGGGACGTCGCGTGGGCGGAGGTGACGAAGCGGGCGTGACGGACAGGCCGGTGTGACCTGACCGACTGGCTCTGGACCGGGCTGATTGAGAGGATCGGCCAGGACCGAAGGAGTCGGGCATGCGGCGAGGTCAGAAGACGAGCGCGGAGCAGGTGGTGCTCGGACCTTACGCGAGGGCTCGCAGATACTGCTCGGCGGTCTCCCACGCGCCGTCCCTCGCAGCCAGACCGATATAGCCGTCGGGTCGGACAACGATGAGGTCGGAACCGCTCGGCAGCGACCGACGCGTCGGTTCGAGCAGGCCGGGGAAGCGCTCGATCAGTTCAGCCCCACGCGTCGCGTCCGCCGCATAGAGGACGAAGCGCGGCTCGCTGCCGGCGCCCGGGGGCGGTCCCGCGTAGGCAGCAGGCTCCCAACGCGCTCCGGCGCCGTGTCCGAGGGAGAGCGGGCTGTCGGCATAGGCGATCTCGATCTCGCTCAGCTGCGTCGCCATCCGGTCGCGGACGACATGGAGGCCGAGCAGGAAGCGCAGCGCGAGGTTGCGCGCCGTCTGCGCCGCCGGGTTCGACAGCGTCGCCATGTCGGTCAGCCGGGTCGCGTTGCGCAGGACCAGCTCCCCGACCGCGCTGCGCTCTGGGCTGTAGCTGTCGAGCAGGGACGCGCTCGCTTGACCGCGCACCACCATCGCCAGCTTCCAGGCGAGGTTCACCGCGTCCTGCATACCGGTGTTCATCCCCTGTCCGCCTGCGGGACTGTGGATGTGCGCCGCATCGCCGGCGAGAAAGGCGCGCCCGCGCCGGTAATCCGCGACCTTGCGCTCGTTGATGCGGAAGTGCGTCAACCAGACCGGGTCAGACACGCGGAAGCCGCCGCCGGCGCGCTGATCGACGAGGGCTTGCACGTCGTCGAGGGTGGGCTCCGGCCGCGGGTGCGCCGCATCCGCCTTGCCCACCGTCGCGATGACGCGCGCCCGACCGCCCGGGATCGGGAAGACGACGAAGGGGCCGTCACGGTGCAGGTAGGTCGCGATCTCGTCCGCCGGCGGTGCTGCGGGCCCCTCGAGGCGCACGTCGGCGAGCAGCCAGTCGTCCCCCTGCGCCGAGCCGGAGAACGGGATGCCGAGTTTGTGCCGGACCGTGCTGTGAGCACCGTCGCAGCCGATCAGCCACGGCGTCCTCACCGTCTCCTCGCGCCCGTCGGCGTGTCGCACGTGCGCGTCGATGCCGTCGGCCGTCTCGGCGAAGTCGACCAGCTCGACCTGACGCTCGATCTCGACGCCGAAGGCGCCCAGCTGCGCGGTGAGAAGGCGCTCCGTCTCGCATTGTGGGATCATCAAGGCGAAGTTGTACGCGCTCGCCACGCCTTCCAGGCGCGGGCTGCCGAGCACCTTGCCGCCGCTGCGGATCGAGGCACCGGGAGCGCGCAGTCCCGCATCCAGGAAGGCTCGCGTGCAACCCATGCGATCCATGAGTTCGAGGGTGCGCGACCAGACCACGAGGGCCTTCGAGGTCTCCGTGGCGTGCGGGGCGCGGTCGATCAGGCGCACTCCGACGCCGTAGCGGGCCAGCTCCGCCGCCATGGTCAGACCGACCGGCCCCGCGCCGACGATGAGAATGTCCGTCATGGACCCGCCTCCCGCGCCACGTGGCTCGCTCGGTCGCGTATCCTGAGGCGGTACCACCTCAGTCTCGAATTCGCCCAGCGGAGAGACCCGACCCTAAAGGGCGCCGTCCGGTGGTCAAGGCTCGCCGCACTCGCTCGGTGCCCGCACGCCGGCGGAGCGGTCACCGATCCGGTCGAGGGCCGCCGGCGCAGCGTCCTTGGCCATCGACAGATGTCCCACGCCAGGCACGCGGTCGAACGCGACCCGGCTGCCGGCTCGGCACAGCCGCGCGCGATACTCCTCGGTCACCCGCGGCGGCACGCGGTTGTCCGTGCTGCCCTGCGCCAGGAAGATCGGGATGCGCGGCGGAGCAAAATCAGGAGCCGCGTGAGAGCTGGAGAGCCGCGCCTTCGTGCGGCCTGAACGGCATCCGGCCTGTGCTGCACGTCACGGCAATCTCTGGAAGATCGCCTACAATCCTACACAGTTCGGCGGGCCGACGTAAACGCGGATCTGCTAGACGCCACCGTGCTTGCAGAAGGTGTGGGATAGTGAAGACGTTGCTCGCAGCCGCCATACTTCTCGGATCGACGGTCGGCGCGATGGCGGTCGAGTCGTACGGGGATTACCGTGACTATTTCGATGCGAAGCCCGTGACCGCGAAGCGCGCGCCGCGCAGCGCTTCCCAGAAGAAGGCTCCCATCGACATCACCACGGACTTGAGCGCGGTGCGACGCCGCGCCGATGGCGACCACCGTGAGATGTACCGCTACGAGACTGGGTCGAGGCTGATAGCTGACATGAGGCCTCGCAACTGGGACGGCGGGCATGTTCCCGTGCAGCCGCACAGTTGGTCGCCGGATGGCTTCTGGAGCCCCATGGTACAGTCACACGAGGGGCGCGAGCGGCCCGACCAGTCATTCGAGGGGCGGGGACGGCCCGAGCGATTCCGGTGATGCTGCGTCCTGTAGGGCGCGATGGACGCTGCGGCGTGAGATCTTGAGCGCTCGTTCGAGGCGGTCGAGTACGCCACCCTCGAATGGGTCGACTGGTTCAACCACCGGCGGCCGCTCCAACCGATCGGCACGCTGCCTCCGCCGAGACGGAAACCCGCCGCTTCTGCCGAAGCCGAGGTCCGAGCCTTGGCCGCCTGACCCGAACCGGACAGGCTCCGGGAAAGCCGCCGCGGTTTACTGCGGGTGACGGCGCAGGCCCGCAAAACCATAGACCTCGATGGGCTTGTCCAGCGGACTAGCTCATCGCCGTGGCGTGACGACGCCTGTTATGCGGCGTACAAGAACAAAGGCGCTTGCGCTGAGCGGACTCGGGTTTGTCCGACGGGTCTGCGACGATTGCCGAAGTCAGAGCGGGAACGCTGGTGGCTTGCGGCAACGAACAAACCTAACTTTTGACTACCATACAGGGCCGAGTTCCTGCTGAACCATAGCTGGTGACATCGCCTATTCGCGGACGTGCGACAAGGTCGTCGGATGAAATCCTTATCCCGTCTCTTTGTGGCCGCATCACTGGTCGGATGTTACAGCATTGGGTGCGCGCGAGGGCATGCTCCGGGACTGGGTGACGCACGTGGGGCCATCGTGCGTCCCGCGGCCATGAAGCTGTTTGACGCCGAGCCCGTCTTTCCTCGGGTCCCGGCGATCATGCCAAGTCCGTGGATGCCCCTCGAGGTTGGGCGGACCATGGGGGCGATCTGCAAGCCCCACGACGCGGGCGGAGGGACCTCGTTCCTCGGGCTTCATTTCGACGATTACTGCTTCGGCCCGGCTCCTGAGCATGTGGCACACGCTGTCTTGGCCCTCCCTGTCCGAGCGTTCGACCTCGAACGTGACACGCGCCGTGAGGATCTGCGCAAAGCTTTTTATCTGGCGGCTCCCGGCTTCGGGCGCCGTCCTGACTTCACGCTGGGGGCCGGCGCGTTCATGGTCCGCAGCTTCGAGGGAGCGGACCCCCGAGACACCGTGTACCTGATCTGGCCCGTACGATGCGACGAGGGTGAGGCGGGGTTGGATTGCCGCAACGGCATGGGTCGGAAGGCTTTTCGGTTCGCTGCCGACGGCGCCTTGCGGGATGTCAGTGCGGACGTGCTGCCGGCGGATCCGGTCCTGAGCTTCGACGACCGCGTGCGTCAGACGAAGTACGGCGGCAGCGTCCTGTTTCTGCTCGACGACAAGCTGCCTTATGCGCCCACCATGCGCTGGATCATGGAATTCGATCCTGACTCGCCACCACTCGAGAAGGACGATCCGAAGGCCGCGGGCCCTTGGGCCCACTTCGGCTTCGTCCACTGGACCGGTTCTCGTTTCGAGCTCGTCGATCGAATTGCCCGATCGCAATGGCCGTGTCGGAAGCTCAATGACGCCCCGGCCTGCTCGACGTATCCCGACGGCTTCGAGGATCCCTTTGTCATCCCGTGAGCGGAACTCTCGAAGTGGAGGGTGGGGCGGTGCCATCGCCGGAGCATTTGCTGCTCAGGATCGACGGTCCGCCTCTCGATCCAGGTGACGCTCGTCCTCTGTTCGCTCTCTCAGGGAGACGGTGATCGTCCCGACACTTTTGAATAGGGGCGCATCGTGGCTCTGTCGGGCGACCGTTGGCACGCGACAGAGGAGGTCGAACAGGCAGCGATGGAAGGACATCGGCGAAGGCGCACGCCCGCATGGCGTGCTCAATGTGGCCGGTTGCACCCTCGACGCGGCCAACACCGGAGACACACCGTTGACCAGCCGTCCCAAGATCAGCTCCGTTCCGATCGTCCCCAGTGAGGTCGAAGGTACTCTCGAAGCTCCCGTCATCTACTTCGAAGCCACATCGACGCATGGCGTCGGAGGAGGCGTCGGTCGCCTCGCTCTCGAGATGATGCTCTCCGAGCCCAGCGCGGACGGCACCCCGATCAGTCGGCGAAAGATAGTCGTACACCTGCGCGGCCCGCTGGGCGCGTTCATAAGTCTGAAAGCCGCGATTGAACACATCGAGGAAATGGCCGCCGGCCCGCTCACGGCGGACATCGCGGAAGATGGGAAACCCAATTGAATCGCGTGCAGATCTGCGTCAAGCGGTGCTCTCGTACTCAGGTCCTATTGGTTCATTCCGGTTTTCCGTAAAATAGAACTTGTATTGATGCTTGGATCGGAGCAGGTCGAATTTCCGGATTGCGTGAGGGATAATCGATTGGCATGGCAGTATGTGATGTATCCCGCGCTGGACATGCAGCGTGTTGATATCGGATATTCGTTCGTCATCCGGTCATAGGGCAGAACAGGGCAAATATTCGGGATAGTTGGCTTCTTGCCCGTCCTCTCCCGGACGGCGGATGCATCGCGGCGGACAGATCCAGTCGCGGATTGCCGCGAAAAATCTTGCATTCCTCAAGCTTGCGAGGGATTCGAAAATCGCCCTCAGGATTTTCCCTGGCAATTTCGAATGATATCGATTCTGAACGCGTTGCTGCGAGCCTACTGGCGTGACGCCCGCCTGACGACCATCGCGGTGATCTCGGCCAGTTTGCTCGGTGCATTGGCCTCGATCTCGGCTCCGTACCTTTTCTCACGCGCCGTCGACGATCTGGCCCGCGGACAAGTGCGGTCCGACGCGCTCCCGCTCCTCATGTCCTACGCGTTCCTGTTCGGATGCGCGAAAGCTCTGGGCATTGGATCACGGTTCCTGATCGTGCTTTGCGCGGAGCGTCTATCGTTCATTGCAAATACGGCCTTCTTTGCGCGCCTCCTACACAAGACGCCAGCCTTCTTCCTGGAGCACAACGCCGCGGAGATCGGGACTGCCCGTCAGCAGGGAACCCAGACGCTGAACCTCATCACCCAGCTCGGGCTCGGAGGCTTGCTCCCTGGATGCGTCCAGATCGCCTTCAGCGTCCTAGTCCTCGGCAACCTCGTCAGCTGGGACATAGCCCTGATCATATTCATCTACGGCGTGGTCGTGATCGCGCTCGACTACACGCGTATCGGCAAAGTCAAACCCGCTCTCAATGAGGCGATGAATCAAAGTCAGGCCAATGCGCGCTTGGTCGGCAACGCCATCGCCGTCATCGACACCCTGCGCCAGACACGCGGCGAACGATGGATCACCGAGCGCTTTACTGCCAGCGCGGGTGATGCCTTCGCGAATTTGCGGCGCTACGCGCTGGTGAGCAGCGCCTTCTGTGGGCTTCTGGGCATCGCTGCAGCCTTGCAGTTGACGGTCACGTTCCTGATCCTCGTCCCCCGGTTCGAGGGCGGCCTGATCTCGATCGGCGGCATCGTGCTCTTCAACACGTTGCTGATCCAGTTGAATGAGCCGTTCCACATGGTCGGCATGGCCATCAAGGAGTCGGTCGAAGCAGCGGCCCGCTTCCGGCCCTTAGCGATGATGTGGAGAGCACCGGAAGAACTCGAGCCCGCCGATCCGCTGCCCTACCGGCCGTCCCTCGGCATCGTCGCTTTCGAGAACGTCAGCTTTCGCTACGCCAATGGTCGTGGCGTTGCCGACCTCTCCTTCGTCGCTCGCCGCGGCACGCCGACCTTCCTTACGGGTGAGACCGGTGCAGGCAAATCAACCGTCGTTCGCCTGCTGTTGAAGGGGTTGCAACCGAGCGGCGGCCACATCTTCGCCGACGGAACCGACCTGACTCGCATCGCGAGCGATGATTGGTTCAACCATGTCGGCGTCGTGCCGCAAGAGGTGACACTGCTCAACGATACGCTGTCGGCCAACATCGTGCTGGGCCGTCCGTTCGACGCGGAGCGCCTCCGCCGGGCCTCCGCGCAGGCCTCCATCCTCACGCGCATCGAGGCCATGCCGGAAGGGTTTGAGACCGTCGTGGGCGAACGGGGCCTCAAGCTGTCGGGCGGTGAACGGCAACGCATCGCCATCGCGCGGGCGCTCTACGGCGAACCGGCGATTCTCGTTCTGGACGAAGCCAGTTCGGCCCTCGACGACGAGACCGAGCGGCACATCATGGACGGCTTACGTGACCTTGTTGACGGGTTGACCATCATCGCGGTCACGCACCGCACCTCCATGATACGGCCAGGAGATCAGAACGTCCGCCTGTCGGCGTCCCCACCACGGGCGTAGCCGTCTGAGATGGGCCGACAGCCGAAGGGCGGCTCCGGGTGGAATGCCGCCATTTTTGCTGTGGGACGGCAGATGTAGCGAAGCGGATATATAGCCGCACGGACCAAGTCCGACCCTTTTCCGACCCTCGCTGCGCCAGAGTGCAGGCCGCGTTGCGAGGCGAAGGTTCGTGGCCGGAACGGGCGGCTCCGCGATCGGCCGGGTTCGAGCACCATGTCGAGGACGTGGGCGTTCGACGTCTGACGGAAGGCCGCCCCGGGACGCTGAGCGCGTCTCGACCACGAACGGCGCGAAGCCGGGTCCCAGAACGCCACCGGCATGCCCCGATCCATGCCGCAGATTTGCAACAGAACATGGAAAACAGCCGTTCTACTAGAACTATTCCAGTTCAAGGCCCCGCATTCGCATCGCTGTTTCGTAGCGGCCGAACAAGCGTTTGGCTGAGAGCAGATGCATCAGTTTAGATCGGCTAAAAGCGTTCAGAACGCTTGCGTCTATCCTCGGCGTGACAGTCTAATCGGCCGGCGCCGCGCGCTCGTGTGCGTCGGCGAGGCACCTGAGGATTGGAGTTATGGCGGCGGTATCATTGGATGCCCTACATCGCAGTGAGAACCTGAACCTCCAGCGGTTCCTTCTTCGCAAACTCGGGAACCCTGCCGACGCAGCCGACGCCGCGCAGGAGACGTATCTTCGCCTCGTCAAAGCACTCACGACCACCGACTTGGAGCATCCGCGCCTCTTCCTGTTCCACCTCGCGCGCAACGTCGCCGCCAATCTCGGCAAGCGCCGCCGGTTCGAAGCGCGCCTCTTCCGATCCATGACCGATCTCGAACTGTCGAGCGTCGTGGACGGGCACGCCCAGACCGAGACGCAGGTGATCGCCCGCGAGCAGCTGCGCCTCGTGGCGGCAACGATCGACGGGCTGCCGCCGCGCTGCCGGGAGGCGTTCCTGCTCAGCACCGTCGAGGGCCTCTCGAACTGGGAGGTCGCCGTCCGTCTCGGCGTCAGCCGCAACATGGTCGAGAAGCACCTCATCACGGCGCTGCTGCACATTCGTCGCGCGTGTCACGAGTTTTTCTGATCGGGCACGTCAGGAGTTCGCGGCCTCGATGGTCTTCATAGGTCGGACGGGCGGAGCGGGCAGCGGGTCGACATGGAGGAGGAGCGCAAGCCCGCGGGCGACGACGAGGCCGCCGACGACCCGATCTACGCGCGGGCCGCGTTCTGGGTGGTTCGCCTGTCCTCCCCCGACGCGACCGACGCCGACCGGGCAGCCTTCGAGACCTGGCGCGCCGCCGACCCGGCCCATGCCGAGGCCTACGCGGAGATGGAGGCGTGGCGGGGCATCGCCGGGCGCGTGCCCGATACGCGCCGGCGCAGGCGGCCGCCGCCGACGCGCCTCGTCGGTCTCGCGGCAGCGCTGGGCCTGTCCGGATTCATCACCTACGAGAGCGGGATCCTCGACCGTGTCCGCGCCGACGTCTGGACCGGGATCGGGGACATCGAGACGGCGCGGCTCCCCGACGGCAGCCGCGCCGCCCTCAACACCGACACCGCGCTCGTCCTGCACTTCACGGCCGCCGCGCGCGACGTCCACCTGCTGCGCGGCGAGGCGGTGTTCGATGTCGTGCCCGACAGCGCCCGACCCTTCGTGGTCTACGGCGGCGGGTTGCGGGTGCGCGCTGTGGGGACGCGCTTCTTCGTCCGGGCCGGCGGGGACGCCGAACCGGTCGGCGTGGCGGAGGGGCGCGTGGACGCGTCGACGACCGCGGGCGCCGTGACCATCGGAGCCGGCGAGGTCGCCCTCCGGAGCGCCGACGGCCATCTGACGGTCGAGCGCGGCGATGTGGGGCGCGCCACGACGTGGCGGGAGGGCAAGCTCGTCGTCACGGGGCAGCCCCTCGCCGCGGTCGTGGCCGACCTGAACCGCTATCGGCGCGGGCGCATCGTCCTGCTCGGTTCGGGGCTCGGCGCGCAGCGCTTCAGCGGGACGCTCGACATCCGCGACACCGACGACGCGCTCGACGTTCTGGCCGCGACGATGAGCCTGCGCGTCACGCGCCTGACTCCGTACCTCGTCCTCGTCAGGCCGCCGGCCTGACGAGGCGAAAAAAACCGACGCGGGGAGGTCAGGAGTTTCGCGCCTCGATTGTCGTTTGTCCGTGAGGGCCACGGCACCGCCCTCACGCTCACCGACCTCGCCGGCCCGGCCTCCGCCGTCCTGGGCAACGGCGCCCTCACGGTCTCCAGTGCGGCCGCCTCCACCTATGCCGGCGCCATCCTGGAGACCGCGAGCCCGACCAGCCTGACCAAGGCCGGCCCCGGCACGCTCCTGCTCACCGGCCCCGGCCTCTTCTCCGGCCCGACCACAATCCAGGCCGGCACGCTCTCCCTCAACGGCCTCTGGACCTCGCCGGTCACGGTCGCGGCCACCGGCACCCTGCGCGGCATCGGCACCGTCGCGGCCCCGGTCACGGTCGCGGGCGCCCTGCGGCCGGGCAACTCCCCCGGCACGCTCACCGTGCTCGGCCCGGTGGCGTTCGCCCCCGGCAGCAGCCTCGGCCTCGACATCGACGGACCGGGCACCGGCACCGGCGCGGGCAGCTACGCCCGCCTCCTGGCGCTCGGCCCGACCGGTACGGTCTCGGCCAACGGCACCCTGGTGCCGGAACTGCGCGGCATCACCGGCAACGCCACGAACAGCTTCACCCCCGCGCTCGGCCAGCGCTTCGGCGTGCTGACAGCGCAGGCCGGGCTGTCGGGCTCGTTCAGCGGGCTCGCCCAGCCGGCGGCGGGCCTGCCGGCGGCCACGCGCCTCGACGCGCTCTACGCCGCCACCGGCCTCGACCTCGTGGTCACGCCGGCCGCCTACGGCAGCCTCGCCGGCCTCGGCCTCGCCCAGACCGGCAACGCCCGGGCCGTGGGCGCGGCCCTCGACCTCGCCCGCCCGGCCGCCGGCACGCGGCCGGACGCGGCGCGGGCGCGGGTGTTCGACCCGCTCTACGCGGCCGGCCCGGCGACGCTGCCGGGCGGCCTGGCGAGCCTGTCGGGCCAGAGCTACGGCGACGCGGTGATGACCGACCTCGCCGCGCGCCGTCTGCTCTCCGACACGATCGACCGGCACCAGCGCGGGCTGGGCGGGGGCGCGGGCGCGTTCAGCGCGGGCGATCCGGGCCCGGGCCCGAACCGCACGGCGCTGCAGGTGCGCGGCGGCGCCGGGGCGGCGGCGGCGCCGCTTGGGGTGGGCGAGGGCCGGGTCTGGGCCGACGCGCTGTACGGGTTCGGCGCGCGCGCCGGCGACCGGGCGGCCACGGGCGCCGGGTTCGACGCGGGCGGGCTGCTGATGGGCGTCGACCGTCAGGTCGGGGCGGACACGCAGGTCGGCGGTGCGTTCAGCTACCTGCGCGCGGGCGGCACGTCGCGGGGCGCGGGGCTGGGGCGGTTCACCACTGACAGCTACGGCGGCACGCTCTACGCGAGCACGCGGCTCGGCGCCGTGGTGCTGCGGGGCACGGCGGGGGTGTCGTACGCGGACGGCCGGGTGGACCGGACGGTGGCGCTGGGCGCGGCGGTGTCGCAGGCGAGCGGGGTGTCGTCGGGCTGGAACGGCGGGGTGTCGGGCTTTGCCGGGTACGCGCTGGCGACCGGCCTGCCGGTCGAGGTCGTGCCGGAGGTGGGCTTCAGCTACGACCGGCTGACGCGGGGCCGTGTGTCCGAGCGGGGCGGTCTGGTCGGGCAGGGCTTCGGCGGGCAGGGCTTCGCGGTGGCCGACCTCGACGCGGCGCGCAGCCTGGTCGGCGGGCGGGTGACGAGTTGGGCGTTGGCGGGCATTCCGGACCTGCGGCTGGAGGGTCGGGCGTACTGGGCGCACGAGCTGGCCGACACGGCGGCTTTGATCCGCTCGAGCCTGTTCGGGGCGGGGTTCGCGGGTCGGACGAGCGCGCTGGGCCGGGACGGCGCGGTTCTGGGGGTGAGCCTGACGGGGGCGGTCGCCGAGGGCGTGCGGCTGTCAGTGGGCTACACCGGCGACGTCCGCCCGGGCGCCACCGCCCAGGTGTTCACCGCCGGCCTCCAAGCCGCGTGGTGACGGCCTCTTGAGCCACGCTCCTCGTCGCGGCCGGGTCGCTCCCGGCACCCGTGCCGATCCCGCAGCATCACGCCGCGCATCGCACGGCGCGGCGGCGAGGGCAGCGAGGATCTCGGACGCCACCGCTGGATCGTCGCGCACGCCGGCGTGGTCGGCGCGCTTCCGCCGCCTCGCCATCCGCTCCGGGCGGCGCGACGATCTCCGCGCGCCTTCGCCCATCCCGTCCGCGCCCTCGTCCGCCGGACCCGGGCCAGAGGGTCGTGTGGCCGACTCCGCGTCAGAGGCGTCGGTGAGGAGCCAACTCGAGAGCGGACGCGCCGCGAACCGGCGTGGCAGTCGGATCCGTCGCGGCCGAGTAGGTTTCAGCCGTCCCCTTCTGCTTACGCTTCGCGGCGTAGAGGGCCGCGTCGGCGTGGCGCAGCAGCACGTCGCGGTCCTGTCCGGCCTCTCGTGACCGCGCGAGGCCGATCGTTCCCGTCACCCGCGCGATCTGACCCTGCCCTTTCACGACCATCTCGAGGTCGTGCAGGAGGCGCCGCACCATCGCCTGCACGCCCGCGCCATCGCAGCCGGCAGGCACCAGGATCGCGAACTCGTCGCCCCCCAACCGTGCCGGGAAGCAACCGGCGTAGCAGGGCGCGCGCAACCGCTCGGCTACGCAACGCAGAACCTCGTCGCCGGCCGCGTGCCCGAGGCGATCGTTCACGCCCTTGAAGCCGTCGAGGTCGATCAGGAGGACAGCCACATCGTCGTCGGAAGCGCGCGCCTCGCGCAGCCGCGCGTCGAGCGCGCGGTGGAATTCGGCTCGGTTGGCGAGTTGCGTCAGGTCATCGGTGCGCGCCTGATGGCGAAGACGCTGCTCCAAGCTGTGCCGTTCGGTGATGTCCTGGATCAGGCCGATGAGGGCGACGGGCTTACCCTTGACCAATTCGATCTCGCAGGAGCACCGCACGCGCCGGGCATTGCCCTTGGCGGTCACGAAATCGGCGTCCATCTCGAACGGCTCGCCCGTGTCCAGCACGCGCCTGACGGCCGCGCGGAAGAGGGCGCGATCGGGCTCGGGAAAGAAGTTCATGATCGCGCCAATCGGCACACCGCCGCTGACGGGCAGCTCGTGAATGACGAAGACGCCGTCCGACCAGGAGGTCGACCGCGTCTCGATATCGTAGCGGTACGAGCCCATCTCGGCCATGCGCTCCGCCTGCTTGAACTGGCGGCGCTCACGCTCCAGGCCCTCGACGGCCATCCGGCGCTCTTCGGCAGCCTCGGCTGCGCGCAGGGCCACGGCGCGCGCCTCGATCAGGGCCTCCGCGATGCAGGCCAGCTCTTCGAGCACCTCCAGGTCTGTCGTCGTCGGCTCGCGGGGCTGTTCGTCGAGGACGCAGAGCGTGCCGATCGTGATCTTGTCGCCGTCGGCTTGCCGGACGCGGACCGGCACGCCCGCGTAGTAGCGGATGTACGGGGCGTTCGTGACGAAGGGGCTGGCCACGAAGCGAGGGTCGAGGCTGGCATCCGCCACGATCAGCGGAGCCTCCGTCTCGAACACGACGGGGCAGAACGCCTGGGCACGCGGCGTCTCGGCCGCCAAGGGACCGCAACGCGCCTTGAACCACTGGCGCTCCGGGTCGATCAGGGTGATCGAGGACATGCCGGTGCCGAGCATGCGCTGCGCGAGCTTGGCGAGTGCATCGAACTCGCGCTCCGGCGGCGTGTCGAGGAGGGCGATCTCGGCCAGCGCCTGCTGGCGGAGTGCCTCGCGCTGGGTATTCGATATGGTCCCCTGCAGCACTGTTCGACCTCGCCGGAGCCAAGATGGTATCCGGGGGATACGACGAGAAGGTTTAATCGAGGGTGCGATGGCCTGACCTTTCGTCGAGGCCCGGCTTCGTCCTGGGACTGGCGCTGTCCGGCACGCGCGCAGGGGCCGCTCTCACCGCTCTTCTCCCGCGAGCCGGCCGGCAGCTTCCGAGCGGGGGCGATCCGGCAGCGACCCGGGGTAGCCGTTCCGACGAACATGGCCCCTCCCGGGGGAAACAGCCGAGTGTCCGGCGATGCGGGCTTCGGCCGGCGCTGGGGCCTCCCGGGCCTGGATCGCTGACCCGTGCGAGAAGCCGCGCGGCGGCGCGCGCGCGTCAGGTGGCTGCCCGCAGGGTGATCCGCGTCAGCTCCGACGGACGCCCGAGCCGGAGGGCGAAGCCGGGCCAGAGCCCGGTGCCGTTGCTGACGTAGAGCCGCATGGCCCCGACCCGGTACGCCCCCGAGACGAACCCGGAATTGCCGCGCGCCACCAGCCGGTCCAGGCCGCGGATCATGCCGCCGTGGGTGTGGCCGGAGAGCTGGAGCGCCACGCCGCGCGCCGCGGCCCGCGCGGCGTTGGCCGGCTGGTGATCCAGCAGAACGATCGGCGCGCCCGGCGGTGCGCCCGCCAGGGCCGCGTCGAGGTCGGGCCCCGGATGCCCCGTGGCGGGCGCGGAGCGGTCGGTGACGCCGGCCAGCACCAGCGCGCCGCCCCCGCGCCTCAGGATCGTGTGGGTGTTGGCGAGGACGCGGATCCCCAGGCCCGCGAGATGGCGCATCCAGGAATCGTGGTCGAAGAAGTACTCGTGGTTGCCGGGCACGGCCCAGACACCGTCGCGCGCGCGCAGGGCCCGCAGCGGCGCGACGTCGTCTCGCCGGGCCTCCAGCGAACCGTCGATGAAGTCGCCGGTCACGACGATCAGGTCGGCCTGGAGGGCGTCGGCCCGCGCGACGACGGCCCGCGCCCAGGCGGCCGGGAACAGGCGGCTGATATGCAGGTCGGTCAGGTGCAGGATCGTGTAGCCGTCGAGGCCGGGGGGCAGGTCCGCGATCGCGACCGGGACGTCTTTCAGGGGCGGCACGCGCACGGCCTGCCACACGGCGACGGCCGAGAGGCCGGCGGCCGTCGAGGCCACCGCGATGCGCCAGGCGGTCGGGATCGCCCAGCCGCCCCCGGGCAGAGCCAGCGAGATCAGCGCGACGGCATCGAGGCCGAGCTGCATCACCGCCGCCAGCGCGATCGCACCGAACGCCCAGTTGAACAGGATCACGATCGGGCGCGGGAATTCGGGCGCGAAGACCGACCCGGAGGAGAGGCGGCTCCACAGGTGGTACTGGGAGGCGACCAGGAGGAGCCCGGCGAGGCCGAGCCTGAGCGCGAGCGGCACCGGCAGGGGCCACACCACCCGCGCGATGACGTAGGCCGCGGGCAGGCTGGGGATGAGGCGGATCATGGGCGGCTACATGGACCGGGCGACGGCCGAAAGGCAAAGCTCGCGCCGGGCCGCCCGGTGCGCGGCGGCACATGCGGTCGCCTCGCGCGGGTCGGGAGGTGCCCTCTGCCGGCCCGTCGCCCGCCCCGCCTTCCCCCCGCCGCGCCCGGAGAAGGTCAGCGTCAGCGCGCGCCCGGATCGAACCAGGCGCGCAGCGGATCGAGGGTGGTCTCGTGCGCCAGCGGGGGCGACGCGCCGTCCGGGGCCGCCATGCCCACGCGGTCGTGCCAGTACGTCGCCAGCCCCACCTGCGCCGTGCCCACGAGGTCGAAGGCCGAGCCCGCGACGAACAGGCAGCGCGCCGGCTCGACCCCGAGGGCCTGCAGTCCCAGCCGGTAGGGACGCGGATCGGGCTTGTAGAACCCGGCGCGCTCCGCCGTGACGACCGCGTCGAGTTCGACCCCCAGGCAGCCGGCGGCGATGCGACCCAGACGTTCGGAGCAGTTGGTCACGACGCCGAGCCGCACGGAGCGCGCCGCGAGCGCCTGCAGGGTCTCCGTCACGCCGGGCCAGGGCCGGAGCTCGCCGTAGCGATCCTCGAGGTCCGCCGCGAGGCGGCGCGGCAGGCCCACCGCCGCGGCGGCCTCCGCCACGAGATCCTCGTAGGGCTGGTACGCCCCCGTCCGGTAGGTGATCCGCAGGTACTCGGCCCGCCACCGGCGGCCGGCCTCCGTGCTGCCGGCGACCGAGTCCCACAGGGACCAGCTGTCGAGCAGGGCCGTCAGGAGGTCGAACAGGACGGCGTCGAACCGGTGGGCTGTCATGATGGGCTTCTCCTTCCGTATCGGGCGCCGCATCGGGCGGCGTCGGTGCCGGGGGCCTCGGGCCGCGCCGACCGGGCCCGGAGCGCGCGTCAGTGCGCGCGTCAGTGCGCGCGGGCGGCATGCGCCGCCCCGAGGAGGGCGGCGGTCACGCGCCTCGCGGTGTCCAGGCGGGCTCCCGCCGCGTCCGGCGCCGCCGGGCGCTCGCGAGGCGCCCGATCCGCGACGTCACGGTCGGCGCCGCCTACCAGCCATTGATGCGCGGCCAGACGGCGGCGACCCGCCCGTCGGCGTCGAGGACGTGGTAGCGGTCGTACTGGGCGCCCGTCGCGCAGGCGTGGTTCGGCAGGACGCGCACACGATCGCCGAGGGCCAGGTCGGGGAGGGCGGCGCGGGAGCCCGGGCGCAGGGCGAGGATGCCGTGCTCCTGGTTGGCGTCGGCGACGATCAGGTCCGGGTAGGGGCGGCCGGCGCGGTCGCAGACCACGCCGTAGCCCTGATCGACCGCCTGCCGGGCCGTGCCCCGGTCGCGCGACAGCGCCATCCAGCCGGCATCGGTGATGATCCAGCCCTTGTCGCGGCGGTGCCCGATCACGGTGGCGAGCACGCTCACCGCGATGTCGTCGACCGCGACGGAGCCGACCCCGGCCTGGAACAGGTCGCCGAACATGAACACGCCGGCACGGACCTCGGTGATCCCGTCGAGGTTCCGGGCGTAGCGCGCGGTCGGGGTCGAGCCGACGCTTACCACCGGGCACGGCAGGCCCGCCGCGCGCAGGAGGGTGGCCGCCGTCACCGCCGCCGCGCGCTCGCCCTCCGCGGCCGCGGCGAGATCCTCGGGATCGCTGAGGCCGTAGCTGTCGCCGGCGTGGAGCAGCACGCCGCGCAGGTCCGCCCCCGCGCCGAGCGCGCGCCCGATCGCCACCAGCAGCGCCGCGTCGGCCGGCTTCACGCCGGAGCGATGCCCGTCGGCGTCGACCTCGATCAGGACCGGTAGACGGTCGCCGGTCCGCGCGGCCCAGGCGGCGACCGCGTCCGCCTGCTCGATCGAGTCGAGCACCACGGCGAGGTCCGCACCCCAGCGGCGCCGGACCGCTCCGACGCGGTCGAGCTTCTGCGGGGCGATGCCGACGCCGTAGATCATGTCCCGGACCCCGCCCTCGGCGAAGTACTCGGCCTCGCGCAGGGTCGAGACGATCGCCGGGCCGGCCGGACCGGTCATCGCCAGGCGGGCGACGTCGATCGACTTCGCCGTCTTCAGGTGCGGCCGGAAGGCGACGCCCAGCCGGTCCAGGTGCGCCCGCAGCCCCGCGAGGTTCGCGCGCAGCCGCGCCTCGTCCAGGAGAAGGCACGGTGTCTGAAGAGGACCCGACGCCCCGTCGGCCTCCGCTGACGGCACCTGCGTCCCGACTCCGGTCTCCGGCATGTCCACGCCTCTCTGTCTCGCTGCCGGGTGACAGATCATGCCGGACCGCGAGACGCCATTAATCTGTTCGGCATTCTGGATTAAGGTCGGCCTTAATGCTCGACACCGACGATCTCCGCTTCTTCGTCGCGGTCGCGGCCAGCCCGTCCCTGGCCGCCGCGGCGCGCAGTCTGAACGTGTCGCCCCCCGCCGTGACGCAGCGGCTGCGCAGCCTGGAGAAGCGGCTGCGGGTCCATCTGGTGGACCGGTCCGGCCGCGGCCTCACGCTGACCGACGAGGGGGAGCTTCTGGCCGAGCGCGGTCGCGACCTCCTCGGCGCCTTCGACGATCTCGCCGACGCCCTGGCCGAGCGCGTCGGCGCGGTGACCGGACATCTGCGCGTCGTCGCCCCGCTCGGCTTCGGGCGCCGCTACGTGGCCCCGGTCGTGACGGCGTTCCGGCTGCGGCATCCGGGCGTGCGGATCGACCTGCTGCTCTCGGATCGCCTGGGCCGCATCCCGTCCGAGACCTGGGACCTCGCGATCCACGTCGGTGAGATCAGGGAGGCGACCCCGAGCCTGACCGTGCGCGCCCTCGCGCCGAACGACCGGATCCTCTGCGCGGCGCCCGCCTACCTGGCCCGGCATCCGGCCCCGCGCGTGCCGGCCGACCTGCGGGATCACACCTGCATCGCGCTGCGCGAGAACGACGAGGACGTGACGCTCTGGCGCTTCCGCGCGGCGGAGGGCGCCGAGGTCCGCGTCAGGGTGGATGCGGCCTTGGTCAGCAACGACGGCGACGTGGTGCGGGGCTGGGCCCTCGCGGGCCTCGGCGTGATCGTGCGCTCGGAATGGGATGTCGCCGACGACCTGCGCGCGGGGCGGCTGGCGCGCCTGCTCGAAGGCTACGCCCTGCCGTCGGCGCCGGTCGTCGCCCTGCTCGGCTCGGAACGGCGGTCGCGCGCGGCCCGGACGGAGCGGTTCCTCGAGGCGCTCCGGCGCTCGTTCGATCCGCTCCCGTGGCGCCCGCCCGCGGGTCCTGGCGCGGCCGCCGGGGATGCGGGGCCTTGAGGCGCCCCGGCCGCGCGCCGTCCGGCCCCGAACGCTCCGCCCGACGACGCCCGATCCCGCTCAGCTCCGGATCTCGATCGGCGTGCCGACCTCGACCCGCGCGTAGATCGCGCGGGCCTCGGCGTTGGTCACGCCCACGCAGCCATCCGTCCAGTCGATCAGACGATGCAGGCGACCGACCCAGGAGAACCCGTTCCTCAGACCGTGGATCATGATGTCCCCACCGGGCGGCACGCCGGCCGCGGACGCCGCGGCGCGGTCGGCGGCGTCCGGATAGGAGATCCGCAGCGCGAGGTGGGCGATGCTGTCCGGGTTCTTGCCCGCGATGCGGTAGCGGCTCTCGGGTGTTCTGCCGTCGCCCTCCATCGCCTTCGGGCCGACCGGCGCGAAGCCCAGCGAGACGCGGTAGACCGCCAGCACGCGTCCGCCGCGCAGCAGCGTCAGGCGCCGCTGCGCCTTCTCCACGCGGACGAGATCCGCGCGCTCGGCCTGCGGCACCAGGCCGGGGGCCGCGGAGCCCGCGGGACCGTCGGCCGTCCCGAAGAGGAGGGCGAGCGGCGCGACGCAGAGGATCGGTCCGACGAGGTGGCGGCATCTGATCGGCCGATCCTACGGGGCAGGCGTTTCACGGCCAAACGACCGGGCCCGGATCGCCGCCGGTCAGGGTCGATCCCGGAGTCAGGCGGCCCATCGCAGGGCGTCGCGGCCGGCGTGCTTCGCCTCGTACAGAGCGCTGTCGGCCCGCTGAGCCAGCGCTTCGTAGCCCTCGCCCACGCGCGCGACGGCCAAGCCCATGCTCAGGCTGACCGGCGCCTCGGACCCGGCACTGGTCGAGAATGCCGCGGCGCGTGCGCTCGCGCGGATCCGCTCGCACACCGCCCGGGCGCGCGCGAGATCGCTCTCGCGGAGAAGGATCACGAACTCGTCGCCGCCGAGGCGCGCGACCAGATCCCCCGGGCGGATCTGCGACGCGAGCAGCGATCCGAGAGTCTCGAGCGCGCGATCGCCCGCCGGATGCCCCCAGCGGTCGTTGATCTGCTTGAAATGATCCACGTCGATCGCGATCAGGCTGACGGGCGGCAGCGCCCTGACGGGCAGGATGGTCTCGATCTGATGCTCGAAACCTGCCCGGTTGAGCAGTCCTGTCAGGGAATCGGTGAAGGCGCTCCTCGTCATCTCCCGATCGTGCGCGGCCAGCTCGGCCGTGAGCCGCGCCCGCGCGGAGACCTCCGCCGCGACGGGCAGGCAGGTCAGCAGGATGAAGGCCAGAAACACCTGGAACGCCTGCGCCTGCGTGACGGCGTCGGCCGCGATCAGGACCATCGGCCCGCGACCGTACATCGTGGCGACGCCTCCGATGACGGCCACGACCATCACGGCCGCGGTGACACCCAGGCGGCCCAGCCGGAAAGCGATCAGGATGAGGGGCGGGAAGATCAGGAACAGCAAGGGGCGGCTGGTGCAGAAGAAGGTCGCGTACGCGACCGAACCTGCGAGGACGAGCAAGGCGGCCGCTTCGAGCCGGTCCCGCCAGCTCCGCTCCGCGAGCGCACGCGCGTAATCGCCTCGGAACAGCGAGAGCAGGAAGGGCGTGATGACGATGAGTCCCAGGCCGTCGCTCGCGACCCAGGTGCCGAACGAGCGCAACAGGGGCTGGCCGAAGACGAGATGCGCCGTCAAGCCTCCCAGGACGCCGCTCGCGGCCGGTGCCAGCAATCCCGCGATCGCGAGGAACCGCAGGGCGGATCTCGTGGATTGCAGCAGGGCGTCCTGCTCGTAGGTCCTTCGCAGGAGACGGACGGCCAACATCACCTCGGCGAGGTTGGCGAGACTGTACAGGAAGGGGCCGATCAAAGTCCCCCGCGTCAGGACATTGGCCGCGATGTTCGCGGCCAGTCCGGCGCTCAGCACCGTGCCCGATCGGACCCTGTCATGGGAGAGCAGCAGGGCGACCAGAATGGCATTGGCCGGCCATAGGGCAGCGATGTCGTGTCCGCTACTGGCCAGGCTCAGTGTCGAAGCTGCGGTGCAGAAATAGAGAAACGCTGTCGTCAACCATAGATAGAGTGCCGGCTTCTCGTCGCTCTCGTCGTCGGATCGCTCTCGGATCATGGTCTCGATAGACATGAAAATTTATAACGAACAGATAATATTGTGCAACTATTGGTATGCTACTCGTCTATAATACAACTGCTGGGGATGGAGACAGCAATCGTCATGATCGGCGATCGGCGCAGCGAGCATTGCGCCGACTCGCATGATCGGAGATCGGAGCCGTTACGGGGTGCCGCTGAGGCGTCCGTCGCGCGGTTGACCGCGCGTCCCCGCGGCGGACCCGGTCTCGCGCGGAAGCGGCGGGCGTGCCGCTTCACGCCTGCCGTCCGCGATCCCGCCGGACCGAGCCGGCGCCGTCGAGGCCGTGGAGGTCGAGGGTCAGGGCAGCCGCCGGGGCGTCGGCGGGCCTCTCGTCCGGAGAGGCCCGCCTCGCAAGCAAAGGTGGCTAAAAGGCCGGCATTAACCAAAGCTTAATTATCTGAGGAGGGCCGCTCCGGCTGCCTAGCTCCGCAACGCCGGCTGAGATACGGTTAAGGATCACTTAACGGATCCGAATACGATGGCGTCTATTACAGGTCTCGCCAAAGACTTGGTGCCATACCCTGGTCCTGTGCCGCTGCGACGGCGTCCGACGGCCGCGCGGCGGCCGAGCGAGAAGCGGATCGCGCCGACCGTCTCGTCTCCCGACCACGGCCTTTCCGAACTCGCTCAGATCGAAGTCAATCTCGAAACCGACACCAGCACCCTGTGGGCCTTCATGCGCCCGCAGGGCCGCCCGTGCCAGAATCCCGAGATGCTGGCCGACTTCAGCCGCCTGCAGGATGGCATCGAGCGCGGTTTCGGCAACGGCAGCCTCGACCTGAACTACTTTGTCTTCGGTTCACGATTTCCCGGCGTGTTCAGTCTCGGCGGTGATCTGAGCCTGTTCGCGAGCAAGATCCGCGCGGGCGACGAGGCCGCGCTGGTCGGTTACGGCAACGCGTGCGTCGATGTTCTTCATCGCAACATGAACGCGCTGAACCTGCCGATCATCACGATCGGCCTCGTTCAGGGCGACGCGCTGGGCGGGGGGTTCGAGGGCCTGCTCTCGTTCGACGTGATCATCGCCGAGAAGGGCACCAAGTTCGGCTTCCCGGAGATCCTCTTCGGGCTCTTCCCCGGTATGGGGGCCTACAGCTTCCTCGCCCGGCGTCTGGGGACCATCAGGGCTCAGGAGATGATCCTCGATGGGAGAACCTACACCGCGGAGGAGATGCACGAACTGGGAATCGTTCACGTCCTCGCCGAGCGTGGCCAGGGCGAAGCGGCCGTGCGCGCGTACATCGCCGGCAACCACCGGCGCCGCAACGGGCAGCAGGCGATCTATCGAGCCGCCCGGGAGGTCAATCGCATATCGTTGGAGGAACTGAGAAAGATCGTCTCGGTCTGGGCGGCCGCCGCGATGAATCTCACGGACAGGGATCTGAGCATCATGGAGCGGCTCGTCCTGGCGCAGGACAGGCTCAGGGGAAAAGCCCAGGCCGCTCAGGCCCGCACGGTGACCGCGCGGGGACTGGCGGCGTCAGCTCGCTAGCTTCGTCACGGGCTCCGCGGCCGCGAGCATGGCCCGGATCTGGGATGCGGCGACCGGACGACTGAACACGTAGCCCTGGATCAGATCGCAGCCCTCGGCCCGGAGGATGGAGAGCTGCGTCTCCGTCTCGACGCCCTCGACGACGATGGCCATCCCGATGCTCCTACCCATCCCGACGATCGCCCGGATGATCGCGGTCGACTCGGCCTTCCTGTCCAGGTCCCACACGAACGACCGGTCGATCTTCAGCTTGTCGAAGGCGAAGTTTCTCAGGGAGCTCAGGGACGAGTAACCGGTTCCGAAATCGTCGATCGACAGGCGGATCCCGAGCTGGCGGAGCGTGTGGATGGTCTCGACGATCTTGTGCGTCGCGCCCAGCGTCACGCTCTCCGTGATCTCGAGCTCCAGGCGATGCGCCGGGAGGCCGGAGCGGTTCAGCGCGCCGATGACGTGGAAGGCCAGCTGCGGATCACCGAACTGACGCGGCGACATGTTGACCGCGACGCTCACGGTCGACGGCCAGTTCCGGGCCTCGCGGCACGCTTCGTTCAGAACCCAGTCGCCCAGCTGGACGATGAGCCCCGTGTCCTCGGCCACCGGGATGAAGTCCGACGGCGGGATGTAGCCGGAGACGGGGTGCTGCCACCGAAGCAGGGCCTCGCAGCTCACGATCGCCCCGGTGCTCGCGTCGACGATCGGCTGATAGTGCAGCTCCAGTTCGCCGTTGGTCAGGGCGGCCCGGAGATCGGACTCGAGGGCGTGCCGCGCGCGCGTGGCCGCTTCCATCTCGTGCTGGAAGATCTTGAACCCGCTCCTGCCGGCCCCCTTGATGGCGTAGAGGGCGATATCGGCGCATTTCAGCAGCCTGTCCTCGTCGTTGGCATGGAACGGGGCGATCGCGATGCCGATCGAGGCGCCGACCGTGACGTGAGTGCCGTCGATATCGAAAGGTCGCTCCAGCTCGTGCAGGACGCGCTGCGCGAGATCCTCCGCGACGGCCGGCGACGTGACGGATTGCTGGACGATGACGAACTCGTCGCCGCCGAGGCGGGCGACCGATCCGGACAGCGCCCCGATCCCGCGCAGCCGGTCCGCCACCATCTGCAACAATCTGTCTCCGGCCGGATGCCCCAGCGTGTCGTTGATGACCTTGAAGTGGTCGAGATCGAGCAGATGGACCGCGAAATCGCCCTTGCTGCTGGCGCTGGCTTTCAGCGCCTGGGAGACCTTGGCCTTGAAGCTGCTGCGATTGAGCAGGCCCGTCAGATCGTCGTAACGCGCCATCTGCTGGATGCGGGCTTCGCTCCGACGCCGCTCGGTGATGTCCTCGAAGATGATCACGTAGCCCTTCTCGGCGGTCCGCCGCTGCATCAGGGAGACCACGCGATCGTCGGGGAGGATCAGGACCAGGTTTCCCGACCTCAACGCGTTCGACGCCGCCGAGAATGTCGAGAGCGTCGCGCCGCGCCCCGCGGTCCGCTCATCGATGATGGCGCGGCTCAATGCGTACAGCGATTTGGCCGTCGAATTGGTGTGGATGCGGTTCGAGGGAATGCCCGATATCGAGAGGAACTGGTCGTTCCAGACCTGGAGCCGGCCGCGCGCGTCGAACATGCACAGTCCGTGCGACATGTTGCGCAACGCGATGTCGAAGAGATTCGCCTGGGCCTGGAATTTCTCGGCGAGCGCCTCCTTCTCGCGCGTCGTCACCAGGGCCGACACGATGATCTCGCGCGTGCTGAGCGTGATGTCGATCATGCCGTAGGCGAACAGGAGCGAGAGGATGCCGAGCGAGGCCCGCTCGCCGTCGCCCGACACGAGCAGGCCCGCCGACAGCGGCATCGCCGACAGGAGCACCTGCGCGATGGCCAGCAGGGGGCGGCCCGCATTGCGGCCCGAGATGCCCGCGGCGTAACCGATCGTGAACGTGGGGGTGATGACCTGGAGCGCGAGGTTGGACGACCGCGTCGTGATGAGGAACGACAGGATGCCGAGCGACGCGGCGTAGGCGAACGCGCCGAGGGAGAAGTAGGTCTCCCAGAGCTCGTAACGATCGTGCTTCTGCGGCCCCTTCGTCAGGTAGATCCGAGCGAGCACGATGCGGGTGAGGCCGATCAGGCCGACCGCGAACGCGGTCACCGTGATCGCGCGATCGTCGGACCAGAACGCCGCGGCCGTGGCGACGATCGTCCCGGACGCGGCGCCGACCGCGAGCGACGCGAAGGGCTGATACAGCCCGTCGACGAGCGAGCGCTTCACGCCGCGCGCGAGGAGGGCATCTTCAGCGAGTGCGGCCCGCAGCTTGGAATACAGTCCCAACGCGGCGTCTCGCTACTTCGCTCTCGTCGAGGGGGTGATCATTTTAGCAGTTCAATCCCAGGTTATATCCGCATATTAGCGGCCTCGAATTTCAGAAATATTGAAAACCGTGGTTAACGGCGCGCGCGAGGCAAATCTCTGCTTCGAATATTTGTCTCCTCTGCGCAAATATTCGGTGATCTCCGTCGTTCACGAAGCCGAATATCGGTGCCGCGCCGGGCAGTCCGGCGCATGTATGGACGGGACGGACGGGGAGGGTTCACTCATATCCCGTCGGGCGTTGCGCCGCGGACACCCCACATTCGGAGCTGTCGTCTTGCTCGGCCGCGTTCGGCGCGAAGACGTCTGCCTGTTCGTCAGACGTCGCGGCGATCGCGCGATCCTGCCCCGGCGGCATCGTGGCACCGCTGATCCCGTTGCGCGCTCGACGTCCGCATCGGTGCCCGGATGATGTCGTCTCGTCGGGGACTTTCACGCTCCCGGGCGGGCGACATCGCTGTCCGCCGTGCGCGACCGCCACCGTTGCGTGTGAGCCGCTTCCCCGGCGCGATTGCGCTCGCGGAGTCCGGGCCACCCGCGCGTGGACGCCGGCGGGTGCGGCGCGCCGCCGGCGACCGGCTCAGCCGATCCCGAGGCCGCGGATGAGCAGGACGGCGATGGCCAGCAGCACGAGGAGCGAGGCGGTGACCGCCACCGTGACCCGGCCGCCGACCTGGGCCAGCACGCGCACGTCCACCCCGAGGCCGAGCGCGGCCATCGACACGATGGTGAGGAAGCCGGCGAGGCGGGAGATCGGCGCGACCCAGGCGTCCGGGATCAGCCCGAGCGAGCGCAGGCTCGCCAGGGCCAGGAAGCCGAGGATGAACCACGGGACCAGCTTGAAGAAGCCGGGCCGGCGCCGGGCGCTCCCGGGGGCGCTTCCCCCAGCAGGCTCGGCGGTCGCTCCCGCCGCCGGCAGGCGCGGGGCGAGGAGCGAGAGCGCCAGCACCACCGGCCCGAGCATCAGCACCCGGACCAGCTTGACGAGTGTGCCCACCTGCGTGGCGAGCGGGCCCACCGGGACGGTCGCGGCCAGCACCTGCGGCACCGCGTAGACGGTCAGGCCCGCGAGCACGCCGTACTGGTGCTCGCTGAAGCCGACGAGCGGCACGAACAGCGGCAGGCCCAGCACCATCAGCACGCCCAGCACCGCCGTGAAGGCGATGGCCGCCGCCACGTCCCGGTTGTCCGCCCCGATCACCGGCGCCACCGCGGCGATCGCCGAGTTGCCGCAGATGGCGTTGCCGCAGGCGATCAGCAGCGCCATGCGCACCGGCAGGCCCAGGGCGCGGCAGAGCGCGCAGCTCGCCAGGATGGTCAGCGCCACCGCCCCGACGATGCCGGCCAGCAGCGCCGGGCCCGAGGCGACGATCGCCCCGAGGCTGACCGCGGCGCCGAGCAGCGTGACGGCCACTTCCAGCACCTGCTTGGCCGAGAAGGCGATCCCGGCCTTGAAGCGCGCGCCCGGCACCCAGGCGGTCCGCACGGCCGTCCCCAGCAGGATGGCCAGCACCAGCGCCTCGACGTAGGGATGGCCGGTCAGGTGCTCCTCGCCGGCCTGCAGAGCCTGCGCCACCGCGGTGATGCCCAGGCACAGGAGCAGGCCCGGGAGCAGGGTGCCGGCCGCCCCGGCCCAGGCGGAGGCCCCCCGCGACCCGGTCGGCGCGGCCCCGGACCGGTCCGGCACGGCGGTTCTGACGGTCATCGCGCGACCTCCTGCCCGGTCTCGGCGCTCAGTAGGCCGCGCCGAGATAGCCGGCGATGGCCCGGGCCTGCTCCTCCGTGATCGGCGCCCGGTAGACCTTGATCATCTTGGCGACCTCGGCGTCCCAGAACGCCTGCCCCTTCCGGGGCGGCTGCATGGCGACGTAGTCGGCCGAGTGGCAGGTCAGGCAGTTCTCCTGCGCGGCCTGGAAGCCGGCCGCGTGCGCGGCGTCCGGGGCCGGCCGGAACTGCGCCGTCGGCTCCGGCAGCGCGTAGGTCTCGGGCGCGGCCAGCGCGGGTGTCGCGGCCAGCGCGGCGGCGATCGCGACGACCGACGCGCGGGGTGGGCGGGTGCTGAACATGCCGATCCTCCCTCTAGGCCGCGCGCACGCGGGTCGTCTCGACGACGTTGCGCATGTAGCCGGCGGGGTTCCAGCGCGGCTCCATCGGCTGGGTCGCGCCGTCGTTGCCCGTGGCCCGCACGCGCAGGGCGTGGGCGCCCGGCGCGAGATCGACCTCCGCGGTCCAGGTGCGGAAGGCGTAGGGGCCGAGATCCTGGCCGAGCCGGGCCGCGCTCCAGGTCCGGCCGTCGTCGGCCGAGACCGCGACGTCCCGGATGCCCGAGCCGCCGTCGAACGCGATGCCCCGCAGGGCGACCGGACCCGCCTTCACCGGCGCGCCGTCGGTCAGGTTCGTCAGGAAGGAGCGGACGTTGAGGCGGCCGATCGGGACGGTCCTGTCCGGCGCCTTGCCGGGCTCGGTGCAGGCGCAGGGATTGTCGGGGATGCGGTAGGCCGTCTTCATCCAGAAGCCCTCGAAGGGGTGATCGAGGACGGCGATGCTGTCGAGGTGCTTGACCCAGTAGGTGCCGTAGTAGCCCGGCACCACGAGGCGGAGCGGGAAGCCGTTGAGCCAGGGCAGGTCCTGCCCGTTCATGCCCCAGGCGAGCAGCACCGCGCCGTCCCGGGCGTGGTCGAGGGTCAGCGCCTTGGCGAAGTCCGGCGTCTCGGGCAGGACCGGCCCGTCGAGGCCGTTGAAGGCGACCTGCACGGCGCCGGCCTTCACGCCGGCCCGGTCGAGCACCGTCTTGAGCGGCACGCCGGTCCAGCGGGCGCAGCCCATGGCGCCGTTGGCGAGCTGGCCGCCGGCGATGCGCGGCTCGAAGAAGCCGCGGGAATTGCCCGAGCACTGGTTGACCGCGACGATCTCGGTCTGGGGCATCGCCTTGAGGTCGGCGAGCGACAGGGAGAGCGGGCGCTCGACCTGCCCGGTCACGGCGACGCGGAAGGCCTGCGGGTCGATCTCGGTCGGGATGTCGGCGAGGTGGTAGCGGACGAAGAACGCGTCGTTCGGCGTGATCGCGCCCCCGTCGAAGACCGCGAACGGCGTCTCCAGCTGCGGCGGGCGCGCGGTCATCTGCAGGAGCGGCCGCTTGCCCGGATAGGCCACGAGCGGCCGCTCGCCGTTGCCGAAGGGCAGCGTCCCCCCGTCGGCCGCCCGTGCGCGCGGCACGCCCCCGAGCGCGGCGAGGGCGCCGAGGGCGCTCAGCCGCATGAAGTCCCGTCTTCCGCGATCGGTCATCGCGCGCTCCCCGTTCAGGCTGTGGCAGCGGAGGTCCGGTTCGGCGCGCCCCGCCTTCGACTGCGAGGCGGCGCGTCGGGGGATCCCGGTCAGCGAAGGACCGAGAGGTAGTGGATGTCCTGCGTCAGGCAGGTCGAGAGGCGCCACTCGACCGGCCGCTCCTCGAGGTCGATGGCGACGCGGTCGATCTCGAGGGCGGGGGTTCCGGCGGGCACCTGGAGCAGCTCGGCCTCGCGGGGCCCGATCGCCACGGCCTTCAGGCGCTCGTTGGCGGTGGCGATCGTGATGCCGTAGCGGGTGGCGTAGAGGCTGTAGAGGGTGTTCGGCAGCTCGATCTGGGCGATGCCCGGGAACAGGCCGGCGGGCACGCTGATCGTCTCGACCACGCACAGCTTGGCGTCGACGGCGCGCACGCGCTCGATCCGGACCACGCGGGCGGACCGCACGAGGTCGAGCCGCCCGCGCTCGTCGGCGCTGGCGGCCGCCTCCGCGATCCCCGTGACCCGGCTCGTGGGCATGCCGGTGCCGTCGCCGTCCGGCCGCAGCTTCAGGAAGCGGAAGACGCTCTGCTTGTCGTCGTGGTCGGCCACGAACGTCCCGCGGCCCTGGCGGCGCACCAGCAGGCTGTCGGCGGTGAGCGCGTCGAGCGCCTTGCGCACCGTCCCCTGGCTGACGCCCAGCTCGGCGGCGAGCTGCCCCTCGCTCGGAAGGATCTGGCCGGGCTGCCAGACCGCGTCGGCCAGGCGCTTCAGCAGCGTGTCGTAGACCTGCCGGTAGAGCGGGCGGAAGCCGACCGCGCCGGCGCGTCCCGAGTCTGCGCGCCCCGAGTCTGCGCGCCCCGAACCTGCCTGCCCTTCGCCTGACCGTTCCATCGCGTGACGACGCAGAGCCCCATCCGTGGGTAGAGCGTCGAAGGTTGTGTCCAGCACCTCTCCCTCCTCTCGCTTACGTCGCCCTGCCGACGGGAGCAATCACGGGTTCTTCCTCCGCACAGGCGTTACGCCTCACAGCGCCCGGATCTCGGCCACGAGGGCTTCGGCCACGTCGAGGCCCGCCTCAGCGGCCCGGCGGCGGAGCCCGAGCCGGCGGCTGCCCGGGAGCCGGGCGCCGTCCTGCGCCTCGATCGCGCCGGCCAGCGCCGCGAAGCGCTCCGGCGCGTCCGGGCTGAGCGCCGAAGCGTCGAGGGCGAGGATCAGCTGCCCGGTGCCCGGCGGGTCGCCCGCGGCGTCGAGGAACGAGGAGGCTTCACCGGCGAAGCGCGCGCCGACGAGCCCGGCGGCCAGCAGCTCGACCATCAGGGCGAGCGCCGTCCCCTTGGCGTCGCCCAGCGGCACCATGGTGCCGTCGAGGGCGGCCGTGGCGTCGGTCGTCGGGCGTCCCTCCGCGTCGAGGGCCCAGCCCTCGGGGATCGGCTCGCCGCGCTTGGCCGCCCCGACGATGTTGGCGCGGGCCACCTTCGACAGGGCGAGGTCGACCACGATCGGCGCGCGGCCCGGCAGCGGGCAGGCGAAGGCCAGCGGGTTGGTGCCGAACACCGCCTGACGCCCGCCCCAGGGGGCCATCGCGGCGGGCGTGTTGGCGAAGAGCAGGGCGACGCAGCCCTGCTCGGCCAGGGCCTCGACCGGGCGGCCGGCCGCGCCGCAATGGTGTGAGCGGCGGATGCCCGCCGCCGCCACGCCCTGCTGGCGCGCGACGCCCGGCAGCGCCTCCAGGGCGAGGTCGATCGCCGGGTAGGCGAAGCCGTGGGCGGCGTCGATCGCGAGCAGGCCCGGCCGCGGGCGCGACGCAAGCGGGACCGCGTCGCCCGCGACCTTCCCGGCACGCACCTGCGCCGCGTAGGGCGCGACCCGCGACAGGCCGTGGCCCTTGAGCCCGTCCGCCTCGGCGCCGACCAGGGCGCGGGCGACGCTCCGGGCCGCGGCCTCGGCCGTGCCGCAGCGGACGAGGGCGTCGGCGGCGAGGGCCTCGGCCTCCGACAGGGTCAGGTTCGGCATCGGCTCAGCGCTCCGTGAGATGGCGGCGGACGGCCGCGGCCGTGACGGCGGAGACGCGCACGTTCGATTCCTGCGTCACCCCGGCGATGTGCGGCGTGAGGATCAGGTTCGGCACGTCGGCGAAGACGGCGCCCGCCGCCGCGTCGAGGGGCTCCCGGTCGAACACGTCCAGCGCCGCGCCGCCGAGATGGCCGGAGCGCAGGGCTTGCGCCACGGCGGCCTCGTCCACCACCCCGCCGCGGGCCGCGTTGATCAGGATCGCGCCCGCAGGCATCCGGGCCAGCGCCGCCGCGTCGATCAACCCGCGGGTCTGATCGGTGAGCGGCACGTGCAGCGAGAGCACGTCGCTCTGCGCGATCAGCGCGTCGAGCGCCTGGCTCTGCACGGGGCCGTAGGCCGGGTTCCAGGCCGGGTCGCCCGCGGCCACGAAGGGGTCGTGGGCGGCGACCGTCATGCCGAGGGCCGCCGCCCTCCGGGCAGTCTCGCGGGCGATCGACCCGAAGCCGACGAGGCCGAGGCGCTTGCCGGCGATCTCGCGGCCCATCAGGGCGTTGCGCGGCCACGCGCCGGCGGCGACGGCGGCGCTCGCCCCGTAGGCGCCGCGCAGGAGCAGCATCGCGGTGGCGACCACGTACTCGGCGACCGCGCCGTCGTTGGCGCCGGTGGCCGGGTAGACCGCGATGCCGCGCGCCCGGCAGGCCGGGACGTCGATGTTGTCGAGGCCGACGCCGAGGCGGCCGACGACCTTGAGGTCGCGGGCGGCGTCGAGCAGAGGGCCGCGGACCTGGGTCCGGTTGCGCACGATCAGGGCGTCGGCCCGGGCCACGGCGGCGGCGAGGTCCCCGGGCCGGTCGACGAGGCCGGGATCGTACTGCACGTCGAGGCCGGCGAGCTCGGCCGCGATCGCGGCCTCGTCCATGAACTCGCTGATGATGACCTTGGGCATGGAGGATCCTTCTCAGGTCGCCGGCACGGCAGCGGGGAGGGGGCGGCGCGAGGCCGCCGCCGGCTCGCGGGCGGGGATCGCGTCCGCCGCCTCGTCCTCGTCGTCGAGAAGGTCGAGGTTCGGGGTGATGCGGCCGTCGAGCACCGCCCGGGCGTGGGCGAGGTCGATCTTGCCCTCCCAGCGGGCGATCACGAGGGTCGCCACCATGTTGCCGACCGCGTTGGTCACGCAGCGCAGCTCGTTCAGGATGCGGTCCACCCCGATGATCAGGGCGATGCCCGCCACCGGCAGGAGCTGCGAGGCCTGGAGCGTCGCGGCGAGCACGAACAGGATGGCGCCGGCCACGCCTGCCACGCCCTTCGAGGTCACCAGCGCGATGGCGAGGATGCCGAGCTCCTGCTCCCAGGTCAGCGGCACGTTGAGAGCCTGGGCGATGAAGCCGATCGCCATGGTCAGGTAGATGCACGAGCCGTCCATGTTGAAGGACAGGCCGGCGGGCATCACGAGGCCGGTGACGCTCTTGTCGACCCCGAGGCCGTTGAGCTTGGCCATGATCCGCGGCAGCACCGATTCCGAGCTCGTGGTGCCGAGCAGGATGAACAGCTCCTCCCGGCTGTAGCGGAACAGCTTCCACAGGCTCAGGCCGACGTAGAAGCGCATCACGCCGCCGAGGAAGACCGCGATGAACACGATGAAGGTCAGGTAGAGGGAGACGATCAGCATCCCGTACTGGGCGAGGATGCCGAGCCCGAACTTGCCGATGGTGAAGGCCATCGCCCCGAAGGCTCCGATCGGCGCGAAGTGCATGATCAGGCCGACGACCTTCATCAGCACGTCGCCGAAGGCGTGGACCACCTTGAGCGGGAACTCGCCGCGCCGGCCGAGCATCGCCAGACCCATGCCGACGAGCACCGAGAAGAACATCACCTGGATCAGGTCGCCCTTGGCGAAGGCGTCGACCGCGCTGTGCGGGATGATGTTGGCGACGATCTCCATCGGCGACTGCGCGTGGGCCTTGCCGGCGATGCCGGCGACCAGCTTGGCGTCGAGGCTGTCGACCGTGGCGTTCACGCCGTCGCCCGGCCGCAGCAGGTTGACGAACAGGAGGCCCGCGGCGAGCGCCACGGTCGTGGCGACCTCGAAGTACAGGATGGTCTTCAGGCCCATCCGGCCGACGCTCTTCATGTCGCCGACATGCGCGATGCCGACCACGACCGTGCAGAAGATCACGGGGGCGACGATCATCTTGATCAGGTTGATGAACATGTCGCCGAGGATCTTGCAGCCCACGGCGAAATCGGGGGCCACCACCCCGACCGCGATGCCCAGCGCGATGCCGAGCAGGACCTGGCCGTAGATCGACCGAAGCAGCCTCATGCGTTCCTCCAGAATGACGGGACGGAGGCCGCCGCGGTTTCCCCCGCGGTCGTGCGCTCCGGCGTGGT
This sequence comes from Methylobacterium oryzae, assembly GCF_021398735.1. NCBI lineage: Bacteria > Pseudomonadati > Pseudomonadota > Alphaproteobacteria > Hyphomicrobiales > Methylobacteriaceae > Methylobacterium > Methylobacterium oryzae. The sequence goes on from NZ_CP090350.1 coordinate 56,906, forward strand.
CCTGACCCCGTGGCGTCGGGGCCGCGCCCGCGGACCGGATCGCGGTCCGCGGGCGCGGGACTTGTGCGTCAGGCGCTGCGGTAGAGCTTCGTCATCACGAATTCCCGGTGGCCGAGGGACTCGGCCGCCGTGAGCCGGCCGTTGGCGGTGCGCACCACCATGTCGATGAGCGCGTCGCCGGCCTGCGGGATCGTCATCTCACGGGTGAGCACACCCGAGACGTCGACGTCGATATGCTCGCCCATGGTCCGCACGGTCCGGGGATTGCCGGTGATCTTGATCACCGGGACGATCGGGTTGCCGATGACGTTGCCCTGGCCGGTCGGGAAGGTGTGCACCACGTAGCCGGCCGCCGCCATCAGGGTGACGCACTCGGCCGCCGCCGAGGACGTGTCCATGAAGTACAGGCCGGGCCCCTTGGCGGGCGCCTCCGCGGGCTGCAGCGCGTCGATGAACCGGCACTCGTGGCCGATCTTCTCGAGGTTGCCGAGCGCCTTCTCCTCGATCGTGGTGAGGCCGCCCGCGATGTTGCCCTTGGTCGGCTGCGAGTCCGAGAGATCGTCGGTCTTGTGGGCCTCGATCACGTCGTCCTGGTAGGCCTTCCACATCGTGTACCACTTGTCGGAGACTTCCGGGCTGATCGCCCGCTCGCGACAGAGGTGCTCCGCGCCGGTGATCTCCGAGGTCTCGCCGAACACCCCGTAGATCCCGTGCGGGATCAGCTTGTCGTACATGTTGCCGACGGTGGGGCAGGAGGCGAGGCCGGTGGTGGTGTCGGACTCGCCGCACTTGGTCGAGACCCAGAGGTCGGCGATCGGGCATTCCTCGCGTTGGAGCTCGGTGGCCCACTGCACGAAGCGCTTGGCCTGGTAGCTCGCCCTGGCGACGATCGCGATGTCGCCGTGGCCCTCGATGCCGAAGCCGACGACCGGCTTGCCGGTCTTGGCGATGCCCTCGACCACGCGGTTGGTCCACTGGTCCTCGATGCCGATCACCACGACGGCGGCGACGTTCGGGTTCGAGCCGATGCCGATCAGGGTGCGGAAGTGGAGGTCCAGGTCCTCGCCGAACTGGAGCCGGCCGTAGGCGTGGGGCAGCGCCATCGTGCCCTTCACATTGTTGGCGACCGCCTCGCAGGCGGCGTTGGACAGGTCGTCCAGCGGCAGGAGCACGACGTGGTTGCGCACGCCGACCCGGCCGTTCTCCCGGCGCCAGCCCATGAAGGTGGCGGAGGTGTAGTTCTCCGAGGCGCGCCCGGTCGCGAGCGCCTTGGTGGCGAACTGATCGGGCGCACCGCCGACGAAGGGGGTGGCGATCTCGTGTTCGAGCTGAGCGGCTTCCTTGAACATCGTCACCTCACCAGCGCTTCGTCTTGACGTTGTGGACGTGGACGTGCTCGCCCTTGGCGACGTCCTTGATGACCTTGCCGATGTCCTGGCCGTACTTGATGGCCGTGTCGCCGGCCTTCAGGTCGGTGAGCGCGACCTTGTGGCCGATCGGGATGTCGTGGCGGACATGGACCTCGAAGGTGCTGTCGTTCTCGGTGACCACCCCGAAGGCGTCGGTGCTCGCGCTCAGGCCCTCGATCACCGCGACGGCGACGTTGTCCTGGGGGGAATGGGCGAGAAGATGCGGCTTGCGGCGCCCCGCGCCGGACGCGGCGTGGCTGCTCATGCGGTCCTCCTGATCTGCGTCGTCGGCTTCTCGGCGGCGACTGGTCTTATATAAGACCAATGAGGTGTCCGGCGTCAACGGGTGATCGAGGGGTGCGGGTGATTTCACTGGTTCGGGGACGGCACCGAGCGCCCCCTCCTCCTCTGTGGCGGTGGGAGGTCGCGAGCCGGATCCGGAGGGCCGACCCTGTCGCGCCGCAGAGGCATGTGCCTTGCTCAGTCGAACAAGTCTTATATAAGATACATGGAAAGAGAGCCCGCCCCGGCGGGACGCGGGCCGGGAGGACGAGAATGGCGGGTGTGCGCGCGGATGGGATCGGCCGGGCCGGGCGCCCCCGGTGAACGAGACGCTTCTCCTGATCCTGTGCGTCGGCTGCGCCGGCGTGATCTCGGGCCTGACGGGCTTCGCCTTCGCGCTGATCGCCTCCGGCACGCTGCTGTCGATCCGCACGCCCGTGGAGGCGACCGCCCTGGTGCTCGTCTGCAGCATCCTCTCGCAGGTGATCTCGATCCTGCGCCTGCGGACCTGGCCGCCGCGGGGCACCGCCTTCGCGATGATCCTGCCGGGCATCGTCGGCGCGCCGATCGGCATCCACCTGCTGCATGATCTCGATCCGCGCTTCATCAAGGTCGCGATCGGCGCCTTCCTTGTCCTCTACAGCGGCGGCGTCGCGCTGCTGCGCGCCGATTACCGGGTCGGCTTCGGCAATCGCTGGAGTGACGGCGCGATCGGCTTCCTGGGCGGCGTGCTGGGCGGGATCGCCGGCCTGTCCGGCGCCCTGCCGACGGCCTGGAGCCTCGTGCGCGGCTGGGATCCGCGCACCCAGCGGGCGGTCTACCAGTCCTTCACCCTGGTGATGCAGGTCTGGGCCCTGACGATCCTCGTCTATCTCGATCCGCTGCCGCCCGAGCTCCTCGGCGACCTCGCCCTGGCGCTGCCGGTGGTGCTGGTGAGCGTGCTCGCCGGGCTCTCGCTGTTCGCCCGGATCGACCAGCGCCGCTTCCGCACGCTCGTCCTCGCGCTGCTCGCCGCGATCGGCCTGACCACGACGGCCCTGGCGCTGCCCGGCCTGCTGCAGAACTGAGCGCGGCCGGTGGGGCGTCAGCTGCCCGCCTTGTCGTGGACGCCCGCGAAGAACAGGTCCTTCCAGCTCTCCGGCCGGCGACGGATCGTGCCGGTGCGGGCCATGAAGTCGGCGACCTTTCCGACCGCCCGGGGCGTCGCCGTGAAGGAGACCTGCGGGTCCTTCAGGATCTCGGTGATCAGCCCGACATCGCTCCCGTTGCGGGCGAGCCGCACGTAGGCGCGCGCCGCCTCCGACGGATCGGCCGTGATCGCGGCGAGCGCGTCGTCCAGGGCGGCGTTGAAAGCCGCGACGACACGGGGATTGGCGCCCGCGAAGGCCGAGGACGCCCAGACGACGTTGAAGGTCGAGGGTTCGCCCAGCACGTCGAAGCTGTTCAGCACCGTGCGGATGCCGGGCCGGCGCAGCTCCAGCTCCTGGATCGGCGCGGCGGTGAAATGGGCCGTCACCTCGCTGCCCCCGAGGAGCGCCGCCATGCCGTCGGGATGGGAGAGGGTGACGGTGAGCCGGTCGAGGTCGTTGCGGCGGCCTGCGCCGAGCTCCTTCTCGGCGGCCATCTGCAGGAACATCGCCTGGACCGAGACCTTCACGGCGGGGAGCGCGATCTTGTCCCGGTCGGTGAAGTCGGCGAGCCGGTGCACCTTCGGATTGCTGGTGTTCATCAGGAGCGGCATGCTGTTCATCGCCGCCACGCCCTTCACCGCCATGGCGGTGCCCTCGGTCTTCGACCAGAGCAGCACGAGGGGCGGCACGCCGCCGGCCGCGAACTGGATCGTCCCGGAGAGCAGGGCGTCGTTCATCGCCGCCCCGCCCGCGAGGGTGAGGTAGCGCGCCTGGAGCCCCGCCACGCCGCGGGCGGCCGCGGCCTTCTGGAGCAGGCCCTGCTCCTCCATCAGCATCAGCGGCAGGTGGCCGAGGCTCGGCTGGCGGGCGATCGCCACCGCGCCGACCTCGTCGGCCCGCCCCGGGACGGGACTCGCCAGGAACGCCGCTGCCCCGGCCAGAACGTCGCGTCTGCGCATGATTCCCCTCCTTGAGCCCAAGGTCCACGACCGTCGCGCCGGCGCACGTGGCGGGCGCGACCTGCCCCCTCTCCCGAGCGGGAGAGGGTTGGGGTGAGGGATGAGAAGGTTCAGGATTAAGCCCGCCCTCGAACCGCCTACGCGGTGCGCCTCGTCCGGATAGGTCTCATCCCTCACCCTGTCCCTCTCCCGCCCGGGAGAGGGGACCCGCGCCTCATTCGGCAAGACGGCGTCGCCGTCATGTATCGTGCTCGCCCCCTCAGCCGGGGCGGCGGATCACCGGCGCCGCCACGCTCGCGATCATCACGTTGATGCAGGCCGGCAGGCCGCTGGCCTGGGCCGCCTCCAGCGCCGCCGGAAGCTCGGCCGCCTCGGTCACCAGCGCCCCGAAGCCGCCGAGGGCCTGGACGACCGCGTCGTAGCGGGTCGGGAGCAGGTCGCAGTGGCGCGTCCGCTCGGGGCCGTAGCTGCGCAGCTGGATCTGGTGCTCGGCGTTCCAGCGCGCGTCGTTGCCGACCACCGCGACGAACGGGATTCGATAGCGCACGGCGGTGTCGAACTCGGCCATGTGGAAGCCGAAGGTGCCGTCGCCCAGCACCGCGACCACGGGGGCACCGGGGCGCTCCAGCGCGGCGGCGATCGCGAAGGGGATCGACGCGCCGATCGTGCCCGAGACGCCGTTGATCAGCCGGCGCCCGGCGCGGACCAGGGCCTGCGGCCACTGCCCGATCTCGCCGCCGTCGCAGATCAGCGTGCCGTCGGGGTGGCGTTCCAGGAAGGCGTCGACCGCCCGGCACAGCTCCACCGGGTGCAGGCGCGCACCACCCCCGCGCAGCTCCGCCCAGGCGGGCGGCCGGTAGGCGAGGGCGGCCCGCGCCTCCCGGTGCCAGGCCTCCCGGCGGGGGAGGGCGGTGGCGCGCGCGGTCAGCGCCGCCAGCACCGGCCGCGGATCGGCGAGGCCCGAGACGGCGAGGCGGTCGGCCGGCGCGCGGGCCAACAGCGCCGGATCGGGATCGACGACGGCGAAGCGGCAGTCGGGCGCGAGGGCGGGCGCCGCGCCGAAGCGCAGGGTGAAGTCGAGCGGCTTGCCGAGGAGCACGAGGAGATCGGTCCGCGCCAGGATCTCCGCGAAGGCGCCGAGCGCCGGATCGTTGATCCCGCGCGGGCTCTCCATGCCGACGACCGGCAGGCCGAGAGTTTCTTCCAGCGTTGCCATGGCAGCCCGGCCGGAGGCGTCGCACAGGGCCGGGCCGCAGGCGATCAGCGGCCGTTCCGCCCCCGCGAGGGCAGCGAGGAGATCGGCCACGAGATCCGGCGCCGGCTCGGCGATCCGGATGGCGGCCGCGGCCCGGTCCGGGATCCGCACCGAGGCGGCGGGGACGGCCGTCTCTAGCAGGTCGACCGGCAGGCTCAGATGGACCGGGCCGGGCCGCCCCTCCCGGGCGATCCGGAAGGCCCGGGCGAGGTCCGGCCCGAGGGCGGCGACCGACCCGGCGGTCCAGGCGGCCTTGGTCATCGGCCGGGCGATGTCGGCCTGGGCCAGTTCCTGGAAGGCGCCGCGCCCGAGCTCCGACAGGCCCGCATGGCCGGAGAGCAGCAGCACGGGCGACTCGGCCGCGAGCGCCGTGGTGAGCGCCGCCGCGCCGTTGGTGTGGCCCTGCCCACCGGTCACCAGGGCGACGCCGACCTCGCCGGTCAGCCGGCCCCAGGCGTCGGCCATGTGGACGCAGGCCGCCTCCTGGCGGGTGTGGATGAGGCTGATCCCGGTCTCCAGCAGGGCGTCGAAGACCGGCATGATGTGGTTGCCCGACAGGGTGAAGATCCGGGTGACGCCGAGCGCCTCCAGGGTCCGGGCCACGATGTCGGCGCCGCGCAGGGTCTGCATGGACGGGCTCTCCTCAGGCGGCGGCGTCGAGGAGCGAGCCGCCGGGCCGCACATGCGTGAAGTGCACCGGCTCCATCGCGAGGTCGAGCGCCCCGCCGCGCTGGCGGACCACGGTGAAGTGCGAGGTCGCGAGGTCCGAGGCCTCCGGGAAATCCTCGCGGAAATGGGCGCCGCGGCTGTCGGTGCGGGCGAGCGCCGCCCGGGCGACCGCCTGGGAGACCAGCACGAGGTTCTCGAGGTTCAGCCGGTCCATCCAGGTCAGCGCGTAGCGGCGGTCGCCGTCCGGCGCGCCGGCCCGGGCGACCGCGTCGGAGAGCCCGTCGAGGGTGGCGAGCGCCCGGGTCAGCCCGGCCGCGTCCCGCAGGATGCCGACATCGGCCCACATCGTCTCGTAGAGCGCCTCGCGGATCTCCGGCAGCGACTCCGCCGGCCGGCCGAGCGGGCCGTAGGCGCGGGCGAGGCCCGCCTCGATGGCGGCGGGATCGGGCTCGGCGAGGCGGCCCTCGCGCGTCACGGCCCGCGCCATGGACTGGCCGGCCAGCCCCCCGAACACCGTGGAGTTCGCAACGCCGTTGCCGCCCAGCCGGTTCGCCCCGTGGACGCCGCCGGTATCCTCGCCGGCAGCGTAAAGGCGCGGCAGCGCGGTGGTGCAGTCGACCGCGAACTGGAGGCCGCCCATCATGTAGTGGGCCGTGGGGATGACCTCGACGAGCCCGCCCGCGAGGTCGAAGCCGCAATCGGCGCAGCGCTCGACCATGCCCTTGAACCGGCGGCGCACGTCCTCGGGGCCGAGATGGCTCATCTGGATGTGCACGCCCCCGCTCGGCGTGGCGAAGCCGTCGCGCAGCCGCCGCATGATCGAGCGGCTGACCACGTCCCGGGTCGCGCGCTCGGCCCGCGGATCGTAGGCCTCCATGAAGCGCTGGCCGGTGGAATCGAGGAGCCAGCCGCCGGCTCCGCGCAGGCCCTCCTCCAGCACCGTCCCGGTCATGCGGGTGCCGGCGCCGGCGAGCAGCCCGGTCGGGTGGAACTGCACCATCTCCATGTCGCGCAACGGCAGCCCGGCGCGCAGAGCCATGGCGAGACCGTCGCAGGACTTGTCGCCCGACGGCGTGTGGTACTTGTACATGGTCGGCCCGCCGCCGGTGGCGAGCAGCACGGCCTTCGCCCGCACCAGCTTCGGTTCGCCGGTGCGCATGTCGAGCATCAGCACGCCCGCCAGCCCCGAGCCGTCCCGGGCCGGGATCAGTTCCAGGGCGCGGTGGTCCTCCAGGCGGTGCACGTCCCGGCGCCAGACCTGCTCGGACAGGCGGTTGATGATCTCGATGCCGGTCAGGTCGCCCTTGTGCACCGTCCGGTCGAAGGTCTGGCCCGCGAAGGCCTTCTGGTGGACGCTGCCGTCCGGGTTGCGGTCGAAGAAGCAGCCGAGCTCGGTCTCCAGCTCGCGGATCCGCACCTGCGCCTCGGTCACGAGCGTCCAGGCCAGCGCCTGGTCGTTCAGCCACTTGCCGCCCTCGATCGTGTCCATGAAGTGCCGCTCGACCGAGTCGCCCGGCGCCAGCGCCACGTTGTAGCCGCCCTGGACCATGCGGGTGCAGCCGCATTTCCCCAGCAGACCCTTCACCGCGACGGTGACGTCGAGGTCCGGCGCGACCTTCTTGGCGTGGAGCGCGGCGAACAGCCCGGCCCCGCCGGAGCCGAGGATCAGGATGTCGGTCTCGACCTGTTCGGGGCTCATCGGGCCTCCTCGAGGGAGGCGATGACGGCGTCGCGCCGGGCGGCCACGTCGCGCTGCACGTCGGCGAAGAGCGAGCCGCCGTGCGAATCCATGCCGACCAGCAGCGGCCCGAAATCGCGGATCGCGAACTGCCACAGGCTCTCGGGATGGAGATCGTCGAGGTCGACGTCCACGATGGTCTCGATCCAGGTGGTCTCCAGCGCCGCCGCGCCGCCGACGATCGCCAGGTAGGCGCCGCCGCGCCGCGCGAAGGCGTCGAGGGTCGCCGGCCCCATGCCGCCCTTGCCGACGATGAGGCGCACGCCCTCGCGCTCCATCAGCGCGTCGGTGAAGCGCTCCATGCGCATCGACGTGGTGGTGCCGATGCAGAACGGCGCGAAGCCGACCGGCGCCTCGTTGGAGACCGGGACGCGGTGGACGTTCGGCGCGGTGTGGATCACCGCGTGGCCGTCGAGGTCGAGCCGGGTGCGGCGGTCCCGGTCGAACATGTGGATCAGGGTCGCGTCGCGGATGCCGAACAGCCAGCGCCGCAGGGTGACGGTGTCGCCGATCCGGAGCGCCCGGATCTCGGCCTCGCCGGCCGGCATGTCGAGGACGTGGTGGGCCACGGTCTGCTCCTCAATCGAACGCGATGCCGCCGGGCGTGAGCGTCGCGCGGGCGCGGCGGGCCGAGTGGCACTGGATGTTCACCGCGACCGGGTTCTGGGTGATGTGGGTCGCGGCGAGCTCGACATGGACGGCGAAGCTCGTGGACCGGCCCCCGAGCCCCTGCGGGCCGATGCCGAGTTCGTTCACGGCCCGCGACAGCTCGGCCTCGATCCGGGCGCCTTCGGGATCGGAGCAGACCGAGCGCAGCGGCCGGGTCGCCGCCACCTTGGCGAGGTGCATGCACAGGTCGGAGGTGCCGCCGAGCCCGACGCCCACGATGGTCGGCGGGCAGACCCGGCCGCCGAGCTCGATCACCCGGTCGATGACGAAGCGCTTGGCCGCGCCGATCCCGTCCGAGGGCAGCAGCATCTGCAGGAACGAGCCGTTCTCGGAGCCCGAGCCCTTCGGGATCATCTCCACCGCCACGGTCTCGGGCCGGTCGTCGAAGTCGACGTGGATGATCGGCACGCGGATGCCGCAGGAGGTCTGCTCGTTCCTGCGGGTGATCGGGTGGACCACCGAGGAGCGCAGGGAGAAGTCCTTGGTCGCCCGCTCGCAGCCGCGCCGGATCGCGGCCTTGAGCGCGGCGCCGTCGAAGCGCACGTCGGCGCCGATCACGACGTTGTAGATCGGGATGCCGGTATCCTGGCAGAGGATATTCTTCGTGCGCTCCGCGACCGCGACGTTCTCCACCATCGTGTCGAGGATGGCGCGGCCGGTGGCGCTGGTCTCGGCCCGCTGCAGGTCGGCGAAGCCCGCCTTGATGTCGGGCGGCAGGATCTTCAGGGCGCGGACGTAGAGGTCGCGGCAGACCTCCTCGAATTCGCGGATGTCGAGATCCATGGCGGGTCTCCGCTGGTGACGGTCGGGGGATCAGGCCCCGCTCAGGAGGAACAGCAGGCCGACCGCGAAGGCGGCCGCGAGACAGCCCGCCACGACGCCGGCATTGCGCTCGCGGAAGCGCAGCCACTCGATGGCGAGCACGCGCAACCCCAGCGCCATGTGGACGGCGAGCGCGCAGACGAGTCCCCATTCGGCCGTGCGGACGAGGCCGTTGTGGGTGAGGCCGAGGAAGCTCTCCAGCCGGTCGGCACCCTGGAGCGCGGTGCCGAGCGCGATGAAGTGCATCGGCAGGAACAGCGCCAGGGCGATCCCCGAGAGCCGGTGGATCAGCGCGGCGGCGAAGCCGGGCCGGCGCAGGGACGCGCGGGTGATGCCGGCCCGCCCGGCCGTGCCCGGGGCGGTCCTCATGCCGCGTACACCGCGAGTGCCGCCCGCAGGCCCAGCCCGGCGAGCAGGGCCGAGAGGGCGATCATGGCGACGTCGAGGGAGCGGCCGCGCCAGCCGGTCCACTCGCGCAGGACGCTGCGCAGGCCGATCGGCGCGTGGATCGCGGCGGCCAGGACGAAGACCGCGTAGAACAGCAGGAAGGCGAGGTTGCCCTGCGTCCGGCCCAGGATCTCGCCGGCCGTGAGCCCGCCGCGCACCGCGTAGAGGATCGTGCCGAGATGGACCGCGACCGTGACCGCCAGGATCGCCGCGGTGCCGCGCTGGGCGAGGTACAGGAGCGGGCTCATCCGCGCCTCCAGAACCGGCGCAGCGCCGCCTTGCCGGTCTCGCGCTTGAGGCCCGCGATCGAGAAGGTCGGGCTCAGGCCCTTCGGACAGTGCTCGGTGCAGCTCATGTGGCTGTGGCAGGAGTGGCAGCCGGCATCGCCCGCCACCGCGGCGAGCCGATCCCGGTCGCGGTCGCGCACGTCGTTGACCAGCGTCCAGGCCCGGTTGAGGGCCGCCGGCCCGAGATAGTCGGGGTTCCACGTCACCAGATCGCAGGCGGCGTAGCAGACGCCGCAATTGATGCACTCGATGCCGGCATCGACCTCCCGGCGCGCGGCGGATTCCGGTTCCACGACCGCGAAATCCTCGGGCGGGTTCTCGCCCGGCTCGAAGAAGCCGTGGGCCCGGCGCCACTTCTCGAAGAAGGGCTCCATGTCGACCGCGAGGTCCTTCACCACCGGCAGGTTGCGCAGGGGCTCCAGCAGAAGCTCTCCGTCGGGCGCCACGGCGGCGACCCGGGTCCGGCAGGTCCAGCGCGGGCGCCCGTTCACCGTCATGCCGCAGGAGCCGCACATGCCGACGCGGCAGGCGAACCGGTAGGCGAGGGTCGGGTCCTGGTCGCGCTGGATCTCGGTGACGACGTCGAGCACCGTCTGGTTGGCCCGGCGCGGCACCGCGTAGTCCGCGACGGTCTCGCCGCGCCGGACATGCACCCGCAGCGTCTCGCCTGCACCCGGGTCGACGGCCGCGTGGCCGACGGGAGCCGTCACCGGTTGGCCTCCTTCGGAGCGCCGGCAGCGTTCGGATCGGGGAAGAACAGCTCGCTCTCGCTGTCGGCCTTGGCCGAGACCAGCCCGGCCCGGTTCATGTACGCGAGGTAGGCGAGCATCCGCTCGGGCTTGGTGGTCCAGGCGTTCTGCGGCGCGCGGATGATGGCCACGGCCTCCTCGGGCGAGATCTTCGCCCCCTCGGCCTTGATCCACAGGGCGGCGGCCCGGGCCGGGTCGTCGCGGATCAGCGCGAGGCTCTCCTCCAGCGCCGCCCGGAAGGCCGCCGTGACCTTGGGGTTCTCGGTGACGAAGCGGTTGGTCGCCCAGACGAGGTTGAAGGTGTGGGGGCCGCCCATCACGTCGTAGCTGTCGAGCACCTTGCGGGCGCGCGGGTCCTTCAGCTCCATCTCCTGGAAGGGCGGAGAGCCGAAATGGGCGGTGATCTCGGAGCGGCCGCCCATCATGGCGGTCTGCGCGTCCGGGTGCCCCATCGAGACGGTGAGCGGGTCGAGCTTGGCCTGCTGGCCCGGCCCGAAGGCCTTCTCGGCGGCCATCTGCAGGGTGATGGCCTGGATCGAGGTCTTGGCGGTCGGCAGGGCGATCTTGTCCTGGGGCCCGAAATCCGTGATCGCCTTCACCGCCGGGTTGATGGTGACCAGCCAGAGCGGCATCGCGTTCAGCGCCGCCACGCCCTTGACCTTGAGATTGCCCTGCGTCCGGCCCCAGATCGTCAGGAACGGGCCGACGCCGCCGGAGGCGAGGTCGAGGTTCCCGGAGAGCAGGGCCTCGTTCATCCCCGAGCCGCCGGTGAAGCGCAGCCACTCGGCCTTGACGTCGAGCCCGCGCTGCTTGGCCTGCTTCTCGAGCAGGCCCTCCTCCTCCATCACGGTGAGCGGCAGGTAGGAGATCCCGAACTGCTTGGCGAGCCGCACGGTCGAGACCTCGGCCCGGGCGGCGCCGAGCGCCCCCCATAGGACCGCGACCGTCCCGACGAGCCGGATGATGCTCCGTGCCGTCATGGCGCTCCTCACCTGTCCGCGCGCCGATCTTGCGAAGTCCGCGACCTCGTCGGCGTCGGATCGAGGATACGCCCCCGGGAAGGCCTGTCAACATTCATGTGTCATATATATGACTTGAGGGCCGAGCTCCCGGTGGCTGCACCGAGGCGCCCCGTGCGCGAGGGGACCGGCGGCGGATCGGCGGCCTGCGACCGGCTCTCGCCCTCGCTCTCATTGCGATGATCGTCGACATGGCACGCGTCAGAGTCGGCCCTTGTCTCGGGCTACCCGCCCCGCTGCGGGCGTCGGCACAGATTTAAGGTCATTTATAAGACTTGCGCGCAGGCGTGCCGCTGCCGGCTGCCGCGACGTCGCTCACGCGAGGGCCGGCCGGAATGCGGCCTGCGGCCGGCACCGCGCAACCCGACCCGCGGCGGAAGCCGGATCCGCCCGCGTCAGTCTTCCAGTGGCCGAAATCCGCTCGATGCGGGCTCCGCCGCCACGGCGCAGGTGTGGTCCTGCACGACCTCGCCGTTGGAGGCCTTGCCGAAGCGGCTGGTCACCAGACCGTCCAGGAGCACGAAGCCCGGCTTCGCGCCCGGAAACTCGGCGCCCACGACAGCCAGGGCGTGCTCGCCCATGGCCGAGCGCGCCCCGTCGTCGCGCGCCAGCAGGTCGAACGGGTCCGCGGTGCCGAGATCCTCGCCGAGCACGCGCATCGCCCTGTACGGGCGACCGACCAGCGGCTCCGCGAGAGGGGCCCAGCGATCCCCGATCGTGGGTGCGAGGCGGCGGAGGGTGTCGCGGACATCCTGGCGGACGCAGTCGATGTGGATGTGCAGCTGCCCCTGAGTCCGCCGCAGCCGCGAATTCACCGCGAGACTGACGTCCCGCCGGTCGAGCGGATGGCCGAGACGCTCCTCTACGAAGGTTCGGGCGCGCCACGCCTTGGCGAAGTAGTTCGTCGTGCCGGGCTGGAGGAGCACGGGGCTCTCGATGCCGGTGATGCGCGCCGTCGGGATCAGGAGGAACTGCGCCCGCCCGCGAAGGTCTTTGAGGATGGCGTATCCCTTCTCGACCCCACCCTCCAGGTCGACCAGGCTGCACGGTGCGGGGCCCTGTCCGCGCAACGCGTGGGGGACGCACGCGCCGTGCACGATCGCCCACAGGGCTCCGCCCTTCCCGAGGAGGTTGGGCACGAGGGCGACGGCCAGCCAGACGGCCGTCGCCGCGAGGACGAGCAGGATGCCCAGCGATCGCCGCGACAGCCCGGTCCTCGCGCGCCCCGTCGAGCCGCGCGGTGACACGGTGCCCGGCCGGCCGCGGACGGCGTCACGCACCTGACGGGTGAGCTCGGCCGCGGCTCTGCGCAAATCCATGACGTGACCCGGTAGCCCGTTGCCGCGAAGCGCCGGGGCCGCCGACGCCGGAACCGTCTTACAGATCGCCCGCCGCCTGAGCGATCTCTGTCCCGCTACGGATGCAACGCCGGACGGATCGTGCGGAACGCGGGCGCCGCCGTGGAGGCTGGCACCGGACGCGGTGACGCGGCCGCGCTTTTCGCGCTCCGGAAGCCGCGCGGCCCCTTCTCGGACACCTATCCGATGGGCCATGCCTTGAGAGGCCTCGTCATCGGCGCCGGACTGGGACATGCCTGTCCGCACCCCGATGCCGTCGGCGGCCGCAACCGATCCGGCGGCGCGCCGCCGGGAACGCGGCGCGAACGACAGGGGTGGGACGACGCGCGCGAGGACCTGCTCGACGCGCGCTCCGGGAGCCGGGAGCCCGGCGACCGCTGAGACAGACCGGACGGCCGGGGCGACCCGGGCCGCCCACGCGAGGAGACGACCATGACCGACGAACCGCACGGCTTCGACCGCGGCCTGACCAATTACGGCGACCGCGACTTCGCCCGGTACCTGCGCCGCTCCTTCGCGCGCTCGATGGGCATCTCGGTCGGCCTGCTGAACAAGCCGGTGGTCGGCATCGCCATGACGCCGTCGGGCTTCAACAACTGCCACCGGGGCATGCCCGAGCTGGTGGAGGCGGTCTCCCGCGGCGTGCTGGCGGCCGGCGCCCTGCCGCGGCCGTTCCCGACCGTGTCGCTCGGCGAGGTTTTCCTCAACCCGACCAGCATGATGTACCGCAACCTCATGGCCATGGACACCGAGGAGATGATCGGGGCCCAGCCGATGGACGCGGTGGTGCTGATCGGCGGCTGCGACAAGACCGTGCCGGCCCAGCTCATGGGCGCGGCCTCCGCCGACCTGCCGGCGATCCAGCTCGTCACCGGCCCGATGTCGACCGGCCGCCACCGGGGCCAGCGGCTCGGCGCCTGCACGGATTGCCGGGGCTTCTGGGCCAAGTACCGGGCCGGCACCGTCGACGCCGAGGAGATCGCCGAGGTCGAGGGTCGGCTCTCCGTCACGGCCGGCACCTGCGCGGTGATGGGCACGGCCTCGACCATGGCGTGCATCGCGGAGGCGCTCGGCATGTCGCTGCCGGGCACCGCGGCGATCCCGGCGGTGCATTCCGACCGGCTGGTGGCCGCCGAGGAGACCGGCCGCGCGGCGGTGCGGCTGATCGAGACGCGGATCCGGCCCTCCCAGGTGATCACGCAGAAGTCGGTCGAGAACGCGATCCGCGTGCTGATGGCGGTGTCGGGCTCGACCAACGCCATCGTGCACCTCACCGCCATCGCCGGGCGGCTCGGCATCCGGATCTCGCCCGAGCGGTTCAATCAGATCTCCGACGAGACGCCGGTGCTGGTCGATCTGAAGCCCGTGGGCCAGGGCTACATGGAGGATTTCCACGCCGCCGGCGGCATGGGCGCGCTCCTGCGCGAACTGCGCCCGCTCCTTCACCTCGACACCATGGACGTGGAGGGCCGGATGCTCGCCGAGCGTCTGGACGAGCCGGAGGCCTGGGTCGACCGCGCGGTGATCCGCACCGCGGCGGATCCCGTATCGCCCGTCGGCGGCTTGGTGGCCCTGTCCGGCAGCCTCGCGCCCGACGGGGCGATCTTCAAGCGCGCGGCGGCGACGCCCGAGCTGTTCGAGTCGGAGGGCCGGGCGGTGGTGTTCACCGGCCTGGAGGACCTCTCGGCGCGCATCGACGACCCCGACCTCGATGTGGCGCCCGGCGACATCCTCGTCCTGCAGAATGCCGGCCCGCACGCGGCCGGCATGCCGGAGGCGGGCTACCTGCCGATCCCCAAGAAGCTGGCGCAGGCGGGCGTGAAGGACATGGTGCGCATCTCCGACGCGCGGATGTCGGGCACGGCCTTCGGGTCGATCGTCCTCCACGTGGCCCCGGAGGCCGCGGTGGGCGGACCGCTGGCCGCGGTGCGCGACGGCGACCGCATCCGCCTGTCGATCCGGGACAAGCGCGTCGATCTCCTGGTCGCGCAGGACGAGATCGCCCGCCGGCTCGCCGACCATCGCCCGCCCCCGGCCCCGGCCCGGGGCTACAAGGCGCTCTACCGGCGCAGCGTCACGCAGGCCCCGGAAGGCTGTGACTTCGACTTCCTCGCCAAGGCGGAGGGCTGACGGCCCGCAACCCTCCGTCCGGACGCGCCGGACGGCCGTGACGGACACCGTCGATCCGAAAACCGCGGCCCGCCCGACCGCGGGCCGCGCGCCGTCGCGGCATCTGAGGCCATCGCATCGCCCGTGCCTGTCCCGGCGGTGAGGCGGCCCGAGCCGGGGTGCCGCCTCGGACCGGCTCAGCCCGGGATCGTGGAGCGCGCCGCCTCGAGCAGTTCCCCGGCCAGGGCCTCGTCGTCGACGCCCCGGGCCAGCACCACCGCCCCCACCATGGTCGACAGCGCGATCAGGGCGCGCTGCCGGCGGCGTTCCTTCGACGCTCTGGGCAGCCTGTCCGCGATGAGACCGGCGAGCCCCTTGACCCCCTGGGTGAACCGCGCCCGCAGGGCGCTTCCGGGCGGCTCACGCCCGACGTCGTTCACCAGCGCCGCGACGGGGCAGCCTCTCCCCGGCGTGCGGACATGCCCCAGGGAGAGGTAATTCTCGATGAAGGCGTCGAGGTTGGCCCGGTACTCGGCGCTGATCGCCGCGTCGAACGCCTCCGCAGCGAGGGCATCCTTGCTGGCGAACTGACCGTAGAAGCCGCCATGGGTCAGGCCCGCGGCCGCCATGATGTCGACGACGCCGATACCGTGCAGGCCGCGCTCCCGGAACAGGGCCGAGGCGACCTCGACCACGCGCTGGCGGTTCAGCTTGGCTTGCTCCTGCGAGACCCTCGGCATCGTACCGTCCTCCGCTCCGCCTCCTCACATAGATGCGAGATGTCATTTATTGAAGGGACGGCGAGCCGCGGATGCCCGAGGCCGGGCGGAGAGCGGCGTCGCGGTCGCGCCGCGGCGGCCGTTCAGGGCTGCCGACCGGCCCGGGCGAGGGGGCGAAGCGCGGGCCGGTCGACGCACCGCGCGCCCGGGACCCGAGCGCGCGATCGCGGGATGCCCCGAGCGGGGCATCGGTGGGGGGCGGCCGGGTCAGGGCTCGGCCGGCACGGGCACCGGTGCGGGGCCGGGTGCGGTCCGCGGCGCGTGCGCGTCCCGCGCCACCCGGAACCAGAGGGCGTAGAGTGCCGGCAGGAACAGCAGGGTGAGCAGGGTCCCGACGCCGACGCCGCCGATGAGCACGTAGGCCAGCGCCCCCCAGAACACCGAGTGGGTCAGCGGGACGAAGGCGAGCATCGCGGCAGCGGCCGTCAGGATCACCGGTCGGGCCCGCCGCACCGTCGACTCGACGATGGCCTCGTAGTCCGACAGGCCCGCCGCGCGGTCGTGGTGGATCTGGTCCACCAGGATCAGCGTGTTGCGCATCAGGATGCCGGACAGCGCGATCAGGCCGAGGATCGCGTTGAAGCCGAAGGGCTGGTGGAAGACGAGCAGCGTCGGGACCGCCCCGACGAGGCCGAGCGGCGCGGTCGCGAACACCATGAACATCGTGGTGAACGAGCGGACCTGCAGCATGATGACCGTCAGGGTCATGATCAGCATCAGCGGGAAGACCGTGACGAGCGCCTTCATCGCCTTCTCGCTCTCCTCCACCGAGCCGGCCGTGTCGATGCGGTAGCCGGGCGGCAGCCTCGCCTTGATGGCCGCGAGTTCGGGGACGATCTGCGCGTGGATGTCCGGCGGCTGCTTGCCGTCGATCACGTCGCCCTGCACGCGGATGTAGGTCTCGCGGTTGTAGCGCTTGAGCACCGCGTCCTCGTTGCGGCTCTCCAGGTGCGCGACCTGGGAGAGCGGCACCTGCCGCCCGTCCCGCGTGGCCAGCGTCAGGTCGCCGATGTCGCCGAGCGAGCGGCGCTCGGGGCCGGGGCTGCGCAGGAGCACGTCCACGGAGCGGAGGTTCTCGCGGACCTGGGTCGCCGGCGTCCCGTTGAGGTAGCTCTGCAGCTGCTGGCCGGCCTCCTTCGGCGTCAGGCCGATCAGGCGCAGGCGCTCCTGGTCGAGGGCGAGGTGCAGAGTCGGCGTCCTGTCGCCCCAGTCGAGGTGGACGAGGCGCATGTTGGGGTTGGCCATCATGACGTCGCGCACCTCCGCGGCGATGCCCCGGATGACGGTGAGGTCGGGCCCGACCACCCGGAAGGCGACGGGGAAGCGCACCGGCGGCCCGAACACGATCTGCAGCACCCGCACCCGCGCCTCGGGGAAGCGGCCGTCGTCCACGAGCTTGCGCACCTTGCCGCGCAGCACGTCGCGGGCGTGGGAATCCGCGGTCTGGACGACGATCTGCGCGAAGGCGGGGTCCGGCAGCTCCGGGTCGAACGAGAGCACGAAGCGCGGCATGCCCTGGCCGATATAGCTCGTGATCTCGCCCGCCTCGGGCAGCGCGCGCACGGCCGCCTCGACCTTCCGGACGCTGGCCTCGGTGGTCGCGAAGGCGGACCCGGTCGGCAGCGTCACCTCGACGATGAGCTCGGAGCGCTCCGAGTTCGGGAAGAACTGCTTCTCGACCTTGCCCATGCCGACCGCGGCCGCCGCGAACAGCGCCACGGTGATGCCGGCGGCCATCCACTTGTGGTCGACCGAGAGCCGCACGACCCGGCGCAGGCGCTGGTAGTTCCGCGTGGCGTAGATCGCGGCGTGCCCGCCCTCGACCTTCTTGATGTCGGGCAGGAGCTTGACGCCGAGGTAGGGCGTGAAGGTCACGGCCACGATCCACGAGACGATCAGCGAGAAGGCCACCACCCAGAAGATGTTGCCGGCATACTCGCCCGCCGTGGAGGCGGCGAAGCCCACCGGCAGGAAGCCCGCGATGGTGACGAGCGTGCCGGTCAGCATCGGCGCGGCGGTGGCGCTCCAGGCATGGGTCGCCGCCGAGACCCGGTCGGCGCCCTCCTCCATGCGCACCACCATCATCTCGATGGCGATGATGGCGTCGTCGACGAGGAGGCCCAGTGAGATGATGAGCGCGCCGAGCGTGATGCGGTCGAAGTCGCGGCCGGTGATCATCATCACCACGAACACGGCCGAGAGGGTGAGCGGCACCGCCAGCGCCACCACGATGCCGACCCGGAAGCCGAGCGCCACGAGGCTGACGAAGATCACCACCGAGAGCGCTGTGAAGAACTTCACCATGAACTCGTGGATGGCGTCGTCGATCACCCTCGCCTGGTCGGTGATCTTCGTGAAGGTGATGCCGGTCGGGAGATCGCGATGGATCGCGACCTCCTCGGCGTTCAGCGCCTCGCCCAGGCTCAGTCCGTTGAAGCCCGGCTTCATCACGAGGCCGAGCACCAGGGCCGGCGCGCCGTCGTTGCGGATCGCGAAGGTCTTCGGGTCCTCGTAGCCGCGTTTCACCTCGGCGATGTCGCCGAGCTTGAGGCTGCGGTCGCCGGCCGCCACCGGCAGGTCGCGGATCGCGTCGAGGCCGTCGATGGCGCCGTCGAGGCGCAGGTAGACCCGCGGGCCGTCGGCCTCGACGAAGCCGGCCGGCGTCACGTCGTTCTGGTTGGCGAGCGCCGCCAGCAGCTGCTGGCCGGTGATGCCCAGGGTCGCGAGGCGCTGGTAGGAGACCTCGACGAAGATCTTCTGCGCCTGCTCGCCGAGGATGTTGATCTTCTCGACGCCGGGCACGCGCAGCAGCCGCTGGCGCAGGTCCTCGGCGCGGAGCACGAGATGCCGGTGCGGCAGCCCCTGGGCCTGGAGCGCGTAGAGGGCGAAGTAGACGTCCGAGAACTCGTCGTTGAACAGCGGCCCGAGCACGCCGCGCGGCAGGCCGGAGGCCTGGTCGGAGAGCTTCTTGCGCGCTTGGTAGAATTCCGACTGGAGCCGGGCCGGCGGCATACTGTCCTTGAAGAAGACCTTCATCAGCATCAGGCCGGGGCGGACGGTCGTCTCGACGCGGTCGTAGTAGACGAGCTCCTGCAGCCGCTTCTCCAGCGGGTCGGCGACCTGCCGCTGCATCTCGTCGGTGGTCGCGCCGGGCCAGGCGGCCGAGACCGCCATGGTCTTGACCGTGAAGGTCGGGTCCTCGGCGCGCCCGAGCTTCTCGAAGGCGAAGATCCCGGCCGCGGTGACGGCGAGCAGGAGGAACAGCGTGACGGCGCGCTCGCGCACCGCCAGGGCCGAGAGATTGAAGCCGGAGGCGTTCATCGGCCGGCCTCCACGACGCTGGCGTCGGCCTGACGGACCTTCTCGCCCGCTCTCAGCAGATGGGCGCCGAGCGCGACGATCCGGTCACCGGGCGTCAGGCCCGAGGCGACTTCCGCGGTCTCCTCCGACAGGCGCGCGACGGTGACGGGCTGCGCCGCGACGGTCTGGGTCTCGGCGTCGTAGCGCCAGACGGCCGAGCCGCCGCCCTGGTCGAACAGGGCCCCCAGCGGCACGGACACCGAAGCCCGCGCCTGCCCCTGGGCAGGGATCAGCTGGAGCGTCACAGTCGCCCCGAGGGGCGCGGTCTCGCCCCCGCCCGACAGGATGTAGCGGGCGCGGTATGTGCGGGTCGCCGGATCGGCCGTGGCCGACAATTCCCGGAGCTTGGCCGGGTAGGTCGTCTCGCCCTCGGCGTAGAGGGTGGCCGACGCCGTGCCCTTCGCGCGTTGCCGGCTCCCCTCCGGCAGGAACACCTCCGCCTCGCGCGCGCCGTCGCGGGCGAGCTTCACCACCGTCTGCCCGGCGGCGACGACCTGGCCGGGCTCGGTCGGCACCTCCATCACGACCCCGTCGGCATCGGCCTGGAGCTCGGAATAGCCGGCCTGGTTGGCGATCTGGCTCGCCTGCGCCTCGGCGTTGGCGAACTGGGCGATGGCCGCGTCGGCGGCCGCCTTGTTCTGGTCGTAGGTCTGCTTGGAGGTCCACCCGTCGCCGACGAGCTTGCGGCTGCGCTCCTCGTCGGCCCTGGCCTTGATCATCTGCGCGCGGGCCGCCTCGACCGAGGCGCGGGCCGCGTTGAGCGCCAGGGTGAAGTCGGTCCGGTCGAGCCGCATCAGGGGCTGGCCGAGGCGCACGTGGTCGCCCGGGTCGACGAGGCGCTCGAAGATCTTGCCGCCGACCCGGAAGCCGAGGTTGCTCTCGGTGCGCGCCCGGATCACGCCGGTGTAGCGCGCCACCGCCGCCGAGGCGGGCGCGACCGCGACGGTCTGCACCAGCGGCGGCTCCGGCGTGACGGCGGTCTCGGCCGGCGAGCATGCCGCGAGTGCCAAGCCGGCGAACCCGATCACCCATCGCGCGTCCATCACCGAGCCCCGTCGCAGCCGATCGCCCAAAAGAATTATGACCATCATTTATTCTGGCGCGATACCGCGGTCAATGGCGGCCGCGCCCGGCGTCGGCCGAGGACTGACGCGCGCCGTCCCCTCCGGCTCCGATCCGGAGGCCGTCCGATCCCCCTTGAAGAGAGCGGGGTCTGCCGGCATCTCACGATCATGCCCGATGTCGCGCTCGACGAAGCCAGCCTCGCCCGCTTTCTCGATGCCTTCTACGGGCGCGTGCGCGGCGATGCGCTGCTCGGACCCGTCTTCGCGGCCGCGATCCCCGACCCGGACTGGCCGCGGCACATGGAGACCGTCCGGGCGTTCTGGTCCTCGGTCCTCTTCAAGTCAGGCCGGTACAAGGGCAACCCGTTCGGCAAGCATCTCGCGCTGGGCCGCCTCGAGCCCGAGCACTTCGCGCGGTGGCTCGACCTGTTCGGGGAGACGGCCTCCGCCCATTTCCCGCCCGAACCTGCCGCCCTCCTGATCGAGCGCGCGCACCGCATCGGCGACAGCCTGAAGGCGGGCCTGTTCTTCCGGCCAGACGTGCTGCCCGTGCCCGCGGCGGGATCGGCCGCGCCGTGACCCGCGGAGAAGGCGCACGCGTGAGACGCACGCGGAGCCGCGACCGGCGGGACGGCCCGAGATCCCGGGGGGGCGGGTCCGGAGCCCTCAGAGCGCGGCCGGACTCGTGCGCGCCCGACGGCAGTGAATCAGCCACAGCACGATCGCCACGTTGACGGCGTTCCAGGCCAGCCCGTTGACGAACGCCGCACGGTAGGAGCCGGTGGCGTCGAAGATCGCCCCCGTGAGCCAGCCGCCGAGCGCCATGCCGGCCAGCGTCGCCATCAGCACCGCACCGATCCGCGCCCCGGCCTCCTCGGCCGGGAGGTACTCGCGCACGATGATCGCGTAGGCCGGCACGATGCCGCCCTGGAACAGGCCGAACAGAGCCGAGATCACGTAGAGCGAGGTCAGGTCGTCGAACGCGAGGTAGAGCGCGAGCGCCGCCGCCTGCAGCAGCGCACCGGCCAGCAGCGTCGCGAGACCGCCGATCCGGTCGGCGACGAAGCCCGACGCGACCCGGCTGACGATGCCGAAGCCGAGCATCAGCGACAGCATCTGCGCGCCGCGGGCGACGCCGTACCCGAGATCGCTGCAGTACGCCACGATGTGGACCTGCGGCATCGCCATCGCCACGCAGCACGCGGTGCCGGCCACGACGAGGAGGCCCTGCAGCGCCGCGGGCGACAGCGTCGTCACGGCCTGCGGACCGGCCGCGCACGTCGCCGAAGCCCGCGGCGGCCGGCCCCGCATCGCCAGCGCGAGGGGCAGCATGGCGACGAGGCAGAACAGGCCGATTCCGGCCTGCGTCGCGCGCCAGCCGTACGCGTGGACCGCGCGCTCCACCACCGGCGGCCAGAGCGTGCCCGCGAGGTAATTGCCGGACGCGCACAGCGCGACGGCGAGCCCTCGCCGGCGCGAGAACCAGCGCGACACGTCGGCCATCAGCGGTCCGAAGGCGACCGAGCTGCCGAGCGCCCCGACGAGCACGCCGTGCACGAGGGCGAACTGCCAGAGGTTCGTCGCGAGGGCGCTGAGCCCGTAGCCGAGGGCCAGGCAGACGGTGCCGAGGAGCAGCGGGGGCACGATGCCGATGCGGTCCGCGAGCCGGCCCATCAGGAGGCCGCCGACCGCGAAGCCGACCATCGTGAGGGTATAGGGCAGGGCGGCCGCCGCCCGATCGACCCCGAACTCGGCCTGAACGGCGGGCAGCACGACGACGACCGACCACATGCCGACGCCTCCGACCGTGCCGAGCGCCGTCGCCGCGGCGAGCCGACGCCAAGCGCGGCCCGAATCGGCAATCCCATCCTCAGCCATTCCGGCGCACATCGATCTCCGTCCGTGCGGCGCGTTTCACACGAATGCGCCTTCGTCGCCAGCACCGGGCCCGCCCGTCGGCGCGGGCCTTCGGGACACCGCTCGCTTGCCGACGCGCGCCTCACCCGGCGCTGCCGCGGCGCGCGATCGGTGCTAGAGGTGCCGCCGCGCTCGCCGGCGATGCCGGCTCGGGCCGGGGCGACCATCGGTCGGCCGATGTCGGGCCTCGATGGCGCCCGTCCACCGACTACCCGTACGAGAGGGCTGACGCCACGATGCGAACGATCGTTTATGCCGATGGCGGTTGCGACCCGAACCCCGGGCCGGGGGGGTGGGGCGTCGTCATCGCGGCCCCGGACGGCACGATCGAGCTGTGCGGCGGGGAGCCCGGCACCACGACCAACAACCGGATGGAACTGACGGCCGCGATCAAGGGCCTCGAGCATTTCCCCGCCGGGGCCGCGATCGAGATGCGGTGCGACAGCCAGTACGTCGTCAAGTCGGTGACCGAGTGGATGCGCGGCTGGAAGGCGCGGGGCTGGCGCTCGACGACGGGTGACGTGAAGAACGTCGATCTCATGAAGCGCCTCGACGAACTGAACGCGGCGCGGGACGTGAAGTGGACCTGGGTCCGGGGGCATGCCGGCGACCGCCTCAACGAGCGCGCCGACGCGCTCGTCCACAGGGGGCGTCGCGAAGCGAAGCTCGGCAAGCTCGAGTCGCGGAGCAGCGCCGCGCCCGTACCGGCCCCGACCGCCGCACCGGCGCCGTCGAGCCGGGGCGCCGACCTGCGGATCGACCTCGCGCTCGGCCTCCAGGTCGCTCGGGCCGCGAAGGCGGCGGGTGTCACGCCCGACGCACTCGTCGACGATGCGATCCGCTTTTACCTGGAGATCGGGCCGAGCGAGGTCGCACGCCTGCGATCAGGCCGGGCCTAGCGGGCGAGGCCGCGCGCGGCGACGCCGGGTCGCCGTTCCGCGATCTCCGGGACGGGGCTCGGCCTACTCGCAGACCTCGATCCGCCGAATGTGCTCGTACCCGTACGGGTCGATGTACGCGCGGCGCTCGAAGTGGCAGGCGCCGTACGGGTCGGGCGCGGCGTAGACGGGGCGACCCGGGTAGTACCCGCTGTTGGCGGACGCGATGGCGCTCCCGGCCACGACGCCGCCGAGGATGCCCAGCGCCACGGCGCCGCCGACGCCGATGCCGCGCGCCTGAGCGGCCGGCGGGGTGGCGCAGAGTGCCAGAGCGACCAGCGCGGCCGCACCGCCGGTCCGCAGAAACGTTTGACGCATGGTGTCCTCCCATTCCTCGATGCGGACACCATGAGCCCGCGACCGCCGGATCTCGGTGCTGATCGGCACCCCGAGTTCAGGGCCCGCCGCGCGCGACGCGGTGCCGGGCGATCCGGCGCTGTCATCGATCCTGTTCGGAGCTGTGGTAGCTACCCGGACCGGCCGCGCGGCCTTGTGGACCGCGCGGCGCTCGTGAACGGGACCGCCATGCGCTTCTCTGCCCTCGTCGTCGGTTTGTGCCTGACCTCCTTCCCGATCGGTGCGGCACTGGCACAACCGGCCCCGAAGCCCGCGCCCACGACCGCGCCGGATCCGGCCCTGCTGAAGGTTGCCCGGGAGACCGTCGCGCAGATGCAGGGTGATCGTGCCGCGACGCTCGGCTCGATGGCGGCCCCCATGATCGGCATGATGCAGCAGATCGGGATCAAGGAGCCCGACAGGGCGCAGGTGCTGGTGCAGGAGGTCGTCATGCCGACGCTCACGGCGCACTACGACGAGCTGCTCGACATCCAGGCGCGCGGTTTCGCCACCGTGCTGAACAAGGACGAGTTGCAGGCCATCGCCGCCTTCTACGCGACCCCCGCCGGGAAGCGCCTCGCGGCGGCCCAGCCGCAGCTCGCTCAGATCCAGCTCGCGGGCATGCAGCAATGGATCCAGTCGGTGATGCCCGAGATGCAGGGCAAGCTGACGACGGCCATCCAGGCCCACGGCTGGGCGCCGGGCGGACCGGCGAAGCCGCGTTGAGCCTCCCCGGGCCGCGACGTCTTCCGAGCGGAGCGGCGCCCTGCTTCGAAGGCGTCGATAGGCCGGACACGATGCGGGGCGCTGGGACAGCGTACCCGGACGCTCGGTCAGCGCGGCGGGCCTGAACGGTCAGCCGATGGCCCAGAACAGCGGCAGCGCGCCCGCGAGGAACAGGGCCGAGGAGACGAGCACGGCGAGGCGCTCGCGATGGTGCAGGACGAAGGCGTGCGGGCTGGCGAACATGGCTGGGTCGGATCGGTGGTGAGGGCATCACGCTCGCTCCTGAACCTTGACGGATCGAGGGCGCTTCGCGCTGTCCACAGGTGATGGCCGATCTCTGTCGCTGCCGCGCCACATCCTTTTGGATGTGCTCGGGCGCACCTCCCGGACGGCTCTTCTGGCATATTGAATTCAGCAGGCCGTCTTTCCCCCCTCGGCGGCCCGATCCAGCGGCGCAGCGACCCCACGGGTCGCTGCGCCGTTGTCGTTGTGGCTCGGGCGCGGCGCGAGGCCCCCGGCCCGGTGCCGCGCTGGAACGCCTCGGCCGCGGCGACGCGCGATCCGCGAGGGATTCGGATCGAGAACCGCGACACCGTGAAGGTCCGGATCGGACCGGTGGTCGCCCGCCGTCAGGGCCCGATGCGCCGCACGGGCGGCGCACCCTCCCGGGTCTCCTGCGCTGAGGGCGTCCAGAGGATGGACCGGTCGACGGCGCGGATGTCGCGATGGCCGCACAGGGCCATCGTCATGTCGAGTTCCGTGCGGATGATCTCCAGGGAGCGGGCGACGCCGGCCTGGCCGTAGGCGCCGAGCCCGTAGAGGAAGGCGCGGCCGATGAACACGCCCTTCGCGCCCAGGGCGATGGCCTTCAGCACGTCCTGGCCCGAGCGGATCCCGCCGTCCATCAGCACCTCGACGCGCCGGCCGACCGCGTCCGCGATTCCGGGAAGCGCGGCGATGGACGAGGGCGCGCCGTCGAGCTGCCGCCCGCCATGGTTCGAGACGATGAGCGCGTCGGCCCCGGTCGCGGTCGCCCTCTCGGCATCCTCGACGTCCAGGATGCCCTTCAGGATCAGGGGACCCTGCCACCGGTCGCGGATCCGCCGCACGTCGTCCCAGTCCAGGCGCGGGTCGAACTGGTCCGCCGTCCAGGCCGAGATGGAGCGGGTATCCCGCACGCCGTCCACGTGCCCCACGATGTTGCGGAAGGTCCGGCGCTGCGTGCGCAGCATGGACCAGCACCAGCGGGGCTTGGTCAGGAGATCGAGGACCGTGCCCGGCGTCAGCCGCGGCGGGGCCGACAGGCCGTTGCGGATGTCCTTGTGGCGCTGCCCGAGGATCTGGAGGTCCAGCGTTAGGACCAGAGCCGAGCAGCCCGCCGCCTTCGCGCGGTCGATGAGGCGGTCGTTGAAGCTGCGGTCGCGCATGAAGTAGAGCTGAAACCAGAACGGCTTGCTGACGTTCTCCGCGACGTCCTCGATGCTGCAGATGCTCATCGTCGACAGCGTGAACGGCACCCCCGCCGCCTCCGCCGCCCGTGCCGCCAGGATCTCGCCGTCGGCGTGCTGCATGCCCGTGAGACCCGTCGGCGCCAGGGCGACGGGCATCGCGACGGCCTGACCGGCCATCGTCGTGGCGAGGGTACGGTCGGTCATGTCGACCGCGACGCGCTGGCGGAGCTTGATGCCGGCGAACTCGGCCTCGTTTGCGCGGTAGGTCGACTCCGTCCACGAACCGGAATCGCAGTAATCGTAGAACATCCGCGGCACCCGCCGCTTGGCGACCCGCCGCAGATCCTCGACCGTCGTGATGATGGGCGCCATGGGAGGTTCGGCCTCGCGACTGGATGACGGGGCCGGTCGCGGTTGAGGCGGGCTCGCGCCCGCTCGTACGCCGCGCGCTTCAGGCCGCGATGCCCCGTGCTGGAAGCTCGACGGTGCAACGGTTCGCTGGAAAACGGAAGCGCCTCCTCGCCGAATGCGCCGGTCGCATCAGGCCTCTCCCGCGCGTACACCGATCCTATAGCGCCTGTTGCGCTCGCCCGCGCCGCAGAGGAACGCCGGATCTCTGCCTGATAGTACACATTCCGGATCGCGCCTGTTCGGATCTTCGCGTTCCGAGCGCGCGTCAGGACAGAATGAATGCGGGCGGAGCCTCGTCGTCATCGTCTTCTCCTTCGCCGCACCGCAGCGAAAGCGGTCGAGTGACGATCCGAGAGCTTCTTCTCATCGAAGCTGAGCGTCGAAGGTTTGCAGGATAGACATCGGCGCGCGGAATAGGGACCATCGTCGCCAACGCCGGGCCTGAGCATCGGCGGTGGGGCGGATACGCCAATGAGGACGACGCGCCGCGTTTTCTTGACGGGGGCCGCATCCGCAGTCGCGGGCGGCCTGGCGCCGGGGGTGATCCGCTCGGCCTGCGCTCAGGGCGCCGGGTCGACCGTCCGGATCGGCATGGTGCTCCCGGTGACGGGGCCCGGCGCGGATGCCGGCCGCTACGCGCTCGCCGGGGCCAAGATCGCCCTGGAGACGGTCAACAAGGCCGGCGGCGTGCTCGGCAAGCCCCTGGAGATCGTCACGGAGGACGATCAGACCACCAATCCCGGCGCGGTCTTCGCCTTCTCGAAACTGGCGTCGCAGGGCGACCTCGTCGGCTTCCTCGGCTCGATCCGCTCGACCCAGAACCACGCGATGGCGCCCGACATCCTGAAGACGGGGAAACCCGTCTGTTTCGGCGGCACCGACCCGGTCCTGACGCAGCTCGGCAATCCCTGGCTGTTCCGCTTCCGCCCCAACGACACCTTCTCGGCCCGGGTGATCGCCGAGCACGGCGTCAACGGGCTGGGCAAGAAGAAGTGGGCGATCATCCACTCCACCGACGCCTTCGGCACCAGCGGCGCCAAGGCGCTGACCGAGAGCCTCGCCAAGGGCGGTGCCACGGTCGCCCTCGACCAGGGCTACACCAACCAGAGCCAGGACTTCACGCCGGTCGTGCTGGCGATCCGTCAGTCGGGCGCCGACGTGATCGGCTCGTACTTCACCTTCGAGAACGACATCGGCATCTTCGCCCGGCAGCTGCGCCAGCTCGGCGTCACCGCGCCCTGGGTCGGCTCGCCCTCGATCACCAACGTCACCGCCCTGAAGCTCGCCGGGCCGTCCCTCTACGGCACCTACGGCGTGGCCGACTACGCCGAGGAGTCGGGCGACGCCGCGCGCGCCTACGGCAAGGCCTACCGGGCCGCGATGAAGATCGCGCCCGACAACCAGTCCTCGTGGACCTTCGACGCGGTCACGGTGCTCGCCAAGGCGATCAACGCGGCGGGCAAGACCGATCCGCAGGCCGTCCGCGAGGCGATCCTGGCGGTGCGCGGCCACGAGGGCGCCGAGGGAACCTACAACTTCGACAAGAACGGCGACGGCCTGCACGGCTACAACGTCGTGCGCAACGACAAGGGCAACATCGTCTTCGACCGGCGGATCGACTTCTACCAAGGGTGAGCCGGCCGACGTGTTCGGGGTGCGTGAACGACATCCGGAGGAGGAGGCGAGAGTGCGGACCGCATGGACCTGATCCTGCAGCTCCTCTTCACCGGGATCGGCATCGGCTCCGTCTACGCCCTGGTGGCGCTCGGCTTCGTGCTGATCTTCCGCGCCACCAACGTGGTGAACTTCGCGCAGGGCGAGTTCTCGATGGTGGCGGCCTTCCTGATGGTGGTCTTCGCCGTCGACCTCCAGTGGCCCTACTGGCTCTCCCTTCTCCTGACCCTCGGCGGGATGGCGCTGCTCGGCGCCCTGTTCAATCTCGGCGTCTACTACCCGCTGCGGCACCGCAGCTACCTGCCGGTGATCATCTCGACCATCGGCGCCTCGATCTTCCTGGCGAACACGACGCTCGCCCTCTACGGGCCGCAGCCGCAGGTGCTCCCGCCCGTCTTCGAGACGCAAGGGTTCCTGCTCGGGCCGGTCTTCCTCGACAGCCAGTACCTGCTGATCATCGCGGTGACGGCGGCCCTGGTGGCGTTCCAGTACTGGTTCTTCGAGCACACTCTGGTCGGCAAGAAGCTTCAGGCGACGTCCCAGGACAAGGAGATGGCCGCCCTCCTGGGCATCCCGGTGGCCGGCATGATCATGCTGACCTTCGTGTACAGCGCGGTGCTCGGCGGCATCGCCGGCATCCTGGTGGCGCCGGTGCTGTTCGTGTCGATCCAGATGGGGGCCACGATCGCCCTCAAGGCCTTCGCGGCGACGATCATCGGCGGCTTCGGCGACGTCACCGGGGCGATCATCGGCGGCCTCGCGCTCGGCATCATCGAGACCTTCGGGGCGGCCTACATCTCGGTCCCCTACAAGGACGCCTTCGCGTTCCTGGTGCTGGTGGTGTTCCTGGTCGTGCGCCCGCAGGGCCTGTTCGGCGAGCGCGTGGCGGAGAAGGCATGAGCGGTCGCCCCTCCATCGTCGCCGGCCCGGCCGCAGCGGCTCCGGCGCGCCCGCCGCGCCGCCTGCCCCTCGGGAGCCTCGCCTACGCGGTCCTGGCCGCCGCCCTGGTGACGCTGGCCGCGACGACGCCGCTCAGCGGCTACGCCCTCAACATCCTGATGCAGGCGGCGACCTACGCCATCGCGGTGATCGGGCTCACCGTGGTGCTCGGCCTGTGCGGGCAGATCAACCTCGCCCAGGCCGCCTTCTTCGGGATCGGTGCCTACGCGGTCGGACTCGGCACGGTCGACGGGGGCCTGAATTTCTGGATCTGCCTGATCACCGGCCTCGGTCTCGCGCTGGTTCTGGGCGCCGCGCTCGGCGCCTCCACGCTGCGGCTCGGCGGCCACTACCTCGCCATGGTGACGATCTCGTTCCAGCAGATCCTGACGCTGGTCCTCACCAACTGGATCCCCGTCACGCACGGGCCCGACGGCGTGCCGAACATCCGCCGCCCGGCCCTGTTCGCGGACGGGCAGAGCTACCTCGCCCTGTGCGTGCTCGTGCTGGCCGTCGTCGGCTGGCTCGTCTGGCACATGCCGCGGACGCGGCTCGGGCGCGCCATGCGGGCGGTGCGCGACAACGAGCTCGCGGCGGGGGTCTCGGGCATCGACATCTACCGCACCAAGGTCGCGGCCTTCGCCCTCGGGGCGCTGCTGGCGGGGCTCGGCGGCGGGCTGTTCGCCGGCAGCTTCACCTATATCAGCCCGGACCAGTTCGCCTTCGCCGAGTCGATCGTCTTCCTGACGATGGCGCTGCTCGGCGGCGTCGGCTCGCCGGTGGGCGCCGTGATCGGCACGGCCCTGTTGATCCTGATCCCGGAATGGCTCCGCTTCCTCAAGGAGATCCCCGGGCTCTACCTCGCGATCTACGGGCTCGCGGTGATCCTGATCGTGGTGTTCATGCCCGACGGGATCTGGGGCTTCCTCGGCGACCAGGTCCGGCGCCTGCGCCGCGCCCGCCCGATCCCGCCGCCCGCCGCCGAACTGATTCTGAGCCAGGGCGAGGCGTCCGCCGCGCCGATGCTGGAGGTGTCGGACCTGTCCAAGCACTTCGGCGGCCTCAAGGCCGTGGACGCGGTGAGCTTCACGGTGGCGCGGGGCGGCATCCACGCGCTGATCGGCCCGAACGGTTCCGGCAAGACCACGACGCTGAACGTCCTGTCCGGCCTCTACAGCCCCACGGGGGGCACCGTGCGGCTGGCGGGGCAGGACGTCACGCGCCTGTCCCCGCACCGGCGGGCGGCGGCCGGGATCGGCCGCACCTTCCAGAACATCCGCCTGTTCCGCTCCATGAGCGCCCTGGAGAACGTCGTCATCGGCGCCGAGCGCCCCAACAACCCGCTCGGCGCGCGCGACCGGGCGGGGCTGGAGGCCCGCGCCCGGGCGGCTCTGGCCTTCGTGGGGCTGGAGGGGCGGGCGCAGGAGCCGATCTCCGGCTTCTCGTACGGCCACCAGCGCCTGATCGAGATCGCGCGGGCGCTGGCCGGCAACCCCGTGCTGCTGCTCCTCGACGAGCCCGCCGCGGGGCTCAATTCCAGCGAGAAGAATGCCCTGACGGTGCTCCTGCGCCGGATGGCCGCCAAGGGCCTGACCATCCTGATCATCGACCACGACATGACGCTGGTGAGCGACGTGGCGAGCCACATCACCGTGCTGAACTTCGGCCGCCGCATCGCCGACGGCGTCACGGCGACCGTGCTGCGCGAGCCGGCGGTGATCCAGGCCTATCTCGGCGAGGACGCCGCCGCCGGTCCGGCGGCGAGCCTCAAGACCGACCTCGCCCCGGCCTGACCCCAGCGATGACGACGCCCGCCACGCCACTCCTCGAGATCCGCGACCTGGTCGTCCGCTACGGCGAGATCGAGGCGGTGCGCGGCCTGTCCTTCTCGGTCGGAGCCGGGGAGGTGGTGACGCTGCTGGGGTCCAACGGCGCCGGCAAGTCGACGACCCTCAAGGCGATCTCCGGGCTGGTGCGGCCCGCCGCCGGCACGATCCTGCTGGAGGGGCGGCCGCTGGAGGGCCTGAAGCCCGAGGCGATCGTGCGGCTCGGCGTCGCCCACGTCCCGGAGGGGCGCCGGGTCTTCCCGGGGCTCACGGTGCGCGAGAACATCATGCTGGGCGCGTCCAACCGCGCCGGCCTCGGCAAGCGGGCGCTGCGCGATGAGGTCGAGGCGATGTTCGACCTCTTCCCGGACATCCGCCGGTTCGGCGACGCCCTGGGCTGGACGCTGTCGGGCGGCCAACTCCAGATGGTGGCCCTCGCGCGCGGCCTGATGGCCAAGCCCCGCATCCTGCTCCTCGACGAGCCCTCGCTCGGCCTGGCCCCCGTGATCGTCCAGGCGGTGTTCGCGATCATCGCCGAGGTGCGCCGCCGCGGGACCACCGTGCTGCTGGTGGAGCAGAACGCCCGGATGGGGCTCTCGGTCGCCGATCGGGGCTACGTGCTGGAGACGGGCCGGCTCGTCCTGCAGGGCGCCCCCGACGCCCTCTGGGCCAACGACGAGATCCGGTCGGCCTATCTCGGCGGACGGACGAGGCCCGAACTCGCGGGCTGACCGCACCGGGCCTGGTCGGCGGCTTCGTCGCTCGCGCGGTGCACGCGACCACCGCCGGACGGAGCGGTGTCCGCGACGCGGCGGTCCGGAAGCGGTCGGACGCGCCTCGGCCCGCGAGCCCGCCAGCGTCACGACCGGCGCGTCTCGGCGGCCGCCGGCGGTACCGTCGCGACCGTGAGGCCCGAGACCGCCGACTGTCCGGCGGCCTCGGCCCGATAAGCCTACGCGCTCTGCGTGGCTGGCGCGCGCGCGGGCAGCACCCAGTTGGGCCTGATGAAGTGGCAGGTATATCCGTCGGGACGCCGTTCCAGGTAGTCCTGATGCTCCGGCTCGGCCTCCCAGAACGGGCCGGCCGGCGCCACTTCGGTCACGACCTTGCCCGGCCACAGGCCGGAAGCGTCGACGTCGGCGATGGTCTCCTCGGCGACGCGGCGCTGGCCCTCGTCGGTGTAGAAGATGGCCGAGCGATAGCTCGGGCCCCTGTCGTTGCCCTGGCGGTTCGGCGTCGTCGGGTCGTGGATCTGAAAGAAGAATTCCAGCATGCGCCGGAAACTCGTCCGCGCCGGGTCGTAGATGATCTCGATGGCCTCGGCATGGGTGCCGTGGTTGCGGTAGGTCGCGTTCGGCACGTCGCCGCCCGTGTAGCCGACGCGGGTCGACACGACGCCCTCCTGGCGCCGGATGAGGTCCTGCATGCCCCAGAAGCAACCACCGGCCAGCACCGCCCTCTCGGTTTCCATCGTCGCTCCTCCTGAGCCGTTCCACTGATCGCGCAGATATAGGGATCCCGAGGCGCTCCGCGCTGCGGCCTCGTAGCTTGCCATGCCTGCGATGCCTGCACGAGCACGCGCGGGGTTCCGAGAAGACGTTCGCTGCCGGGCGAACGTCTCCGAAGCGGCCTGTCAGCTCCGCACGAGCGGCTTGTTGACCTTGAAATTCTTCCGTGCCGGCTCGGCCTTGCGGGGATCCGGCTTGTCGGCGAGGAGTCGCTTCACGCGCTCGTTGAAGTCCTCGGGCGTGACGCCCTGCGCTTTGCCGGTCTTGAGTTCGCGTGCCATGTCGGCCTCCGCTTCGTGGCCCAGAGCACGGGATTGCGCGGAGGGATCGCACGCATATGGGCACGCGGCGGCCGCGGCGCCACCGATGTCCGGCCAGGATCGCTGCGTGCACGCGATGGACCGGCGGGCCGGGATGGGTTACGGTGGCTGCGAGGTTGATGACCGGTTCGTAATAACGCTTCAGGACCCGGGGGCGGTACCCGGCGCCTCCACCAGAAGCATCTTGCCCCGGATACCGCGCGGGGACGAGGGCGAGCGTCCGGCGTTGCGGATCGCGCGCTGCCAGGGTGCTTCTGCTGGGGGTGAAACAGGTTCGACTGGGCGGTAAAGGGATCGCGAGTTCTGCCCTGCCTCGGCAGGGTAAGATGCGGCTTTCGGTAAGGACTCGACCGGCTCGGCGCGGGCAACCCTCGTTCCGGGCACCTGACCAAAACTCTAAATGCCAACGACAACGTCGGCATGGAGATGCGCCTCGCGGCGTAATCTTCCGGGGCGTGGGTACGCCTAGCAACAGAACCCGAGGCTTCGGCCTCGGGACCCGCCTTTATCGTCTGCCCGTTGTTCCGTTCGGGGTCGCGTCCGGGCAGATCGGAGACTTGCTTGAACGAGCCCGAACAGGGCAGCGCGGAGGCCGTCTACATCTCGGCCATGGTCGGCGAGATGATGCGGCGCGTCCTGGAGGACGCTCTCGCCGAACTCGCGAGAACCCGCGGTGCGGCCTTCCTGGAGATCTTCGTGGCGCGCGAGCTGGCTCGCTGCGCCGACCTGTTCCGCGAGCGGCCCGGCGACACGCCGGAGACGACGGACATGTTGCGGGCCTGGTTCGTCATGGAGGGCGGTGAGGCGCTGCGCGCCGTGGTCGATCGCGCCAGCGTCGAGGCGGCGCGCGACTGAGGCACTCCGCGGATGTGCCTGCCGCCGGGCGCGGGCCCTTCCAGGCGGTCCGCGCACGGCGACAATCCCCGGCGAACTGCTCGCCATCTTCCTGGGCTAAGCTCCGTCTCGGGAATGTTGAGACCGCGATCACGGCCGAGGACAAGGAAATCGGGGTGACCGCCGGTGAAACCAGCCAAGCGCGGCAGGCCTTCCGTCATCCCTGATCTTGTACCCGCCGCACCGTCGATCAGCGAGAACCCGATCTGCCTCCGCGGCCACGGAGCGCCCGCGCGCCTCGGCGACGGACAGGCTGCAACCTACACATCTGTCGCCGAGAAGCTGGCGCTCGCGCTCATCACGAGCTTGCCCGCTTCGTCGTAGGCTTGAGCGGTGAACGCGTTCACCTCGGTGCGATAGCCCTCATCGCGCAGGATGTCGGTCAGCAGCCGGCGAAGGGTGTCGCGCAGCGCGTCCCGACCGGAAAGTTGCACGCCTTCGTCGTCCTTGACCGTGATGTGATCGGATGTGACGATGAAATATCGCGGCATCGGGCTCTCCGCCGACTGGACATAGCAGCGCGCATCACGCGGTCACCGGCCGCCGAGCCCACAATCGTCTACGCTCGCACAAACGCGGCGCGCGGGCACTCACCTGGATCAATCGCCGCGGCGCGGAACGACCGGCTCTCTCGGTGAAGAGATCGTTCGCTCCGGAGCGCCCTGTCCGCCGTGCCGGATTGACGGGAACCGTCATCCGAGGCGGCAGTTCTGTGCCGGTACCGACCTGTACAGCCCACACCGGTCGCGGCGCGCGTGTGTTCCGTCAGGCTGTAGCCACAATCATCCGTCCGCGATCGGAATTATAGTTCGCTAATCGAGTTGCCTAGTGCCGATACAAAACATATAGTGCCGCGTCGGCGGGGGAGCCAATGCCTGAAATGGCCGGTATCGGTGTCGCGCGCGCCCGCGTCGACCGACGGACTTGGTCCGTTCACGGAGCGGCCAAACGCAACTCGGCCATCATCCAGGCCGGTCTCGCCCGGATCGTCGAGGACGAGATCCTGCCGCGTCTGGCGCTCGCGCATCGGGCGGATCCGCCGTCGCCCGCGTCGACGACGCGATCACCGACGCCTGAGCGCGTCGCCTCTCTCGCTCAAGCGCTGATGGAGGGCGAACCGCACGCCGAGTGGGTGCGCGCGCTCCTGGAAGAGGGCTTGTCGCTGGATGCCCTGCTGCTCGACCTGTTCGCACCCGCGGCGCGGTATCTGGGCGAGCTCTGGGAAGACGATGCCGCCGACTTCCTCGACGTGGCGCTCGCGCTCGGTCGCCTCCAGAACCTGACCCGCGCCCTGTGTGCGGATCTGGAGGGCGTGGACGTGACGGCGAACGGTCGCCGCGTCCTGCTGATGCCCTGTCCCGGTGAGACCCATCTCTTCAGCCTCGCGCTCGTGGCGAGCTTCTTCCGCGAGGCGGGGTGGGACGTGGTCCTGACCAACGGAGCGGACGAGGACCCCGCCAGCTTGGTCCGCGCCGAACAGTTCGATCTGGTCGGCATCTCGCTGTCCTGCGACATCCTCCTGCCGGTGATGGCGGTGTCCGTGGCGAAACTGCGCGCCGCGTCGTGCAACCCGGACCTGCGCGTCATCGTCGGCGGGCCGCTCTTCGTGCGGGAGCCTGCCAGCGCCCGTGTCGTCGGCGCGGACGCCGTCGCCGCGGACGCGCAATCGGCCGTCCGGATCGCGGAGGCCACCCTCGCGCGATGACGCCGTGCGGCCAGGCGCCGGATTCGGCGACTCGCTGCTGCGC
The DNA here is from genome assembly GCF_021398735.1 of Methylobacterium oryzae. Taxonomy (NCBI): domain Bacteria; kingdom Pseudomonadati; phylum Pseudomonadota; class Alphaproteobacteria; order Hyphomicrobiales; family Methylobacteriaceae; genus Methylobacterium; species Methylobacterium oryzae. Next base: position 91,699 of record NZ_CP090350.1, read on the forward strand.
GGATCCCTTCTCATCCGGACGGTGTTAGACGTGTCGCGGTTGAGAGGCAGAGATCCAGAATTTGCACGAGTTCGACGAGCAATTGGCGCGTGAATTCGTCCGCGGCCTCGTACAGTCGGCCGTCGCGCGCGGTCTCGATCCGGCCATTCGGCTCGATCAGTTTCGGGCGTTGCAGCAAGCGGTCGTCGCTCTATCGCGAGACGCTGCCGTGGTTCGAACCAGCGAGCAGATCATCCGGGCGATCGACTGCGCTCTCCAGGAACTGACCGCGGTGAGATCGTAGTCTGATCGGACGGTTTCCGCGGCGACGCGCGGGCCAGGGCCGGTCGCGAGCGACCAGCGATGCCGCGTCCGACGGTCCGTTTCGGCGCCCGTCCCTCGGGCCCGCGGTGACGGTTCGTTGCGGACACCCGGCAAGTGCCCTATCGGCCGCGGTGATGCCCGACCGATCCCTCCGCGCCGTCTGGTCCGACAGCCTCATGGCCGAGGTCGGCGCCCGCCTTCCCCTCTTCGACGACCTGTCCCCGGACACGATCCGGCGTCTGTCGGCCGAGGGCTTCGGGCGCGGCCTGCTGACGGCGTCCCTGCGCGCCCGCCTGCGGAAGGCCGGCTTCCCGGATCTCGGTCATCTGGCCCAGTCTTCACCGGTCGCGATCGCCACGATCAGGAAGTTCGGTCCCATCCGCGTCGAGCGCGTCCGGCACTTCATCCTCGACGTGCTGGCGCGCTGGCTTCCGGGCGCGCGGGAGATGCACACACCCGAGGCCACGCGGGCGCGGCGGCTCGGCCGGCTGCGCGGGCTGCCGGCCGGATGCCTGCCCCTCGCGGCGGATCAGATCGCGGCGCTCCGCTTCGCGGACGCATCCTGTGCGGACATCGCCACGTGTTCGCGTCTCGGGCTCCTCCGGACAGGCGCCGTGACATCCGGTGACGTGGACCACGTCGTCGCCACGCTCACCCGCCTCGCTCGGGCGCCCGATCCGGTTCCTCCGCGTCCCCTGGAGGAGGCCCGGGCGGCACCGTCGTGCGACGCCGCGAGCGCGGCGGCCCGTCGCGCCGCCCTGCTGGCGGGGCAGGATCGCGAATGGGACGAGGCCGCACCGATCGCGCGCCGGCCTCAAACCTGACGACCCGTCCGGATCCGGAATCGATTTCTCGCGGCGAGACCTAGCAGGGCCGCGCCCTGCCACGGTTCGATCCGACGCGGCGCTGTTCCTGTCCTCGAGGCAGTTCCGCGCATCCTCGAAGACGTCGCGATCGGCCCCTCCGATTGGAGTCATCACCGGCAACCCTTGCGCCGCCGTATCTCCACACCATCTACAGACCATCCAACCGGATGGCGTATGGATGGATTTCATGGCCGACAAGGTGCACGATCTGCGACCCAGGCTGCCGGACAGCGAGAAGATCACGCTCAACCTCGGTTTCGTCGACCTCGGCCATATCGACCTGATGGTGCGCGACGGCTTCTACGCCAACCGTGCCGATTTCATCCGCACCGCCGTGCGCAATCAGATCGAGCGCCAGGGCGAGGCCGTCAGGCAATCGGTCAGCCGGAAGCAGCTCAGCCTCGGCCTGTCGCACTACACGAAGCAGGCGCTCGAGGCGGCGCGCGACGCGGGCGCGCCGCTGCACATCCAGGTGCTCGGGCTGGCCAGCATCGCCCTCGACGTCACGCCCGAACTGGCGCGCGCCGCCATCGCCTCGGTCGAGGTGCTCGGCGCCTTCCAGGCCAGTCCCGCGGTCAAGGCGGCGCTCGCCGACCGGACGGCCTGACGGCGCCACCTCTCCCCGCCGACGCGGCCGGACCCCGCCGCGCCCGCTTCCCACTCAGCCAGGACCCGTCCGATGGATCACGCCACGAAGACCGCCTTCACGCGCTTCGCGTTCCCAAAGGTCGACCCGGCCCGTGCCGCCCGCGCCGCGGAGGCGATGGCCAGGCTTCAGGAGCGCCAGGCCGCCGCCTTCAGGCTGTGGTCGGGGGCGGCCCGGAGCGCCGCCGAGACGGGTGCGCCGAGCGCGGACGCGGCCGACATCCTCGACATGGTCGCGCCCTCCGCTCCCGGCGAAGCCTGGGTCGCGCCGGAGACGGCCGGAGAACGTCCGGGCCGCCATCCCCACGCCGGATCCGCGGGCAACATCGCCGGCACCGTGATGCGCACCGTCCAGGAGGCGCTGGCGAAGGCCGGCATCGGTGCGGATCGCGACGGGCGGGACGGCGCGACGCCGGCCGCGCCTCGGCTTCCGGAGGGGGCACGCTTCGAGGCCCGCACCTTCACCGGCGCGGCCGGGACCCGAAACTACAAGGTCTACGTACCGAGCGGCTACACCGGCCAGGCTCTGCCCGTCGTGGTGATGCTGCACGGCTGCACGCAGAACCCGGACGACTTCGCCGCAGGCACGCGGATGAACGCGGTCGCGGAGGCGCGCAGCGTCCTGGTGGTCTATCCGGAGCAGCCGCGCTCGGCCAACATGCAGCGGTGCTGGAACTGGTACGAGCCCGGTGACCAGCAGCGGGAGGGCGGCGAGCCCGCCCTGATCGCCGGCATCGTCCGGCAGGTGATCGCGGAGTTCTCGGCCGATGACAGGCGGGTCTACGCGGCGGGCCTGTCGGCGGGCGGGGCCGCCGCCGCGATCCTGGCGATGACCTACCCCGACCTGTTCGCGGCGATCGGCGTCCATTCCGGTCTGGCCTGCGGCTCCGCGCGGGACGTGCCCTCGGCCTTCGCGGCCATGAAGGGGGACGGCGCGCGCGCGACGGGACAACGCCACGCCGTGCCGCTGATCGTGTTCCACGGCGACCGCGACCGCACGGTGCACGCGGCCAACGGCGATCGCGTGGCCGCGCAGGGGCCGTCGGACCCGGAACTCCGCACAGCGGTGACCCAGGGCCGGACACCGGACGGGGTGGACTACACCCGCACCGTCCGTTCGGACGCGTCCGGCCGCGCCATCGTGGAGCAGTGGGTTCTGCACGGAGCCGGGCACGCGTGGTCGGGCGGCAGCCCGGCCGGCTCGTTCACCGACCCGCGCGGACCGGACGCGAGCCAGGAGATGATCCGCTTCTTCCTGGAGCACGCGCGCGCCGCCGGTGCCAGACCCTGAATGTTGCCGGCCGGTCGGCCGCATCGGCCCGGCCGGATCACGGGACAGACCGCTTCGATCGCAACCGGTCGGCGCGCTCGCGCCCGTCCCGATCATCCAACGGGCGCTGGGCGCAGGTCTCGAGCGGGCCCGCCGCGTCGCGCGCCGGGCGGGACGCCCGTCCGGTCAGGGCTATCTTTGTCGGCCGTGAGAGCGCAGAGTGTTGCCATCACCGGATCGGTTGATCCAGGCTCCGGTGGCTGAGGGTCCATGCCCCCGCCTGCAACGGACAGGCGCGCGTGGCAGACCTCATCACGTTTCCCGCCAAGCCGCGCTCACGACACGCGCGCCGCGCCTATCAGGTCCACCGGCTCGCCCCGACCGGTGGCGTGCTCACGACTTGCGTCATCACGGCGCGCAACGACGGCGACGCCAAGCGGCAGGCAGCGGGTCTGATCGCGGGGCATCATGCCGAACTCTGGGCAAGCGACCGCCTCGTTGCCGTCTTCGGCCTGTTCGAGACCCCCGTCGCGACCGCGATCCGGTTGCTTCCAGACCAGCCGACGCCCGAACGGTGAGGACGACGTCGTCGGGGCTGTCACCGTATCCAGGAGCGAGATCATGGCAGCGGAACAGAAGCGCGGAAATCGCGAAGCCAAGAAGCCGAAGAAGTCTGTGCCCAAGACCAACGCGTCGGCGCCCTCCGTCAAGGGCTCCGTCGCGGCGGCCACGAAACCGCCCCGGAAGGTCTGACCTGATGTTCGCGCGTCACGGCCAAGCCGCTTGGTAGAGCCCGGCCAACCCCGGCCGTGCCCGGTGATGCGAAAGCTGACCAGGTTGGTCGTCCGTATGGCGCAGCGACCCGGCCTCCTCGAGAGCGGGCGGCTGATCGATCAGCTCACGGATCTGGAAACCGAGGGCCTGGCCCGGAATATTTCGTGGCGCTCCATCGAGACGATCAGGGCCACTCGATTGAAGCTGCGCGTCGAGGGCCTGATGCCGACGTCGTCTCTGCCGCTCGCTCCCTGATGGATGTGCGCATGACTGATCGTGAGACGTGCTTGGAGGCTCTGGGAGCGCTCATCGTCCGGGCGGACCCGGCCGATCTCGCGGCCGCCCAAGATATCCTGCTGCGACTCGTCCTGCGTGAAGACGGTGCGGAGCGACGCGCGGCGGCCCTCGACGGGCTCCGTGCCGAACTCGCGTGCGCGACGCGGGCGGGCTCCTGCTCGCGCGAGCAGGAAGCCTTTCACACGGTCCTCCTCGCGATGATCGAGCGGACCCGCGACATGGCCGGTGCCACGACGGCGTGACGCGCCGCCGCTGGCCGAGCGACCGCGGAAGCGCGACCCGGTCCTCCGAGGCACGAATGTCCCGCGCCTCCCGTCAGATGCCGATACTCGCCGCCCCGGCCGCGGCCGCCTGCGGAACGGTGGCGCCGTTCCGCAACGCCATCGCTATGGCGATCGACATGGTGTCGATGGCGAGCGCGCGATCCTGCCCGTAATCGTAGGAGCTGTTTCTCCCGGAACTCAGCCGCGCGTAGTAGGCGTCGGGGAATTCCCGATCGATCCGCGTTCTGAGGAGCTGAGCTGCCGCGGCGTAGTTGGCTTCGAAATCCCGGCCCTTGCTCGCCGATGCCCCCTCGAAGGTCCCGGCTTCCTTTCGCTTGGCGATCGCATCGGACCTGCGCTCCTGCGCGCTGCCAAGAAAAAACTGGATCGTTCTGGAGATCAGCCACCGGACGATGGTCATCGGAATCTCCTGAGCGGGCGGCGAATGCGTGCCCGTGCGGATACATAGCACATCGCGTCGCGCCCTGATCTTAAAAATACGACTTCGGAGACAATTAGGAGCCCCGGCCTACCGCCGCGGTATGCCGGGACGGGGGCCGGACGCCGCGCGCCCACCGAGTCGTCGCGCGTCCCGGCACCCGGCCGTGCCCGCACAGCCGACGGTCACGGCGGAGAAATCTGCGGACCCGGATGCACCAGGGTCGTGTCGTGTTCGGTCGCCTGCCACACGGGCCAGGAGCCCTCGCGCACGAACATGGCGAACGCCTCGATCACGTCCGGCCGGTCGAAGGCGTGCACGCCCTCGACTGCACGCCCGACGATGCAGACCGCATCCGCCACAGCGGCCGCGGGCGAGCGGATATCCAGTGAGAACATCACGCCCGATCGATCGGGCCTGAGCGCGTCGGGCAGGACGTCGATCTTGCGCCAGAGGCAGTACCACCGGGCACAGGCCTCCGGGCGTTCGCTGTAGATCCCGCAGCCCGTTCCGGTGTTGTGCCGGCACACGATCCCTGCCGGCTTGTCGAGGGCAGGGATCGCCAGAGCACGGCAGCACACCGTGCAGGAACCGCATGACCGGTCGGGGACGGTGCGCTCGGGAACGCGCGGGGCATCCCGGCTCGGGACGCCGCGGGCTCGTGCTTCGCTTGCGATCGGTCTGTCCTCGATTGCCGTCGTGCGGCGGCGATGGTGCTGATCTCGGAGAGGCGAGGGGGCTGCGCAACCGTCGGTCGCTGCACAGCCCGCGGAGCCGCATCGCCCTCATACCGTGCCGGCGGCCGCTGTTCACGTCCCCCGTCCGGGATGCCGCTCCGCGATCGGGCCGGACCGAGAGGGCGGCGGGTGCTGCGCGCCAGGAACGGCGTCTTCCCGGCGCGTGCCGGGCGCTTCGACGACGGGCCGTGCCAAGCGGCGCCCGATCCCGCAGGCGGGTGGCTCAGGCGGCCGGGCGCCGCGCGTGCCGCCACGCCGCGATCGCGCTCCGTCTCGCCTCGAAGGCCGTGCGCAACCGCGTGCCCGGTGCGCCCTGACGCTCCGCGCCGAAGCCGTGGAGCAGGACCGCATCGGGTCCGAAGGCGCGACGCATCTCGGCGCGCCAGAGGCGGTCCGCGACGGCGAGCGTCGTCTCGGTTTCCGCGAAGCGTTCGATGTTCATGGCAGACGTCCTCCGCTCACCGCCGCCTGCCACAACGCGCTGTCCTGCCCGGAGGTCCAACGCGGCCGTGACCCCGGTCGCGGCCGCAGATCGGCTCGGGGGATCGGCGCGGCTGGAAGACCTCGTGGGTCACGAGGGTCGCACTTCGGCTTCTCCGCGCGATCCCGCGGTGTGGCCGGGCCAGGGGGCCGCCGTGTCAGAGCGCCCGCGCGAGGCCCGCTTCCAGATCGAGTGCGCTGGCGGTCTGCTGAGAGAGGCGGACGCCCGTCGGCTCGACCTCCGCATCGGCTTTCACCGCGCGGCGCACGATGGCCAGCGCCTCGTCCTCCGAGGTGGTAATCGCGGCGTAGAACATGACCAATCGGCCCGACAGCTCCGCGTCGTCGGGCCGCGTCACCTTGAGGATGAAGGCCGTCTGATTGGGTTCGATCATCGCCGCATCGGCCGGGTGGATGTCCTTCGTCGTCGTCATGGATCGCAAGGGCCTCGATCTCGGTCCATCCGGACGCCTTCCGCCGGGCCGGTGCACCATGGCGGATGCGCGTCACGGGACGTCGCGTCGTCCCCCGCTCCCGCCCGCCCGAGACGGTTCAGGCGGGCGTGAGTTCGCCTTCCCGCACGGCGCGCTCGCCGCTCGCGGACTTGATGCGGTAAGTCGGCTCGCCGGAACGGTCGTCCGGCGTCAGGCGGACCACCTCGAAGAGGCCGTCGACGGTGCTCTTACTGCCAGCGTAGCTGATCCCCAGCTGCCGGACATGCTGGCCGATCTTGAACTTGTGAGACATGGGTCGTCCTCCGGAGTGATGGCGCGCGCGGGCTGGGTTCGGCCTAGCGGCGTGCTAGCGGCGTGCACGCGCCTTGCGGGCCGCGAATCGCGCGTCGCGTGCCGCCTTATGTTCGGCGGCGCGGGCAACCTGCTGCTCCGCCTTCTCGGCGGCCAGACGGTCGGACTCGGCCTCGGCGCGGGCCTGCGCGGCCTGGACCTCAGCCTCACGCTCGATCTCGGCGGCCAGACGAACGGCTTCCCGTTCGGTCGCCCGCAGGTCCCGGGCCTGGACGACCGCGCGCCGCGCGGCTTGCCGAGCGAGGACGACCGGATCATCGGCCGCCGGGCGTGCCCGGAACCGGGCCAGTGTGGCCTGCCGCGCTCTGGCCGTCTCCGCGAGACGATCGACGAGGTGATCGGTTTTCAAAGGCTTCACGAACTCTCCGTGGGCGCACCGGACGTCAGCCCCCGGTGGCGAGACATGGATGAAGCCGCTCCGCGTAGGAACGGCTTCGAAGCGCGTCACGAGTGGACGCGTGAGACTCAGGCCGCCTGAAGGCTGCCGGCCGACTGCTTGCCGGTCCTCCGGTCGGTCTCCATCTCGTAGGAGACCTTCTGGCCCTCGTTCAGGCCTTGCATGCCGGCGCGCTCGACGGCCGAGATGTGGACGAACACGTCCTTGCCGCCGTCATCCGGCTGGATGAAGCCGAAGCCCTTGGTGTCGTTGAACCATTTAACGGTGCCGATGGTCATAGGTATTCCATGTCAGTGAAGGCAAATAGATAGGGCGGGCGCATGGATCACACGCGCCCGGTCGCCGGATGTCGAAAATGGGAGAGATGCAGAACGCTCGCCCTGTTGAGGCGATACGGCCGGATACCTGGCCAAAAATCGATTTCATATCTGTACGCCATCGACGTGTCGATGACAAGTACATTGAGAAATTGCGCGTTTCACGCCGATTTGTGCGGCGATTATTTATCCTGAAACTTCGCGTGGCGTTTCCCGTGAACGGCTCGGACGAAGCGGCTTGCCGGTTCCCGTGCGGTCCCGCGTTCGGCCGCCCGATCTCCGGCAGTGTCGACGGCCGGTCGCGCGTGATGAGGAGGGCCGCGCCAGCGGGGCGGACAAGCGGCGGCAACGTCGGCTCCGACCCGTGATGCCGTCCGCGCCATGGCGCGGATGCGGCGACGTGAACACCTGGCCGCGGGGCGTCCCGGCTCTCTCTACACGCGCACGCAATCCACGGTTCGCGCGCCGGCTCTGGGAGCCGGCGCGCCGTCAGATCCGGAAGCGCGCTACAATGACCCAGGATCTGCCGGACTTTCCCCCGGAGGCGTTCGCCAAGCACGACCGCGATCCCGATCCCGCCTTCTACGCGCAACCGCGCTTCGTGACCCATATCGATGCCGCCGCGGTCGCGGCGGTCACCGACCTCTACAGGGCGATCGTGCCGGCGGGCGGCGACGTCCTCGACCTGATGTCGAGCTGGGTCAGCCACCTGCCGGACGAGGTCGCGTATGCCAGCGTCACCGGTCACGGCCTGAACGCCGCCGAACTCGCCGCCAACCCGCGCCTGACCCGGCATTTCGTGCAGGACCTCAACGCCGAGCCGCGCCTGCCGCTCGACACGGCCTGCGTCGACGCCGCGCTGATCTGCGTCTCGGTCCAGTATCTCCAGCGCCCCGTCTCCGTCCTGTCCGAGGTCGCGCGCGTGCTGCGCCCCGGCGCTCCGGCGGTGATCAGCTTCTCGAACCGCTGCTTCCCGACCAAGGCGGTGGCCATCTGGAGTGCCCTCGACGGTGGGGGACATGCCCAGCTCGTCGGCCTGTACCTCCAGCGCGCCGGCTTCGCCCGCGTCGAGCGGCGCGTCCTCAAGCCCGCGGGAGGGCCCGGCGACCCCGTGACGGCGGTGGTCGGCTGGACCGCCGCGGCCTGATCGGTCCGGATTCGGCCGTCACCGGGACCGCGCCCGGTCTCTCAGGCCGGCGCGCGCGCCGGGAACCAGTTGCCGTGGAAGCCCGGGGGGATCCGGTGCCCGAGGCGGATCCGGGCGAGGGGAGGGGCGTCGAACGCCCGCGCGTCGAGGACGGTGAAGTCGGTCACGTCGCCGGCGGTGTCGATCACGAGCCCGACGAGCCAGCCCTCGTCCTCATCGGCCCCGGTCCGCGCCGGCACGAAGACGAACTCCCCCGGGACGTGACCGGGACCGAAGTCGTGCATGTGGCGCGCGCCCGTCTCGAGGTCGTGCTTGTAGAGCTGCGTCGCACCGGCGAGCTGCGTGTTGCCGTCGGCCGGCACGCTGACCGTGTAGACGTAGCGGTGGCGCTGCCCGAGGCGCCGCTCATCGATGCGGGGGAATTCCTGCGCCGCCGCGTCGATCACGCGCCGCTCGACCCGACCCGTCGACGGGTCGATGATCCAGCGCTCGAGCCGGCCCGGCGCGTCGAGCCCGCCGCCGGCCGAGGCGAACACCGTCCCGTAGGCGACGACATCGAGGATCACCCGCCCGTCCGCGTCGTCGTAGGCGTTGGCGGTGTGGAACACGAAGCAGGGCTCGACGGCGCACCAGACGATGTCGGCGCCGTCGCCCTGACGCGGGAGGAGGCCGACACGGGCCCCGTGGCCGGGGTTCCAGCGGAACGGGAAGCGGTACCCGGCGAGCAGGGCCCGGAACGAGAACGTGACCGGCAGGTCCAGCACGATCACGAAGCGCGCCGTGATCGCGCAATCGTGGATGCAGGGGCCGTGCGCGACCGCGACCGGCACATCGCGCACGACCCGCCCGCTCGGGGCGAGGACGACGTGGCGCACGCTGTCCCAGACGCGGCCGTCGTACGCGACGGCGTGCGTCTCGCCGGTCAGCGGGTCGCGGTGCGGGTGCCCGCTGAAGGAGCCGGCCAGCGTCCCGTCGAACGGGTTGTAGCGCTGCGCCTCCAGGGTGGGCGAGAGTTCGACCGGGAAGCTGCCGGCCTCCACCACCGCGAAGATCCGGTCGCCGATCGCGACGACGTTGGTGTTGACGGTGTCGTTGCCGCCCCGCCGCGGCCCGGGCGCCGCGGGCCGCTCGAGCGCCGCGGCGGCCGTGCGCGAGCCGATCCAGCGGTTGCGATACCACAGCGCCCTGCCGCCCTCGAGCGCGAGACCGTGCACCATGCCGTCGCCGAGGAACCAGTCGTGGCCCCGCGTCGCCGCGCGGACGGGGTTCGCCCCCATCTTGAGATAGAGGCCGTCGAGGCCGGGCGGGATCGTCCCGGTGACCGGCAGGTTCTCCAGCGTCAGCTCCGCGCGCATCGGCGCGTGGACACCGACGACGAAGGGATTCGCCGCCCTGGGCAGCCGCAGCCGGTTGCAGGCCGCCACCAGGCCGACGCCGAACTCGGCGGCCGCGCGGAAGGCCGACTGGACTCGATTCGGCATCGGCAGCGCTTCCAGGATGGGGCGGCGGGCAGGAGCGACATCGACGCGAGGCCGTCCGGATCCTCGCCACCGGAGGCCGCCGCACGCGCTTCACGGCGCAGTATAGCCGAAAGCGGTGAGGCGGCGTGCTGCCGGATGCCGCTGCGACCGGCGGCGGCGCGCGTGACGCATGCGGGTGGTCTCGCGACGGTCCGCCTCCGCGCGGTGTTCCAGGGTCGCGGACGTTGCCGCCGCGCCTCTTCCCGACCCGAGGCCGGCTCTCGCGATGTCCGCTCCGCGTCGTTCCGACCTGCCGGCCCGCGGGATCGGGCCGGTGGCCGTGCCTCGCCGCGACGAGACCCGCGATGAATCGGCATCGGCTGCGTGGCCGGTCTCGCTGCGCGCTGGATCGAACAGCGGCCGGGTGACGTTCCTCATCGCCTACATCGCCCAGACAGGAGGAACGCTCATGCGAATTCGCTATCTGCTGCCGCTCGTCGGCTTGCTCGCGCTCACGGCCTGCAAGGACGAGAAGAAGGCCGAGACCCCCCCGCCGCCTCCGCCTCCCGCCGGCACGGCGCCGGCGAACCCTGCGCCTCCGGCCACGACGACGAATCCGGCTCCCGCCAACAAGCCGTAGCCGAGGCGCCTCGAAGGTGGCGGGCCCTGTGACGCATTCCAGGCCCACAGGGCCCGCCCGTCGCGGCCGGGGCCGAGGCCGCCGGCGATGCCGCCGGTCTGGGCGCGCAGCCGAAGCGAAGCTCCGCGACGGGGACGGGGCAGTTCCGTTCCGCACCGCGATCCGGCGCAGCGTCAGCACCGCCTGCTCCGCGCTCGTCTTCCGACCGCGCCGCATGTCCGGCTCCCTCGGTCGAAGCCGATCCTCTCGCTCGCACCGGCCAGGACGGGTCCAAGTCGGTCGGGTCCAGGTCGGTCGGGTCCAGGTCGGTCGGGTCCAGGTCGGTCGGGTCCAGGTCGGTCGGGTCCAAGTCGGTCGGGTTCAGGTCGGCCGGGTCGAGCGGGCCGATCGGGTCAGGGCGGCTCCGGTCAGAGCGAGGCGAGGGCGACACCGCCCAGGGCCGTGAGCGCGACGACGATCCACGGCGCCACCCGACCGACCGTCAGCAGCACGAACGCCAGCACGGCCACGGCGAAATCGCGCGGGTTGCCGACCGCGCTGCTCCAGACGGGATCGTAGAGCGCGGAACCGAGGATTCCGACCACCGCCGCGTTGGTCCCGCGCATCGCAGCCTGGGCCAGCGGACGCGTCCGGAACGTGTCCCAGTAGGGCAGCGTGCCGTAGACCAGGAGCACGCCCGGCAGGAAGATCGCGACCAACGCGATGGCCGCGCCGACCACGCCGTGGGGCGACGGCCCCACGACCGCGCCGAGGTAGGCCGCGAACGTGAACAGCGGGCCGGGCACGGCCTGGGCGGCGCCGTACCCGGCGAGGAAGGTGCCGGGGCCGACCCAGCCCGGCGCGACCACCTCGGCCTGCAGCAGCGGCAGCACCACGTGGCCGCCGCCGAACACCAGGGAGCCGGAGCGGTAGAAGGCGTCGAACAGCGCCAGGCCCTGGGATGGCAGGCCGGCGACGAGCAGATGGGGCACGACGAGGAGCAGGGCGAAGGCGACCAGCGCCGCGGCGCCGGCCCGCCGGGACACTGGGACCGCGAGGTGCCCCGCCTGCGCCTGCGGTGCCGCCCGGCAGAGGACGAGCCCGGCGAGGGCACCGAGGGCGATGGCGCCGAGCTGCCCGACCGAGCCCGCGACGAACACCGTGAGGAACAGGGCCGCCACCGCGATGCCGGCGCGCGGCCGGTCCGGTGCCAGGGAGCGGGCCATCCCCCAGACCGCCTGCGCGACGACCGCCACGGCGACGAGCTTGAGACCGTGGATCACGCCGTCGGCGACCGGACCCGACAGGGCCGCGGCGCCGTAGGCGAAGGCCAGGAGCAGCAGGGCCGAGGGCAGCGTGAACCCCGCCCAGGCGGCGAGCCCCCCCAGGAGGCCGCCGCCGCGGAGCACGCCGAGCGAGAACCCGACCTGGCTGGAGGCGGGCCCGGGAAGGAACTGACACAGCGCCACCAGATCGGCATAGCCGCGCTCGTCCAGCCATCGGCGCCGGGTGACCAGCTCGTCGCGGAAGTAGCCCAGGTGCGCGATGGGGCCGCCGAACGCGGTCAATCCGAGCTTGAGGAAGGCGCGGAAGACCTCTCCCACGGAACCGGGCGCGCGTGCGGACGCGGACTCGGGCCGCCCGGGCTCAGCGGACGATGAGGCGTCGGTCATGGGCGGCCTGGGTCCGGGCGTGTCGCGAAGGGGCGGGCGTGGCTGGCGTCCAACGACCGGCACCGGGCACCTCGGGGTCGAGCAGCGTCCGGATGCCGTCCGGGAGGAACACCGCCGAGCCTAATACCAAGCTTACCAGCAGGCACACCAGGATGACCCAACCGGTTTCCGCGGTTCGCGGGAGGTCGTGCCAGGAACGCATCCGTCACGTCCTCGCGAACAGGCGGAGCGGGCCAGGGGCGCTCGCGGGACTGATCCGCTCCGCTCGAGGTCGGCGAGGCCGGGCGTGGGACGACCGGCGCAGGATACCATCCCGGCCGGGCGGGATGGCACCGGACGAGTCTCGGCCTTCGATGGGCGCGAAGCTGGGCAAACCTCGGACCTTGACCTTCCAACGGTGGGAAGCCCCATCTCGTCCAGACGCCGTCGGAAGGAGAGCCGCATGGTCCGCTTCGAGGTCGGGAAGACGGGGCGCGGCGGCTGCGCCGGGTCCGTGACCCGCGCCGTGCAGGCCGTCGCGCCCGGCGCCCGGATCGAGGTCGACATAGAGGTCGACCTGACGACGAAGCGCGTCACCGCGGCCGGCCTCCCGGCCGAGCCCCTGCTCGCGGCGGCCCGAGGTGGCGCCGCAGCGACCGGAATCGCACTTCGGCGTCCACGTTCCGGCCGCGGACATGGTCCCGCCGCCAGAACCGGTGTAATCCCGTACCCATGAGCCCGGACCGGCAGATCCTGCGCCTGATGGCGGCGATGATCCTCGCGATCATCGCCTACGTCGCGCCGTCCGCCGCCCAGGCCCACGAGGGCCATGCCCACCACGGCCACCGCGCGGCCGCGGCGCAGCCGAGGGCGGTCGCCCCGGTCGCCGCGTCCGTACCGGTGACGCCCGCCGCCCGGTCGGCGGCGCCGGCATGGTCCAAGGTCGCCCGCGCCACCGTCGCGGCGGCGCGCGTCGAGCCGACCGAGGACGGGTGCTGTCGTCCGGGCCGCGAGACCCGCTGTTGCGGGACGATGGCCTGCTGCGCCACCGGCGTCCTCGGGGGGCCCCCTGGCCTGTCGCCGGACCTGTTCGGCGCCGTCACGCTGGTCCCGGGCGACGTCGCCGGCCGCACCGGCCGCGGCCCCGAGGCCCTGCCCGAGCCCCCACGAACCCGCGCGTGAGATGAGGCGCGCCCGAGGCGCGCGACGCCCGAGGTGCGCCCGCCCGTGGCCGCGCCCGGCATCCCCATCGCGAGGATACCGTTTCCATGTCGACCCGTCTTGCCGCCGCCCTCGGCGCGGTGGCGCTGCTCGCCGCCGTCCCGGCGGGGCCCGCCCGCGCCCACGAGGGCCACGATCACGGCGCCGCCCCGCCCCCCGTCTCGAAGACCATCGCCCCGCGCGGCGAGGCCTTCTCCGACGCCTTCGAGCTGGTCGCCATCCCGCGCGACGGCGCCTTGACCCTGTTCCTCGACCGCTTCCGGACGAACGAGCCGGTGACCGGCGCGATGATCGAGGTCGAGACCCCCGAGGGCCCGAGGACCGCCAGCGCCACGCCCGGGGGCGGCTACACGTTGCCGGCTCCGTGGCTGTCGAGGGCCGGCCGGCACGACCTCGTCGCGACGGTCACCGCCGGCGATGCGGTCGACGTGCTGCCGGTCACGGTGACCGTGCCGGCCGATGCCGGCGCCGCAATTCCCGCCGAGCCGGCCGCGGCACGGGCGGCGCTCGCGCGCGTCTCGGAGGTCGCCCGCGGCGTCCGCCAGCGCCTCGGCGCCGGGGACCCGATCCTGGTCGGCGCGGTCGCCTTCCTGCTCGGCGTCCTCGTCACCGCCCTCGCGCGGGGCCGCCGCGGCGTCCCGACGGCGGCGCTGATCGCCGTCGGCATCACCCTCGTTCTGGGTACCGCCGCCTTCGCGCACGGCGACGACGACCGCGAAGCCCCCGTGCGGGGGGCCGCGCTGACCGGGACGCGCCCGGCCGCGCCGTCCGCGTCGGACCTCGCGCAGCGCCTGCCCGACGGATCCGTCTTCGTTCCGAAGCCCACCCAGCGCCTGCTCGCCCTGCGCACGACGGTGACCGAGCGGGGCAGCTTCCACCGCTCGGTCGAGCTGCCCGGCCGCATCATCCCGGACCCGAACGCCAGCGGCGTCGTGCAGTCCTCGGTCGGCGGTCGCCTGTCGCCTCCGCCCTCGGGACTGTTCCCGCGCCTCGGCACGCGGGTGCGCAAGGGCGAGATCCTGGCCACGGTCACACCGCCGATCCAGGCGGTCGACGTCTCCGACATGCGCCAGACGCAAGGGGATCTCGACCAGCAGATCTCCATCGTCGAGCGCCGGGTCGACCGCTACAGGCGGCTCGCCCTGACCGGCGCCGTGGCCCAGACCCAGCTCGACGACGCCCTGGCCGAGCTCAAGGGCCTGCAGGACCGACGGACGGCCCTCGACAGGATCAGGCGTGAGCCGGAACCGCTCGTCGCGCCGGTCGACGGCGTCGTCGCGCAGGCCGCGGCGGTGGCCGGTCAGATGGCCACACCCGGGCAGATGGTCTTCCAGGTCGTCGATCCGAGCCGCCTCTGGGTCGAGGCTCTGAGCTTCGACGCCCTCGCGGCGGCGCAGGACGCCACGGCACGGCTCGCCGACGGCCGGACCCTCAAGCTCGCCTACCAGGGTTCGGGCCTCGCCGACCGCAACCAGGCCATCCCGGTGCAGTTCGCCGTCCAGGGCGACGCCTCGGGCCTGCGGGTCGGGCAGTTCGTCACCGTGCTCGCCGGGACCGACACCGAGCAGGCCGGGCTGGCGCTGCCGCGCGCGGCGGTCGTGCGCGCGGGGAACGGGCAGGACGTCGTCTACGAGCACACCACCGCCGAGCGCTTCGAGGCGCGGCCGGTCCGCGTCGAGCCCCTCGACGGCGGCCGGGTGCTGGTGGCGGAGGGGGTCGGGCCCGGCAAGCGGGTCGTGACGCAGGGCGCCGAACTCCTCGACCAGGTCCGCTGAGGAATCCGCCGATGTTCACCGTCCTCGTCGGACAATCGGTCCGCAACCGCCTGCTCGTCCTCGCGCTCGCCGCGGTGCTCGTGCTCTACGGCGCCTTCACCGCCACCAAGCTGCCCGTCGACGTCTTCCCCGACCTCAACAAGCCCACCGTCACCATCATGACGGAGGCCGAGGGCTACGCGCCCCAGGAGGTCGAGCAGCTCGTCACCTACCCCATCGAGACCCGGATGAACGGTCTGCCGGGCGTTACCCGGGTGCGCTCGGTCTCCGGCGTGGGATTGTCCATCACCTACGTCGAGTTCGACTGGGGCACGGACATCTACCGGAACCGGCAGCAGGTCGCGGAGCGCCTCGCCCTGGTGCAGGACCAACTGCCCCGGAGCGTGACCCCGGTCATGGGCCCGATCTCCTCGATCATGGGCCAGATCCTGCTGGTGGCGGTCACGGGCGACACCGCGACCCCCATGCAGGTGCGCGAGGTCGCCGACTTCACGATCCGGCCGCGGCTGCTGACCATCCCGGGCGTCGCGCAGGTCATCCCCATCGGCGGCGAGGTGCGCCAGTTCCGGGTCAGCCCGAACCCGGCCGCCATGCGCGCGCTCGCCGTCACGAACGCGCAGCTCGAGGCGGCGCTCGCCCGGTTCGGCACCAACGCCGGCGGCGGCTTCACCGACCAGAACGCGCGCGAGTACCTGATCCGGAACATCGGCCGGACCATGAGCCTCGACGACCTGCGCAGCCTGGTGGTCGCGACGGTCAACGACGCGCCCGTCCACCTGAGGCAGGTCGCCGAGGTCTCCTTCGCCGCGAAGGTCAAGCGCGGCGACGCCGGCTACATGGCGAGGCCCGCGGTCATCGTCTCGGTCGAGAAGCAGCCGGACGTCGACACGGTGCGGCTCACCCGCAGCATCGAGACCGCCCTGAAGGAGATGGGCCCGACCCTGCCGTCCGGCATCAGGGCCGACCGAGTCCTGTTCCGCCAAGCCGACTTCATCGAGACCTCGATCCGCAACGTCGCGCGCGTCCTCGTCGAGGCCGTGCTGGTGGTGGCGGTGGTGCTGTTGGCCTTCCTGCTGAACGTGCGGACGACGGCCATCTCGCTGCTGGCCATCCCGGTCTCGGTGCTGACGACCGCGGCGGTGTTCCACCTGTTCGGGCTGTCCATCAACACGATGACGCTCGGGGGGCTGGCCATCGCCATCGGCGAGCTCGTCGACGACGCGGTGGTGGACGTGGAGAACATCTACCGACGGCTCGGCGACAACCGGCGGGCGGGCAACCCGAGAGGCGTGCTCCAGGTGGTGGTGGAGGCCTCGAACGAGGTTCGCTCGGGCATCGTCTACGCGACGCTCATCATCATCCTGGTGTTCGTGCCGCTCTTCGCCCTTTCGGGCATCGAGGGTCGCCTCTTCGCCCCGCTGGGCGAGGCCTACATCATCTCCATCCTGGCGAGCCTGCTCACCTCCATCACCCTGACCCCGGTGCTGGCGTCCCTGCTGCTGCCCGGCCTGAAGACGCTGGAGGAGCACGACAGCCGACTCCTGAAGCGGCTCAAACGCGGCAACGCCGCCCTGCTGCGGGTCGCGTTCCGGCACCAGGGCCTGCTCGTCGGCACGGTCGCGGTCGCGGTGGTCGCCGCCGGCGTCGCGGCCTGGACCCTGCCGCGGGCCTTCCTGCCGCCGTTCAACGAGGGCTCGTTCACGGTCAACATGACCTTCAACCCGGGCATCTCGCTCGCCGAGAGCAACCGGGTCGGGCTGATCGCCGAGAAGCTGCTGCTCGACATCCCGGGCGTGAGGACGGTGGGCCGCCGGACCGGGCGGGCCGAACTCGACGAGCACGCCGAGGGCGTCCATGCCTCCGAGATTGAGGTGGCCCTCGACGCGGGTGCCGAGCGCCCGAAGGAGGCGCTGGTCGCCGATATCCGCGGGCGCCTCGCGGCCCTGCCGGTCGCCGTCAACGTCGCCCAGCCGATCTCGCACCGGCTCGACCACATGCTCTCGGGCGTGCGCGCCGAGATCGCGCTCAAGGTGTACGGGGAGGATCTCGACGCCCTGCGGCGGGTCGCGAATGCCCTGCGCGACCGGATGGCGGCGATCCCCGGCCTCGCCGACCTGCAGGTGGAGCGCCAGGTCCGCATCCCGCAGCTCGAGGTCCGCGTCGACTACACGCGGGCGGCCCTCTACGGGGTGCAGCCCGCGGCCGTGGTCGAGCAGATCAGCCGCCTCTCGAACGGGCGCGTGGTCTCGACGGTGGTCGACGGCGTGCGCCGCTTCGACGTGGTGCTGCGCCTGTCCGAGGACCGCCGGACCACCGCGGGCCTGGGCGACCTCCTTCTGGAGACGCCCTCGGGCTGGGTGCCGGCGCGCCAGGTGGCCGACATCCGCGAGACGGACGGGCCGAACCAGATCCTGCGCGAGAACGCCCGGCGCCGCATCGTGGTGCAGGCCAACACCGACGGCGGGCGCGACATGGCCACCGTCGTGGCGGCCATCCGCGAGGCGGTGGCGAAGGAGCCGCTGCCACCGGGCTTCTTCACCAGCCTGGAGGGGACCTTCCAGGCGCAGGAGGAGGCCAGCCGGACCATCGCGGTGCTCTCCGCGGTGTCCTTGGCGCTCGTCTTCGCCATCCTGTTCAGCCGCTACAGGTCGGCGGCGCTCGCCCTGATCATCATGGGCAACGTGCCCCTGGCGCTGATCGGCTCGGTGGTCGCCCTGTGGCTGGCCGGGCAGCCGCTGTCGGTGGCGTCGATGATCGGCTTCATCACGCTGACCGGCATCACGGCGCGCAACGGCATCCTGAAGATCAGCCACTACCTGAACCTGTCGCTGCACGAGGGCGTGCCGTTCGGGCCCGACCTCGTGGTGCGCGGCAGCCTGGAGCGGCTCACCCCGGTGCTGATGACGGCGCTCGCCGCCGGCGTCGCGCTGGTGCCGCTGCTCTACGACCCGGCGAGCCCGGGCAAGGAGATCCTGCACCCGGTGGCGGTGACGATCTTCGGCGGCCTCGTCAGCGCGACGCTGCTCGACACCGTCCTGACCCCCGTCCTGTTCCTGCGCTTCGGCCGCGCGCCCCTGGAGCGGCTGCGCGCCCTCCACGCCGACACGCCGGCCCACCCATCCCCGGACGGCGCGCGCCCGCGCCCGGCCGAGGCCTACTGACCCGCACAACCCGACTGACCCGCACAACCCGACTGACCCGCACAACCCAGGAGAACCGGGATGATCCTACCGAGACTGGCCCTGATCGCCGCCCTCCTCGCCGCGTCCGCCGTCTGCGCCCACGAGACCGCCGGCCAGCACGGTGGCCGTGTGACGGATGCCGGCAGGTTCCACGTCGAGCTCGTCGCCAAGGGCGAGGCCGTCGACGTGTTCCTGTCCGACGAGGGCCAGAAGCCGGTCCCGGCCGCCGGTTTCAAGGGCACCGCCATCCTCGTCGTCGGCGGCAAGCCGACCCGCGTGCCGCTCGAGCCCGCCGACGGCAACCGCATGACCGGCAAGGCCGCGACCGCGCTCGGCGCGAGCCCCAAGGGCGCGGTGCAGCTCACCGGCCCGGACGGCGCGACCGCCAGCGGCAAGTTCAACTGACCCCACCGGGAGAGAACGATCCATGACGCACCTCCGCACCCTTCTCGCCGCCGCCCTGCTGTCGACCGGGCTGGCCGGGGCGGCCCTGGCGCAGGGCATGCACGACCACGGCTCCATGTCCGGCAAGGACATGGGCTCGATGAAGCCGAACCCGAAGGACGACGCCTCGACCAAGGCGTTCAAGGCCGCTGACACGGCGATGATGAAGGACATGGACGTCCCCTATACCGGCGATGCCGACGTCGACTTCCGCAGGCACATGATCCCGCACCACAGGGGCGCGGTCGCCATGGCCAAGGTCGCGCTGACGCACGCCAAGGATCCGGCCACCAAGGCGATGGCGCAGAAGATCATCGACGATCAGGAGAAGGAGATCTCCGACATGGAGGCGTGGCTGAAGCGGCACGGCCAGTAGCCGCCCGCGCCGGGACTGGAGACCGGGGCGGTTCCGGCCCGCCCCGATGGAGGTGCCTCACGCGGCGCCGGAGCGGGGCGAGGCGCCCCCGCGCCTGACGCGGGCGCCGTTCCCGGTCAGGCGCGGGACGGGATGCCCGGTCCCGCCCTGGCGGCGCGACCGGGACCCGGCCGAGCGTCGACAGCCCGCGATCCCGGCCGCTTGACAGCGTGTTCGTTCTGGTCTGTTATTTCTGTCATGACAGAAATAACAGACATACCGAGTCCCCTGCCGGCCGCGGTCGAGCGCTTCGTGCTGCACTGGGGCGATCTGGGCGGCCAGTGGGGCGTCAACCGCTCGGTCGCGCAGATCCACGCGCTCCTCTACCTCTCCGAGCGCCCTCTCGCCGCCGAGGACATCGCCGGCATGCTCGGCATCGCGCGGTCGAACGTCTCGAATTCCCTGCGCGAGCTGCTCGGCTGGAACCTGATCCGCCGCGTGCCCGTGATGGGCGAGCGCCGCGACCACTTCGCCGCCGAGACCGACCTCTGGGAGATGGTCACGCGCATCGCCGCCGGCCGCAAGGAGCGCGAGATCGATCCCGCCATCGCGGCCTTGCGCGCCTGCGTCGCCGAAGCGGACGCGGACCCGGCGCTCGGGGCGGTCGCCAAGCGGCGCCTGCGCGCGATGCTCGACTTCACTGAGTCGATGGAGCGCTGGTACGGCCAGATGCTCAACGTGCCCCGGGGCACGCTGGCCAAGCTCATCCGGCTGGGCGGCCGGATCGTGAAGTTCCTGCCGGCCAAGGCTGAGTGACGATCCGAGGGTCGTCTTCAGGGAGCCGAACCGATCGAGGGGCCCAGGTGACCGCGATGGGACATGTCCGTCGAGCCGATGCGGGGCCGTCCCGCGCGTTCTCCCCCGCCCGGTCGCTCACCGAGCCGGGCGACCTTCTGGACCTGCGCTTCCGGGCCCTGATCCCGGAACGCGCATGGGCGAGCCTGTCGCCGGCCGTGCGCCGCCGCTTCGGGAAGCGGCTCGCGCAGGGAGCGAGCGCGGTCTATGTCGGCCACGTCGTCGCGATGGATGTCAGCCGCTTCGGCTGGCTCGTCGCGCAGGCGACGCGGCTGGTCGGCGGCCCGCTGCCTCTGGAACGCCAGACCGGCCGCGCCGGCGTCGTCACCGTCACCGAGGACCCGGATGGCGGCGGTCAGGTCTGGACGCGGCTGTACGCCCGCGCCTCCGGCTTCCCGCAGGTGATCCACTCGGCCAAGCGCTTCGCCGGTCCCACCGGCCTGGAGGAGCATGTCGGCGCCGGCGTCGGCATGAGCCTCACGGTGGCGGTCGAGGACGGGGCGCTGACGTTTCGCAGCCACCGCTACTTCGTCGCCTGCCTGGGGCGCCGCCTGCACCTGCCGGGCTGGCTCACCCCCGGCGCGCTCACCGTCACCCACGCCGATGCCGGCGGTGACGCGACGCCGGGCGCCTTCCGCTTCATCCTCGACATCGCCCACCCCTGGTTCGGGCGGCTGATCCACCAGGAAGCGGTCTTCCAGGACGCCGAGCCGGCGGGGCAGGGAGAGGCGGCGTGAGCACGATCCTGGTCTTCGGCGGGTACGGCGGCTTCGGGGCTCGCCTGTCGCGGCGGCTCGCGGAGGCCGGTCACGACGTGGTCGTCGCCGGCCGCCGCCTGGCGCGGGCCGAGGCGTTCTGCGCGGCCAATCCTCCGTGCCGTCCCCTTCAGGCCGACCGCAACGGTGCCGTCGCGCCGCTGCTGGAACGCGTCCGTCCCGACCTCGTGATCGATGCGGCCGGCCCCTTCCAGGGCAGCGGCTACGCTCTGCCCCGGGCCTGTATCGCCGCGGCGATCCCGTACCTCGATCTCGCGGACGGCCGGGCGTTCGTGACCGGCATCGGCCAGCTCGACGCCGCCGCACGCGCGGCCGGCGTCGCGATCCTCTCCGGTGCATCGAGCGTCCCCGCCCTGTCCGGTGCCGTCGCCCGGCACTTGGCGCAGGGGATGGAGGCGGTCACCGCCGTGGAGATCGCGATCAGCGCCTCGAACCGCGCGACCGCCGGGACGTCGGTCGCCGCGGCCATCCTGAGCTACGTGGGCCGGCCGATCCGGCTCTGGCGCGGACAGCGCTGGTCGGCGGCTGTTGGCTGGCAGGCGTTGCGGCGCGAGCGCTTCGCCCTGTCCGACGGCGCGTCCCTCGGCCGCCGCTGGCTGGCCCTGGCGGACGTCCCGGACCTCGACCTCCTGCCCGATCGGCTTCCCGGCCGGCCGGCGGTCAGCTTCAGGGCCGGGACCGAACTCGCGGTGCAGACGATCGGCCTCTGGTGCGCGAGCTGGCCGGTGCGCTGGGGCTGGATCCCCTCCCTGCAGGGGCTCGCGCGCGGGCTTCTCCTGGCGCAGCGGCTGACCGCGCGCTGGGGCTCGGATCGGTCCGGCATGGTCGTCCGGATGTTCGGCACCGCCGCAGGGCGCCGCGTCGAACGGCGCTGGACCCTCCTGGCGGCCGACGGTCATGGCCCGGAGATCCCGGTGCTGCCGGCGGCGATCCTGGCCGAGCGGATCCTGGACGGTGCGATCGCGCCCGGGGCGCGCGACGCCGGGACCGCGCTCGACCTGTCCGATTTCGAGCCGAGCTTCGCGCGCCTGTCGATCCGCCACGACGTGCGGGAGTCGGGACAGGCCGATGCGCTCTACGCGCGCGTCCTGGGTCCGCGCTTCGCCGAACTCGCGCCGCGCGTCGCGGCCCTGCACGGCGTGCTGCGCGAGGCGGGGGCGCACGGCCGCGCCGTCGTGCGACGGGGCCGCCACCCTGTCGCGCGCGGCCTCGCGGCGCTCCTCGGATTGCCGGTCGCGGGCGCGCACGATCTCCACGTCGGCTTCAGCGAGACGCGCGGGGTGGAGCGCTGGACGCGCGCGTTCTCCGGTCGCCGGTTCACGAGCGCGTTCTCCGAAGAGCGCGGCTGCGTCGTGGAGCGGTTCGGCCCGCTCCGCTTCAGGTTCGACCTCGCGCCCGAGGGCGGCGGCCTGCGCATGGTGCTGCGCGGCTGGTCCGTTGCGCGGCTGCCCCTGCCGCTGGCGCTCGCACCCCGTACCGCCGCCCGGGAGTGGGAGGAGGCGGGGTTGTTCCGCTTCGACGTCTCGATCGTCCTGCCACGCGTGGGGCTGGTGGTGCATTACCGCGGCTGGCTCGACACGGACGATCGCGCGGGCCGTCGATCCGGCTTCGTCCCGGGCGCAGAGCCGGCCGCGCCGCCTCGGAGCGGACATCCGGCACAGGGCCCATCCCGGCCACCCGGCGGGGATCCCGGGCCGGTAACGGCCCTGCCGATCCCGTCATCGCGCGCCCACGCCCCGTCCCGCAGCGGGCACGGTCCCGAGCCGCGTCACGGGCGGGTCTGAGCCGAGGCACCGCCATCGGCCGCGCGACCCTTCAGATTCGCGGCCGCCGCGGCATAGCCGCCACCGGCACCGTCGATGAAATGCATGTGCCCGCTGCCGGGGACCGGAGGGCTGATGCAGGTCAACTGCGCAGCCGATTGGCGCTGCAGGCCGAAATGGCAGATCCCCTGCGCCTCCGCGCCGGCGAGCTCCGCCTCGAGTCGATCGGCGAAGGCGCGGGTGCAATCCAGCGTCATCCGCAGCGCGTCATCGTACTTGCGGAAATCTGTGTTGCCCACGATCTCGCGCCGCAGAACGGCGGGATCGAACGCGCCGACCCGCGCGCCTGTGCGGTAGATCAGGTATTCCGGTATCGATCGCGCCGCGAGGCGGAACTTGGCCCAGAAGCGGCTCCTGCGAGAGCCCGGCATCGCGCGCAGTTCGAGGTCCAGTCCCGCCCACGGTCCGCGCATCTCCGGTCCCGCGTCCTGCATCGGGCGCGCGACCTCGGCGCTGATCTCGAGCCTCTGCAGGAGCTCCTGCACGAGTTGCCGGAAGGCCGGCGCGTCGCCGCTGTGCTGGGGCACGAGCATGAGCGAGAGCATCAGCTCGTGCCGGGGACGGATCTCCTGCCAGCGGCAGGAGAGGCCGGTCAGGTCGGGCTGGGTGCCGGCCTCGGCCGGTGCGATAGCGTGGTCGCCGGCCTTCATGGCCGCCTCTGCCCAGGGCAGCCCACCTCCGCTGAACATGGCATAGGAAACGTGGGCGCTGGGCGCGTAGCGCGCCACGCGCACGTCGAGCGCGCGATCGCGCACGGCCGAGACCGGCACGAGAGCGGTGCGCAGCTCCAGTTGCAGCGCCTCGCGGACCCAGCTGGCCGTCGCCGCCAGCGCGTCTCTCGCGGCGTCCGCGTTGTCCGGGGCGACGGCGAAACTGGCCCCGTCGCCGCCGAAGACGAAGGGGAATTCGCGCCGGCCGAGTGCGTTGGAGACCGCCGTGATGATGGCTGCGCCGGCCGCATTCACCGCCTTGTAGCGGCCAAGCCCGATCTGCTGCCGAGAACCGACGACATCGGCCACGCCGAGCCACCAATCCGCGGGCAGGGGCCGGTAGAGGCCTGGATCCATGAGGCTGGAGAAGGCGGTGAACCGGGGCAGGCTGTCGTAGAAATCCGGGGCCGCGCGGCGTGTCGCCGGTTCGCGTTCCTGACCTGCACCCATCGATGTCCCCACCGCCATCGCCCTGCTCCTCGGCGCAGCGCCAGGGCGCCGTGACGCGCCCGGATCGCGTCACCGATACCATCCTCGGTGAGACAACCCTCACCACGCCCACGTGCCGCCCTCAAGCGAGGGCGGCACGTGAGGTCCGAATTCGCGGCCGCTACGAGCTGTCGCTCGATCCGCGGCCGATGCGGCTCGGATCACGAGAGTCGGGCGGCATCCCCGGGACGGATGGGGCTGGGGTCGCCGTCACGGATCCCGTCGTCGGAGCGAGGGGTTGCGGGATGGAGTCGGTCAGCCGGCCGCCGCCGCGCGTGCAGCGGCGGCCGATCGCGTGACGGAAACGCGATCCGTCGAAGATGGTCGCTCAGCTAGCCGCACACGCGCTCATGGCCGAAGAAGACAGGATTGTAGATCGCGCGGCAGTCGCCGAAGTTCGGGCCGAGGAAGGAGCTGTTCGCGGGATAGCCCCAGCTGAACCCGCCGAAGCGCCGACGGAATCCACGGTGGTAGAAATGGCGATGGTGACCGAACCCGCCGTGCCTGAAGCCTCCGTGCCCGAACCCGCGATGGCCGAAGCCTCCGTGATGGCCGAAGCCTCCGTGTCCGAAACCGCCACGGCCAAACCCGCGGGCGTCGGCACTGGCGGCACCACCGGCCAATGTCGCGGCCGCGAGACCCGCCACCATCAACATCTTCGTCGAGATCATCTTCATCGTGCGTCTCCCTGTTGGGGTGAAGGCACTCTGCCGCCGACCGATGGCCGGTCGCTGTGATCCCGGTCACAGAAGCCCGGACGCGGGGCTCGACGCGGGATCCCTCGCGGGGGCTCGGGTGCGGGCTTCGACCGAACCTCGACCGGTCGGGACGACCGCGAACTCGGACGCCGCGGCGGGCAGGCGGCCCGCGCCGTTGGCCGCGCGCGTGCGATCGCTCTACGCGCGCTGCCCCATCACGAGCGTGACCGGCTGGCCCGCGAAAGTCTCGACCGCGGTGAAGGCGCGTGCGCGAAGTTCAGCCTCCATGGCCGCGCCTTCCCACAGATGTCCGCCGCTGCGGGCCAGCCGCAGGGCAGCGAGCGCGGCGGCCGTGGGATCCGCCGGCGGAGCGTAGAGTCCGACCACCAGATACCCCCGCGGCTCGAGCGCAGCCGTGAGCCGATCGAGCGCTGCTCGGGCCGCGTCCCGGGAGAGGAAGGGTGCCGGAAGCCACGTCAGCGAGTAGCCTGCCGAATCGTCGAACCGCGTCACATCCTGCAGACGGAGTTCGATACGGCCGTGAAAGGGGCTCGCCGCCACGTTCGCGCGCGCCAAGGCCAGGGCCGGCTCCCAGATGTCCAGGCCGACGACCCGCAGCGAGGGCCAGCGTGCCGCGGCCTCCAGCGCGATGCCGCCCACGCCGGTGCCGACATCCAGGAAGCGCCCGGTGAGTGCGGCCGCGAGCGACGGGCGCTCGGTCGACAAGGCCGCCAGGCGCCGCACGACGCTGCGCGACGCCTGGCCTTGAGCCTGCAACATCGCGGGATCGCGAACCTGCCAGACCGGCGGCCGCTCCGGGTGATCCAGCAGATCCCGCGCCTCCTCGAGCGCGTGGGTGACGGATGCCAGGAGCGCGGACACCTGCTCGGGTTCGAGCTCACCGAGGCCGCCCGGGATGACGGCGGCGACCACATCGCGCAGTCGGCGCGCCACCTCGGGATCGACCGCCCTCGCGCCTTCCCGCGCGCCTTCCTTCGCGTCTTGCCGCAATCGCAGGGCCGCACCGACCGCGGCCAGGCCTCGCGCCGCGTTTCCCATCGCGCGCAGCGTGTGTTCAATCGTGTCGATAGCCATCCGCGACCGCCGAAGTGATGATCGCCACGACGCGTCGTGGCACCCGAACAGGACGGCCCGGCATCCTCGGAAAGAGGCCGGGCAAGGATCCGCGGTGTCTTTCCCGGCCGTGAGCCCGTGGATCTTCCGCCCGGGCGCTCCTCGACAGCGGCTCAGGGGACCTCAGCGCTTCCGGCCGTCACACGCGGCCTGATCGGACCGTCCGCGACGCGCGGTGCGTCGCGATTCCGGGGACGGGCTCGACGCCCGGCTCGGCCGGTGCGATGTCCGCGCGACGGGGCGTCCTGAGCGAGCCCTCCGGTCCGCCGATCGTGCTCGCTGCGGCGACGGGCGTTACAGGCCGTGCGCGCGCTTCAGCATCTCGGCGGCCCGTTCACCGATCACCGCGCACGGCGCCTGGGTGTTGCCGGTGGTCACGCGGGGCAGGATCGAGGCGTCGGCGACCCGCAGGCCGTCGATGCCGTAGACCCGGAGCGCACCGTCCACGACCGCCAGCGCGTCGCGGCCCATCCGGGCGGTGCAGCTCTGGTGCCAGTAGGTGACGGCGGCATCGCGGATGTAGTCCGCCATCGCCGCGCCGGACAGCGGACCCGGCATGGCCTCCGCGCGCACGTACGGGCGGAACGCCGGCGCGTTGCCGAGGGCGCGGCAGAGATCGACGCAGGCCGCGGCCGCCGTCACGTCGGCCGGGTGGGACAGGAAGTTCGCCTCGATGACCGGCGGCGTCGCCATGTCGGCGCTCCGCAGCCGCAGGCGGCCGCGGCTGGCGGGCTGCGCGAGGCCGGCGAACATCGTCCAGCCTTGGGCCGGAACGCCGCGCGCCGCGGTCTGCTCGCTCGGAACCGGAAACTCGACCTGGCAGAACAGCAGGTCCGGCGCCGAGAGGCCGGGCCGGCTCGTCCAGTACAGGGTCGCCTCGCTGCCGCTGTTCCGCGGCGCGATCGGGTCGGCATATTCCCAGGTGCAGCCGAAGGACACGTGGTCCTGAAGGTTCTGTCCGACGCCGGGCAGGTGCTGCGCCGACGGGATGCCGAGCGCCCCGAGCTCGTCCCGGTCGCCGATCCCCGAGAGCATCAGCACCTTGGGTGTGTGGATCGCCCCCATCGACAGGACCGTCTCGGCACGCGCGCCGACCGTCCGGACCGCGCCCGCGTGGACGAACTCGACCCCCGTGGCGCGGCGGCCGTCGAAGGTCACGCGGCGGACGAGCGCGTCCGTGAGGACGGTCAGGTTGGGGCGGTCGAGCCAGGGATGGACGTAGGCGCGGAACAGCGAGACGCGCCGGCCGTCGCGGACCAGCATGTCGGTGATCGCCGCGCCGCCGGGCCCCTCCATCATGCGCCCGTTGGGGTTGTCGAAGGTCGGGATGCCGAGGTCCCGCGCGGCGTCGAGCAGGGCGTGGGCCACGGGGCTGGGATCGGAGGCGGGCTGCACCCAGACCGGACCGCCGCTTCCGCGATGCGCCGGATCGGAGGCGCCGCGCCAGTTCTCGATGCGCCGGTAGATGTCGAGGACGCTCTCGTAGCCCCAGGCCGCGTCGCCGGCCTCGGCGGCGAAGGCGTCCCAGTCGCACCGGTGGCCGCGCGCCCAGACCATCACGTTGACGCTGGAGCCGCCGCCGAGGCCCTTGCCCATCGCCATGGAGAGCGTGCGTCCGTTCAGGTGGGCATTCGGCTCCGCGCGAAAGCCCCAGTCCCGCGCCCCGCCGAGATTGGTCGGCCAGAGGGCGGGATCGAGCACGGCCTCGGCGTCGTCCGAGCCGCCCGCCTCGAGCAGGAGCACCTGCACCTCGGGGTTCTCCGCCAGCCGCCGCGCGACGACCGACCCGGAGGCGCCCGCGCCGCAGACGACGAAGTCGTAGGCCGGTTTCAGGTCGGCGGTCAGCCGGGCCTGGTTCTCCCCCGCCCGCCGCGCGAAATCGGCCCGGTCGAGGGCGTCTGAAGTGCTCATGATCTGGAAGGTCTCACCTGTAGCAGCGGATCGGAATGATCTCGGTCAATCGAGGATCGGGCAGAAAACTCCGACGCTCACGTCTCCGCGCTCCAGCAATCGCCTCGTCGGGATTGCCGGAACATCAGTGGCGCCGCGATCGGGCTGCCGCGCGAAGCGGCGCGCGCCCCGCGTTCGACGCGCGGATCGATAACGCAATGCTTCTGTTACAGGTGGATTTCGGCGCGTGACCGCGCGCGTTACATGGGACACGGTTTCTCGTCCGCGCCACAAGCCGGCGAGCGGGCAGGTCGGATCGGCGGATCGAGCGGCAGGACACGCGAAAGCGGCGAGGCTCGCACCCCGCCGCTCGCGTCAGTCTCGTTGTCCGTTACCGGGTGGCCGCCGGCATCCTGCCGGGTTCACAGGCCCATCAGCACGCCGGCCGAGCCGACGACGGTCATCATGAGGCCGCCCAGGAAGGCGCCGATCATCGCGTAGGAGAAGGCCTTCAGCATCGTGTCCCCCGACCTCAGCAGCGGTTGCCGCCGGCGGTCTGGCCGTACTGCTTGACCGGGAAGTTCTGCTGGTTGGCATTGCCCTCCGCGGCCGAGCTCTGCGGGCAGGTCCAGGGGTCGCGGTCGTAGCGGCCGCCGAACGGGGCGCCGAACGAGCCCGTGGTTTCGACATCGTAGGGCGTGGAGCCAGTCCAGGCAGGACGATCGTAGGCCATGGCGGACGAGATCGGAGCTACGGCGAGCATGAGAGCGGTGACGGTAGCGGCGATACGGGTCTTCATAGGCTAATTCTTGCTCCTTTACGCAGTACAGTCCGAGACTTACGGTCCATTTCATCTTGCGTGACACTAATATGGGGGCGATTGTCTCGGAGCGACGTGCCGCTGCGCACGCGGCGTCCGGGATTAATCGCGCTGGCGGCGCAGCTGTGACCGCGCGTGACCAGGCTGTCTCTGCCGCCGGCGTCGCGGCCGCCCGGCAGACTGCGCTCACGAAGGCCCGCTCATTGAACCAGACGCGCGCTTCAGGTCTTCCCTCCATGCCGAGGCGATCCATCTCCGCCGAGGCATGGAGGAGCTCTATGCGCATTCTCGTTCTCGCCGCGCTCGCAGGTGTCGGCCTCGGCGTCCTGGCTGTCCCCGCCTCGGCCGTTCCCGCGGGCCCCGCGACCGGCCTCTCGTCGCCGTCCGACATGCTCACCGACGTCCGGATGAGGCGCCATCACGTGCGGCGACATTCGATGTCGCGGGTCCAGCGGCGCTATCCGGGTGCGAGCTTCGTCCGGAACAAGACCCCCGGCTCTGCGGGCGGCAGCAGCCGGGGTAACGGCGTTACCGGCAGCTACGCCGCGCCCAGCGGACGGTAGGCCCCCACGCTCGCGCAACGCGGCCCGCCCGGCCGGCCGCGGCGGGCCCCGCGCGCGCCATCGCCGTCACCGGATTCCTGCGCGCGCGCGGGACCGGGGGCGGCAGACGGCGCAGGCGGGATGAACCCCCACGGCCGGCGATCCCGCCGGCTTCCGGTTCGAGCCGGCGCCCTGCGCCCGCGCGGGCGAATGGTGGCGGATGCGTCGGGCTCTCAGCGCGCCAGTCTCGCGGGGAGCACCGTCGGCGCCGGGCTCGACGCGTTCGACGCCGCGAACGACGCGACGAATCCGGCGAGGGAGCGCACATTGTCCGGCTGCCGCGGATCCCGAGCAACCGCGGCTGCCTCGCGTTCCAGTCGAAGGTTACAGGCCTTTGTCGGAAGTCCGATATCCGGCGTGCAGGCGTCGTGGCGGGCGCAGGCTGCGTCGAGGGCGTCGATAGGCGGCAGAGGCGCGTTGTTGCCGGGGCCGCAGTAGTTGCCGTGGATGAGGAACTTCGGCCCGCCGTTGGCGGCCGGCTGTGCCAGGGACGGCGTGGCCCACGCGGCGGCGAGGCAGACGGGGGCGACGAGGCCTATGACGGTGCGAGTCAACATGGTGGAGACCCTCCAGCACCTGCGCCGCACAAGTCCCATCGGCGATGACGGTGCGAGACACGATTAAGCACCACACATCACGGCGCGACGTGCTCCGGAGCACCACCCCTATTTGGATGACGTCCTACCCGCATCGCGGACATCGCGGTCGCTGCGTCACCGCAGCGTCCGCGACATCGCCCGGCATCACGGAGGTCGGGCCCCGCCGCACTTTCCCCCTCTGCCTCCTCTGCCGATCGCGTGTCGGCACCTCTGTCGTGCAGACACGCCTCGCTCGGCGCGAAGAGGCGGGGCATCGGGCTGCTGACTGTGGTAGACATCACCGCATGCTCGCTGGCGATCCAGCGTCTCACGGCCTTCAGGGAGAGTCTCAGTGGCGCGTCCGGACCTCGGCACGAAGCGTATCTGCCCGACGACGGGGAAGAAGTTCTACGATCTCGGCAAGAATCCCGTGATCTCGCCCTACTCGGGCGAGGTCGTGCCGATCGCTGCCGCGACATCGTATTCCAGGGGGAGCGCTCCCGTCGTCGCGCGCAAAGAGGCGCCGAGCGACGAAGAGGACGAGACGGAGGGCCCCGAACTCGTCTCGCTGGACGAGGTCGAGGCCGAGGAGGCCGAGAAGGACACGGACAGCAACGCTGAGGATGACGACGCGCTCGACATCGAGGACGACGGGGAGCAGGTCGACGACGACAACCTCGTCGTCGATGAGGACGATGACGACACCAGCGATCTCGTCGAGGTCAACGACGACGATGACGACCAGTAAACCCGCACGCCGCCGCCGGTCGTCCGGCGGACGGGCGCGGGTGGCCGCAATCTCAGTCGCTGTTTGATCGGGTGGTGGGGCGGCTCATGAGCAGGGCCGCCCGCACCGCCATGCGGCGCGACGGCTCGTCGGACTCGGTGTCGACCACGATCGCGGGCGCGGAGGGGTGGGCCGCGACGGCCGCCGCGAGATCGAGCACGTGGTCCGGACCGATGGCGTGATCCTGGGTGGTCGGTTCTGCCAGGTAGGCGTCGACGGCGGCGCCGACATCCTCGATGGCGATACGCTCGGCGGTCACCAGATCCCAGAGCGTGGCCTCAGCTGACATCCGCGGCGTATCGCACCTCGCGCGAGAGCATGCAACAATGTAACAACGGCTGGCTCGCGGCGCCGGCAGGCCAGCGCGTCCGCGGGATCAGGGCCCGTCGCGCAGGGGACCGATGCAGGCCGCAACCGGGTGGCCGGCCGGCGCGAAGTGATCCAGGAGCCGGTCCCCGGACCACAGCTCGGCCAACAATCCCTCGGCCAGCCTGTCGGCCTGATGCCTGGCCTCCGCGTCGTCGCGGGCTCGGATGAGGACCGTGCCGCGGTCGCTGCCGTCCGCGCCGAACCGGTGCAACCGGTAGGCCGAGCCGGAGCCTCGGCGTTTTCCGGGGAAATCGATGAGGTCGGCCATCGCGGGCTCACGGCTCCGTAGGAGGGGGCACGCGTCCCCCAAGCCGCCGGAACCTGAAGTCTGGCCGATCCGGCGACAGATCGAGTGTAAGAGGGCCGGGACGCGAAGGATAGAGTGCGACGGACGCCCGCTCGCTGCCGAGGCAAGGCCATCAGGGCCGGAACGCGGCCCAATCAACGTTCAGGAAGGGTCAGACCGTCGGGCCGGCGGAGGTCGCGATCCACACCACGTGCCGCGGGCCGCTGCGCCCGTTCGCGTGGGGGCGAACCTCTTCGACGGCGAAACCCGAGCGCTGGAGGCGCGCCTTGAACTTGCGGTCGGGATTGGCCGACCAGACGCCGAGCACGCCGCCCGGCCGCAGCGCCCGCCGCGCCGATTCCAACCCGTGCTTGCCATAGAGGCGATCGTTCTCCGGGCGCACGAACCCTTCCGGTCCGTTGTCGACATCGAGCAGGATCGCGTCCCAGGCGGCCGGGCCGCACCGGATCAGGTGGTCGACATCGGCTTCGCGCAGATCGACGCGGGCGTCGTCGAGGCAGCCGGCGAAGACGCCCGCGAGCGGTCCGCGCGCCCAAGCCGCGACCGTCGGTACCAACTCGGCGACCGTGACTCGCGCCTCGGGCTCAAGGTTGCGCAGGGCCGCGCGCAGGGTGAACCCCATTCCGAGGCCGCCGACGAGCACCCGCGCCGCGCCCCGCCCGCGCACCCGGCCGCAAGCGAGGATCGCCAGCGCCTCCTCGGAGGCCCCGCGGGTGCTGTTCATCAGCTCGATCGTGTCGGCGACGATGGAGAACTCGTGGCCCCGCTGCATCAGGTGCAACGGGCTCCCGCCGGGAACGAGGCCGGTGTCGATGTGCCTCCAAGATGTCACAGGCGTCCCTCTGTGGGCCGGCGCCATGGATATTCCGGCAAACGGGAAGGATGGGTTATGAGACGCGCTCCTGACCGCGCGTCGCGCCTGCAAGACGCAGGGGCCGCGACGGCGTTCGCCTCGTCCGAGAAGCCGGCATATCCCTCATGGCCAAGCGTACCAAGTCTCTGCCGAAGGTGCAGGGGTTCGTGCTGTTCGACGTCACCTACGCCGACGGCAGCCGCGCCTCGAATCGGCGCGTGCCAGCCGAGATCCTGGGCGGCCTCGACGGCGACGAGCCGGCACGCACTCTCATCACCGAGCAGGAAGAGGAGATCGCCCGCAAGTCGGGGAGACCGATGCGGGAGATCGAGAGCCTGACGCGGTCTCCTGCCCCGAGTTCGAAGCCCGATCTGTGACGAGCGGCCCCGATACAGGCCACTCGTCGCGCGGTGCTCAGCCAGCCTTCAGGTTGGCGGCGCTCTCCTTGCCGCTGCGGCGGTCCGCCTCGACGTCATAGGAGATCTTCTGACCCTCGTTGAGGGAGCGAAGGCCCGCACGCTCGACGGCCGAGATGTGAACGAACACGTCCTTGCCGCCATCGTCGGGCTGGATGAAACCGTAGCCCTTGGTCTCGTTGAACCACTTCACGGTGCCTGTAGCCATGGCTGTATCCTGGTCGTCACCGGCTCGCCAACGTGGCGGGCCGTGACGCCTGAACGAGCCGCCGCGGCCGCCTGTTCCAAGGGCCCCCCCGATCAGGAGCCTCGGTTGAGACCCCCGCGCCCTCATCCGCCGACCTCAGGCCGAACGGTCCTGGGCCAGGCCCTGCCGAGCCGGCCAGCGCGGACACCGGCCCGCTCCGCGGCGCGATCAGGGTCGCTCCGTGCGGGGCCAGACGCCGCCTTCCGTCACGATGATGTCCATGGGGACGTCGTGCGCCTGCGGGTGGATCGTCGCGAGCCGCGCGAACTCGAAGCCGACGCCGATGACCCGCGGCTTCGTCGACCTGGACGCGATGGTCCGGTCATAGAAGCCGCCGCCGTATCCCAGGCGGTACCCTGCCTGATCGAAGCCGACGAGCGGCGCGATCAGGACGTCCGGGTCGACAATCTCGCCCTCTGCGGGAACGGGTATGTTCCAGACGCCGCGGATCATGCGCTCGCCCGGCGACCAGACCCGGAACTGGAGCGGGCGCGCCTTCTCGACGACGACCGGAAGCGCCAGTCGCGCCCCGCTTCCGCGCAGCTCCGTCAGGAGGGATCTGGCGTCGAACTCGCCCCTGAAGGGCCAGTAGAGACCGATCGATAGGCCCGATGCCGAAGGTAGAGCGGCTCGGAGACCCTGCTCGATCCGCTCGCTCCGGGCGGCGCGGTCCTGGGCGGAGATGCCGACCCGCCGCGCGATGAGCGCGGCGCGGGTCTCCTTTCGCCATTGCCGCACGCTCGGCCAGTCGGATGCGGCGCTCTCAGGACCGCAGGGTTCGGAAGGCCGAGGCTCCGCCGCCGGGCCGACGAAGTCGGGGCCGAGCTCGTGCATGAAGCAGGGTGGAGAGCTGTACGCGCCGAACGCGGAGTGTTCGGGCGCCGCGGGTTCCGGGGGCGTCTCAGGCCGCTCGGTTGAATGCCCGACCACGATGATCTCCCTCGCGACGGTGGACCCGCACAGTCCTGGGTGACCTCGGCCAAACGCGCGCTCGGCACCTCCGGTTCGGTGAAGCGGATCGCGACGTCCCGCGCCGCCCCGACCCGGCCGACCATCGTCCCTGGCCGGTCTCCGAGCCGCACGATGGCGAATGCCGGCGAGATCCGCCGCCCACCCTCGCGGATGCCCGGGACGGGCAGGCGCGCGCGTCGACGGCGATCCGGCGCTTCGACCCGGGGATCCCGGGTTCAGCGCGTCACGGGCGCGCCGGCGCTCGGGAAGAACAGCTGCTCGCCGCCGACCTTGTAGCCCGCGATCGCCTGCTGCCCCTCCGGTGAGACGAGCCAGTCGATGAAGGCCTGTCCCTGCTTCGCCTTCACGCCGGGGTGCCTGTCGGGATCCACCAGCATCGCGCCGTAGGGGTTGAACAGGCTCCGGTCCCCCTGAACCAGGATGACCAGGTCGGCGCGGTTCTTGAACGCGAGCCAGGTCCCCCGGTCGGCGAGGATGTAGGCGCCGAGGGCCGAGGCCGTGTTGAGCGCGGGGCCCATGCCCTGGCCGACATCCCGGTACCAGGGGCCGCGCACGGCCGCGAGATCGACGCCCGCCTCCTTCCAGCTGCGCAGCTCGGCGCTGTGAGTGCCCGAGCGGTCCCCGCGCGACACGAACGCCACCTTGCTGGCCGCGAGCTTGGCGAAGGCCTCGCGCACGCCCAGGCCGCGCACGCCGGCCGGATCGGAGGCCGGGCCGATCAGCACGAAATCGTTGTACATCACGTCGTACCGCCGCTTCGCGAAGCCCTCGGCGAGGAACTTGTCCTCGGCCGGACGGTCGTGGACCAGGACCACGTCGGCATCGCCGCGGCGCGCCGCGTCGAGCGCCTGTCCCGTGCCCAGGGCGACGACCTTCACGTCGATCCCGGACGCCTCCCGGAAGAGCGGGAGGATGTGCTTGAACAGGCCGGACTGCTCGGTCGAGGTCGTCGAGGCGACGACGATCGACACCGGTTCGGCCTCGGCCGGCGGCAGGAGGGCAGCCGCGCTCAGGAGCGCGGCCAGTCCCAGGGTCAGGAGGCGGCGACGAAAGGCGTCCACGGCAATTCCCCAGCGAGGTAGGCCCGCGCCTCGGACGTCCGGGGCGAGAACAGGATCTGTCGGGCGGGACCATGCTCGACGGCGCGGCCCGAGGCCAGCACGATCACCGCGTCGGCGAGGCGCGCCACCTGCCCGAGATTGTGTGAGACGAGCACGACCGTGGTGCCCGCCCGCGCCATCGCGGACACCAATCCCTCGACGATCTCGGTCGAGGCCGGGTCGAGGTTCGCGGTCGGCTCGTCGAGGAGGAGCAGGTCGGGGCCGACCGCCCAGGCACGGGCCAGCGCCAGCCGCTGCTGCTCGCCGCCGGAGAGCCGCGTCGCGGGATCGCGGGCGCGCTCGGAGAGGCGGACGCGGGCGAGCGCCTCCTCCACCCGCGCGGCCCGCGCAGGACGGGGCAGGTCTCCGAGAGCCAGCGCGACGTTCGCGGCCGCGGTCGCGCGGATCAGCGCCGGCCGCTGGAACACGAAGGCCCGCCGGTGCGGGCCGACCTGCACCGTGCCGCCGTCGGGCCGCAGGAGCCCGTCGACGACCCTCAGGGTGACGCTCTTGCCCGCCCCGTTCGGGCCGATGACGGCCGTGACGCTGCCCGTAGCGACCTCCAGGCAGAGACGGTCGAGCACCGTCCGACCGTCGAGGACCAGGGTCACGTCCTCGAGGCGGATGGCCGGTGTCGCGCTCATCCGTACACCCGCGCGGCGTGCCGGCGGAGCAGGGCCACGGCGACGTTCACCACCAGAACGAGGCCGATCAGCACGAGGCCGAGCGCCAGGGCGAGGCTGAGATCGCCCTTCTGGGTCTCCAGGGAGATCGCCGTCGTCATCGTGCGGGTATACCCGTCGATGTTCCCGCCGACGACGAGGACCGCGCCGATCTCCGAGATCGCCCGGCCGAACGCGGCGAGCGCGGCGGTCACGAGGGAGAAGCGCACGTCGTAGATCATCGCCGCGGCCTGACGCGGTGCGGAGAGCCCGAGGGAGCGCAGCTGCTCCCCGAGATGCACCCGGGCGTCGGCGACGACCTGCTGCGTCAGTGCGGCGACGAGCGGGGTCGCGAGCGTCGCCTGCGCGGCGATCATCGCGGCGGGGGTGAACAGCAGGCCGAGCGGTCCGAGCGGACCGGAGCGGGACAGGACGAGGTAGAGCGCGAGGCCGACGAGCACCGGCGGCAGCCCCATGAAGGCGTTGAGCAGGCCGACCGCGGCGCCGCGTCCGGGGAAGCGGGCGACGGCCAGGAACGCACCCAGGGGTATGCCGAGCACGAGACCGATGCCGACGGCGGTGAGGCTGACACGCAGCGACAGCCACGCGATCGCCAGCACGTCCCGATCCAGGCTGAACAGGCGGGAGAGGATGTCCTGGAGCGTCTGCATCATGCCCCCGGGCCGGTCCTCGGGAATCGGACGAGGCGGATGGCGAGATCAGCCGTCGAGGCCGACCTCGTGACGCAGGTTCGGCGGAATGGACCTGTCATGCCTGTCAGGGGAGCGCGTGCGGATAGGCGGCGAGCATATCGCCCGGGGCGACCATTGTCGTGTCGGCGGGTCGGCCGCCGCGCCGGCCCTTGATCATCGAACCCGGATGGCGCATCGCCGCCACGATGATCCGGAATGCGTCCTCGGCGCTGATCCCGCTTCGGGAGGCGGCGATCCTGCTCAGCGGCGCGGCGGCTCCCGTCGAACCCGCGACCGTCCCGCTCGCAGCGGCGCTCGGACGCGTCGCCGCGCGAGCGGTCGTCGCGCACGCTGCCGTGCCCACGGGCCCGACGGCGATGCGGGACGGCTTCGCGGTCGCGGCCGCCGCGGTGGGCGGCGCGTCGGCCTACGCGCCGATCTTCCCGGCGCGACCGCCACCCTGGGTCGAGGCGGGACAGCCGCTGCCGTCGGGCACCGATGCCGTCCTGCCCCCGGAGGGATTCGCGGACGGCATGGTCGTCGCGGACATCGCCCCGCGGGAGGGCGTGCGCGGAGCGGGGGAGGACGTCGCCGCCAACGCGCGGCTGATCGAGGCCGGCACCCGGATCGAGCCCCTTCACCTGCTCGTCCTGGAGGCGGCCGGCCTGGAGGCGGTCGACGTCCGTCAGCCGCGCTTGCGCGTCGTCACCGCCGGGACGTCCAGCCTCGATACCGTGTCGCCCCTGCTCGGGCGTCTGATCGCGCGGGCGGGCGGGGCGACCGAGGCGGTTCGCGCCCGGGGGGGCGAGGAGATCGCCGAGGCGATCCGCGGCGGCACGGCGGACGCGGTGCTGGTGGTCGGGGGCAGCGGTTTCGGCCGCTCGGACCACAGCGCGGCGGCCCTCGCCCGCGCCGGAGACGTCCGCGCGCACGGCATCGCCCTGCGGCCCGGGGAGACCACCGCGGTCGGCTCCGCGGCCGGCAGGCCGGTCCTCCTGGTGCCCGGGCCTCCCGAGGCGGCGCTCGCCGCGTTCCTGGCCCTCGGCCGTCCGCTCATCGCGCGGCTCGCCGGCGCGCGGGAGCGCTCGCCGCGGCGGCACGTCCTCCTCCGGAAGATCGTCTCGTCGATCGGTCTGTCCGAGGTCGTCTTCGTCCGGAGCGGGTCGGACGGCGTGGAGCCGCTGGGCGGAGCCGGCCTTCCGCTCGGTCGGTTGGTGCAGGCGGACGGCATCGTCGTGGTCGAGCCGGAGAGCGAAGGCTTCCGGGCCGGCGAGGAGGTAGAGGTTTGGGCCCTGTGAGCGCCGACGCGGACCGTGACGGGGCGGCGGATTTCGTCGCGCGCCTCGCCGCGGCCTCGAGCCAGGAGCAGTTTCTCCGGGTGATGAGCCGGGACGACGCGCTCGCGCGGTTCCGGGCGGCGGTCCCGCACGCGCGCCTGCCGTCCGAGACGGTGTCGTTGGACGACGCGCTCGGGCGCGTTCTGGCCCGCGACGTCGCCTCGCCCATGGACGTCCCGCCCTTCGACCGGTCCCTGGTCGACGGTTTCGCCCTGCGCGCGACCGACACGGAAGGCGCCGGGCCGGCGAGCCCGCGGCGTCTCACGCTGAACCGCGAGATCCTCGCCTGCGGCGTCGCGCCGACCGTCGTCGTCCAGCCGGGTACGGCGACGCCGATCGCCACCGGCGGCGTGATCCCCCGCGGCGCCGACGCGGTGGTGATGGTCGAGCACACGGAGTTCGACGCCCGGAGCCTTACCGTCGATGTCCTGACCGCGGTGCGGCCGGCGCAGTTCGTGGGCTATGCCGGGGCCGACATGGCCCGCGGCGAGACGGTGCTGCGCGCGGGAACGCGGATCACCGCCCGCGAGATCGGCATGCTGGCGGCGTGCGGCCTGGCGGCCGTCGACGTCACAGGACGCCCGCGGGTCGCAATCCTGTCCACGGGGGACGAGCTGGTCGCACCGGGCGAGCCCCTGCCCGAGGGCGCGATCTACGATTCGAACGGCGCGATCATCGCGGCCGCGGTGACCGAGAACGGCGGGGAGCCGGTCCGGCTCGGGATCGTGCGCGACGAGGCTTCCGTCCTCGAGGCCGCCCTCCGGTCCGCCCTCCGGGACAGCGACCTCGTCGTGCTCTCGGGCGGCACGTCCAAAGGCGCCGGCGACGTGTCGCACCGGGTGCTGTCCCGCCTCGGCGAGCCGGGAATCCTGTTCCACGGCGTGGCCCTGAAGCCCGGGAAGCCGCTCTGCGTGGCGGTGGCGCAGGGAAAGCCGGTCATCGTCCTGCCGGGGTTCCCCACCTCCGCGATGTTCACCTTCCACGACTTCGTCGTGCCGTACGTGCGGGCGCTCGCCGGGTTGCCGCCGCGCGAGGACGAGACGATCGCGGCGCAAGTGTCCCAGCGGGTGCCCTCCGAACTCGGCCGCACCGAGTTCGTGATGACCTCCCTCGCCCACGGTCGCGAGGGGACGATCGCCCTGCCGCTGCCGAAGGGCTCGGGTTCGGTCACCGCCTTCTCGCAGGCGGACGGCTTCTTCGCGGTTCCGGCCGCGCGCGCCGGCGTCGAGGCGGGGGAGGGCGTCGCCGTGGTCCGCCTGGGCGCCGGCGTGCGGGCGCCGGACCTGACGATCGTCGGCAGCCACTGCATCGGCCTGGACCGGGTGGTCGGCCTGCTCGGCGAGCGAGGGTACCGCGCCCGCACCATCTGGGTCGGGTCGGCCGGCGGCCTCGCCGCCCTGCGGCGCGGCGAGTGCGATGTCGCCGCCATGCACCTCTTCGATCCCGAGACGGGCCGGTACAATGCCCCGTTCCTCACCGAGGGCCTGTCCCTCGCGCCCGGGTGGTGCCGCCTCCAGGGCGTCGTGTTCCGCCGCGGCGACGCCCGGTTCGAAGGGCGCGACGCCGCGGACGCGGTCGCCGCGGCGCTCGCCGACCCCGACGCCGTGATGGTCAACCGCAACGCCGGATCGGGCACGCGCCTGCTCGTGGACGGGCTGCTGAACGGTGCCCGGCCGGCGGGGTTCTGGAACCAGCCGCGCTCGCACAACGCCGTCGCCGCGGCGGTCTCGCAGGGCAGGGCGGACTGGGGCGTGGCCATCGCGAGCGTCGCGGATGCCTACGGGCTGGGCTTCCGCCCGCTGACGGAGGAGGCCTACGACCTCGCGTATCGCGCGGACGCGCGGGAGATGCCGGCGCTCGCGGCCTTCCTGAGCCTGCTGGGCGAGCCCGAGACGGCCGCCGCGCTGCGCGCTCTGGGCTTCACGCCCGCCGCGTGAGCCGCGTGACGTGCGCACCGTTGGCCGGCCTCGACGGAACGGGACGGACGATCCTGTCGCCCGCCGGGATGATCGACGCGACCGTTTCGCGTAGGGACGCCTGCGAGGCGCTGGGGCCTCCGGCGAAGCGGCGGTGTGCGTTGGGCGAGGACACGAGCATCAGTTTGCGGATCGAGCTGGGCTCGGACACCCTGCTGGGACCGGGCAAGGCCGCCCTCTTGAGCGGCATCCGCGACACCGGCTCCATCGCCGCCGCGGGGCGCCGGATGGGCATGAGCTACAAGCGAGCCTGGTACCTCATCGACACGTTGAACAAGGCGTTCCAGGAGCCGCTCGTCTCCGCGAGCAAGGGCGGCCGCCGGGGCGGCGGGGCGGTCCTGACCAGCACGGGCGACGCCATCCTCGACAGCTACCTGCGCATGGAGCGGCTCGCCTCGGAGGCCGTGGCGGGCGAACTCGACCTTCTCGCCTCGCTGATGAAGGCCGATTCGTAGGAGCGAGGCCGCGCAGAGGTGGGCCTCCGTGGGAAGCGGTCTCTCGACGGTCGGGCGTCGGCTTCGGTCTGTGCAGCCCGCTGCGTCATCGCGAGCGCAGCGAAGCGACCCAGGGCCGCGTGATATCTGTCAGCGTCGCGCCGACTGGATTGCTCCGCTCCGCTCGCAAGGACGGCACCGGGCTGATCGACCGGAAACAGCATCAGCCCGCTGCGTCATCGCGAGCGCAGCGAAGCGACCCAGGGCCGCGCGACATCTGCCGGCGTCGCGCCGACTGGATTGCTTCGCTCCGCTCGCAAGGACGGCACCGGGCTGATCAATTGGAAACAGGATCAGCCCGATGTCCGCCGCCAGGGTCCGGCGGCACGCCTGGGCGCGCCGCCGGAGATCACGCCGCCTACTCGGCGGCCATGGCCGTGTGGACGGCGGAGGCCCGGGCCGCGCAGAA
This sequence comes from Methylobacterium oryzae, assembly GCF_021398735.1. NCBI lineage: Bacteria > Pseudomonadati > Pseudomonadota > Alphaproteobacteria > Hyphomicrobiales > Methylobacteriaceae > Methylobacterium > Methylobacterium oryzae. Next base: position 132,144 of record NZ_CP090350.1, read on the forward strand.
CTTGAACTCCGGGATCTTGCCCATCGGGTCGAGCGCCGGGTTCGTCAGCAGGTTGGCCGCGGCCTCGGCGTAGCAGAACGGCATGAAGATCATGCCGACCGGCACGTCGCGGTCGGAGCGCACCTTCAGGTGGACCGCGCCGCGGCGCGTCTCCAGCTTCATCGTGTCGCCGGGCTCCAGCCCGAGCCGGTAGAGCTCCTTCGGGGCCATGAAGGCGACCGCCTCGGGCTCCAGCGCGTCGAGGACGCCGGCGCGCCGGGTCATCGATCCGGTGTGCCAGTGCTCGAGCACGCGGCCGGTCGACAAGACCATCGGGTAGTCCTCGTCCGGCAGCTCGTCCGGGGGCACCACGGCGGCCGGGACGATCTTCGCGCGCCCGCTCTCGGTGGGGAAGCCGGCGTAGAAGATGATCTCGTTGCCGGGCTGGTCCGGCGCGTCGACCGGGTAGGTCACGGCGCCCTCGCGCTCCAGGCGCTCCCAGGTGATGTTGTTGAACGACGGCATCACCATGGCCATCTCGCGGAAGATGTCGGCCGGGCCGCCGTAGTTCCAGGGCAGGCCGAGGCGCTTCCCCAGTTCCTGGATGATCCACCAATCCTGCCGCGCGTCGCCCGGCGGGGACACCACCGGCTGCGAGATCTGCACGCGACGGTCGGTGTTGGTGAAGGTGCCCGCCTTCTCGGCGAAGGCGGAGGCCGGCAGCACCACGTCGGCGTGGAAGGCGGTCTCCGTCAGGAACAGGTCCTGCACGACGAGGTGGTCGAGCATCGCCAGGGCGTGCCGGGCGTGGTTCAGGTCCGGGTCGGACATCGCGGGGTTCTCGCCCTCGACGAACATGCCCTTGATCTCGCCGGCGTGGATCGCCCGCATGATCTCGACGACGGTGAGGCCCTTCTGCGGGTCGAGCTTCTGACCCCAGAACTCCTCGAACATCTCCCGCACCGCGGCCTTCTCGACCGACTGGTAGTCCGGGTAGACCATCGGGATCAGGCCGGCATCGGACGCGCCCTGGACGTTGTTCTGGCCGCGCAGCGGATGCAGGCCGGTGCCGGGGCGCCCGATCTGCCCCGTGACGAGGGCGAGCGCGATCAGGCAGCGCGAGTTGTCCGTGCCGTGGACGTGCTGGCTGATGCCCATGCCCCAGAAGATGATCGAGGACTTGGCCCGGGCGTAGAGCCGGGCGACCTCGCGCAGGGTCTCCGCGTCGATGCCGCAGACCGAGGCCATCTTCTCCGGCGTGAACTCGACGATCTTCTCCTTGAGCGCCTCGAAGTTCTCGGTGTAGCCGGCGATGTACTGCTCGTCGTAGAGCCGCTCCTCGATGATCACGTTGAGCATCGCGTTGAGCATCGCGACGTCCGAGCCGGGCTTGAACGCGAGGTGCTTGTAGGCGTGCCGCGACAGCACCTGCCGGCGCGGGTCCATGACGATCAGCTTGGCGCCGCGCTGCTTCACGGCGTTCTTGAGGAAGGTCGCCGCCACCGGGTGGTTCACGGTCGGGTTGGCGCCGATCACGATGATGACCTCGGCGTCGAGCGCCGCCGAGAACGGCGCCGACACGGCGCCCGAGTTCAGGCCCTCCATGAGGGCGGCGACCGACGAGGCGTGGCACAGCCGGGTGCAGTGGTCGACGTTGTTCGAGCCGAACCCGAGCCGCACCAGCTTCTGGAAGAGGTAGGCCTCCTCGTTCGAGCCCTTCGCGGAGCCGAAGCCGGCGAGCGCCTTGCGGCCATGGGTGTCGCGGACCGTCCTGAGGCCGCCGGCGGCGCGGTCGAGCGCCTCCTCCCAGGTCGCCTCGCGGAAGTGCGTCCACGGGTTGGCCGGGTCGACCTGGTCGTTGGCGTCCTTCGGGACGTTGTCCAGGCGGATCAGCGGCGCCGTCAGGCGGTGGGGGTGGTGGACGTAGTCGAAGCCGAAGCGGCCCTTCACGCAGAGCCGGTTGTGGTTGGCCGGGCCGTTCACGCCCTCGGCGTAGACGATCCTCTCGTCCTTCACCTTGTAGGAGACCTGGCAGCCGACGCCGCAATAGGGGCACAGCGAGGTCACCTCGCGGTCGGGATAGACCGTCCGGGTGTTGTGCTCGGCGTCGAGGTAGGCGGACGGCATCAGCGCGCCGGTCGGGCAGGCCTGGACGCACTCGCCGCAGGCCACGCAGGTCGATCCGCCCATCGGGTCGTCGAAGTCGAACACCACCTTCGCGTCGGCCGAGCGGTAGGCCATGCCGATCACGTCGTTGACCTGGACCTCGCGGCAGGCGCGGACGCAGAGGTTGCACTGGATGCAGGCGTCGAGATTGACGCTCATGGCCGGGTGGCTGAAGTCGCCGGTCCAGCGCTCGGCCGCGGGGAAGCGGCTCTCGGACACGTCGAGGAAGTCGGCCTGCACCCAGAAGTGCGATGTCGGGTCGTGCGAGGTCGCGCGCTCGGGCTGGTCGGCCACGAGCAGCTCGAGCACCATGGCGCGGGCCTTGGTGGCGCGCTCGGTCGCGGACTTGACCTTCATGCCCACGGCCGGCGTGCGCTTGCACGAGGCGGCCAGCACGCGCTCGCCCTCGATCTCGACCATGCAGGCGCGGCAATTGCCGTCCGGGCGGTAGCCCGGCTCGGGCTTGTGGCAGAGGTGCGGGATGTGGGTGCCGAGGCGCTTGGCGACGGCCCAGATCGTCTCGCCGGGGGCGGCCTCGACCTGCTGGCCGTCGAATTCGAACGCGATGGTCGAGGGGGCGGTCGGCCGCTCCTTGAGATCGTGCAAGCCCGACGGCTCCGGGGCCGCCTGGCCGCCCGCCTTCGCCCCTTCCGAGTAGGAGCCGCCGGCTCCCGGCTTCGGGCCCGGCGCGGGGCCGCCCGCATCCTGCAGCCCGTCGGCCCGGATCTCGGGCTTCTCGGTCTTGTCGCCGCGCTGTTCGGGGGCGTTGCTCATGCGGCCGCTCCTGGCTCGGACATCGGGATAGAATTCGCCGGTACCATCGGTTGCCTCACTCGGCAGCCGCGGCGCGCGGGGCGGGGAACAGGTCCGGGAAGTACTTGATGACGCTGCTGAGCGGGTTCGAGGCGGCCTGGCCGAGGCCGCAGATCGAGGCGTCCCGCATGCACTGGGACAATTCGCCCAGGAGCTCGGTGTCCCAGACGCCCTGCTCCATCAGGATGCGGGCCTTCTGGGTCCCCGAACGGCAGGGGGTGCACTGCCCGCAGCTCTCGTCCTCGAAGAACTTCATCAGGTTCAACGCGGCGCCGCGCACATCGTCCCGGTCGGACAGGATCACGACGGCGGCGGAGCCGATGAAGCAGCCGTACTTCTCCAGCGTCCCGAAATCGAGCGGGATGTCGTTCATCGACGCCGGCAGGATGCCGCCCGACGCGCCGCCCGGCAGGTAGGCCGCGAAGGTGTGGCCCTCCGCCATGCCGCCGCAATACTCGTCGATCAGTTCCTGGATGGTGAGGCCGGACGGGGCGAGCTTCACCCCCGGCTCCTTCACGCGCCCCGAGACCGAGTAGGAGCGCAGGCCGACGCGGTCGTTGCGGCCGTGGCTCTTCCACCAGTCGCCGCCCCGCTCGATCAGGTCGCGGACCCAGAACAGCGTCTCGATGTTGTTGATCAGCGTCGGACGGTTGAACAGGCCGACCTGGAACGGGAACGGCGGCTTGTGCCGCGGCAGCCCGCGCTTGCCTTCGAGGGACTCGATCAGCGAGGATTCCTCGCCGCAGATATAGGCGCCGGCGCCGCGGCGCAGGTCTATGCGCGGGCCGCCCGCGGGGAGCTTCGCGATCTCGCGCGTCAGGATCTCGCGGGAGATGGGATACTCGTCGCGCAGGTAGATGTAGACCTCCGGCGCCTCGACGACGTGGGCGCCGATCAGCATGCCCTCGAGGAAGCGGTGCGGGTCGGTGTTGAGGTAGAGCTGGTCCTTGAAGGTGCCCGGCTCGCCCTCGTCCCCGTTGACCGCCATCAGCCGGGGCCCGGGCTCGCCGCGCACCGAGCGCCACTTGCGCCCCGTCGGGAAGCCCGCGCCGCCGAGGCCGCGCAGGCCGCCGTCGTCGAGCACCTTCAGGACGTCGTCGACCGGAAGGTCCCCGCTGCGGAGCCGGTCGAGGGTCGCGTACCCGCCGGCGGCCCGATAGGCCTCGTAGTCGACGTAGTCCGGGATATGGGCGTGCGTGTCGCCGGCCTCGACCGCGGCCCGCACGGAGGCGAGGTCGGCCTTGTGCAGGAAGTTGTGCCCGACCTCGACGGCGGGCGCGTGGTCGCACAGGCCGACGCAGGGCGCGCGCACGACGCGGACGGCGTCGGAGGCGAGTTCCCGCTGGAGCGTCTCCAGCAGCTCGTCGGCGCCGAACATCGCGCAGGTGATGCTGTCGCAGACCCGGACGGTCAGCCGCGGGATCGAGGCGTCACCCTCCTTCACGACGTCGAAATGCGCGTAGAAGGTCGCGGTCTCGAACACCTCGGCGAAGGCCAGGGCCATCTCGTCGGCGAGCGCCGCCAGGTGCTCGGCGCTGATCTGGCCGTAGGTGTCCTGGATCAGGTGCAGGTGCTCGATGAGCAGGTCGCGCTGGCGCGAGCGGGAGCCGAGAAGCTCCTCGATCTCGACCTTCGCCCGCGGCTCGACCTGGCGCCCCTTGGGGACGCTGCGCGCCTTGTTCCGCCCCCGGCCGGGATGCGAGAAAGTCCTGACTGTCCCCGGTGCCTCACTCATGCGGTATCTGATTTCCAACTGCTGGGACGGGTGGTCGCGGTGTCCTGAGGGCCGGTCGGAGGTTACTGGCCGCCGAAGGCCCGGAGCGGCTGGCCGGCCTCGGACCGCGGCTTCATCGTGGCCGTGCCCGTCGCCTCGTCCAGGGACGTGACCCTGGGTCCGACGACGGAGCGCAGCTCGGTCTCGAACGCGTCGAGGGCGTCGTTCAGGCGGTCCATCAGGGAGCCCGGCGCGTCTCCGGCCGGCGACGCGGCCGCCTGGGCGAGCGCGTCGCGGACCCGGCCGGCGAGCTCCTGCGTGAGCGGCGGCTTCGCGTCGGCGCAGTAGGCGTCCGTCACGATGGCGGCCCAGTCCGCCGCGGAGGATGCGTCGCCCATGCTCAGGCCTGCGCGATCGAGGGACGGTTGAAGTCGTGCATGGCGTGCCCGTTCGGGTCCGTTGGCGTGGCGCTCGCTCGTGGCATACCAAATGGCAGCCGTTATAGCGGAGGTGTTATATCGTTTTTGAAGTCGTTTCAATTTGCGTGACGCCGGGGTCACGCGTCCCGGCGGCGCGGCCGACGCTTGCCCTGAGCCCTCGCGCGGGGCAGTGGGAACGGCACGAGAGGGGCTGTCAGCGGTGTCCGGCATGCGCGTAATCGGACTCGCCGGGTGGAGCGGGGCCGGCAAGACCAGCCTGCTGGTCCGGGCCATCCCCCTGCTCGTCGCCCGCGGGGTGCGGGTGGCGACCATCAAGCACGCCCATCACGACTTCGACACGGACTGGCCTGGGAAGGATTCCTACGAGCACCGCAGGGCGGGCGCGAGCGAGGTTCTGATCTCGTCGGGCCGCCGCTGGGCCCAGGTCCACGAGCTGCGCGACGAGCAGGAGGCGAGCCTCGGCCAGCTCCTGCGGCGGATCAGCCCGTGCGACCTCGTCGTCGTGGAAGGGTACAAGCGGGAGCCAATCCCCAAGATCGAGGTCCATCGCGCCGAGAACGGCCGCCCGCCCCTCCATCCGCTGGACACCACCATCGTGGGCATCGCGAGCGACGTCGCGTTTCCGGCCTCGGGCATTCCCGTCGTAGATCTGAACGACGCGGCGGCGGTGACGGGGCTGATGCTCGACGTGGCCGTTCCCTTCGAAGACGTCCTCGGGAGGCTCTAGCCGGATGGCCCAGCTCAGCGACGACTGCTTCGCGTTCGGCGGTCCTCTGATGACCATCGAGGACGCGCACGCGCTGTTCGGCGAGCGGCTCGCAGCGATCGTCGGCACCGAGGACGTTCCCGTCCCGGACGCCGACGGGCGCGTCCTGGCCGAGGATTGCGTCGCGCCCATCGACGTCCCGCCGTTCCCCAACTCGGCCGTCGACGGTTACGCGGTCCGTTTCGCGGACCTGCGCGCCTCCGATGCGACGATCCTGCCGGTCGGCGCGGTCGTCGCGGCCGGCGCCTCCCCCGAAGGCGTGTCGGTGGCGGGCTCGGCCGCCCGGATCTTCACCGGGGCCCCGATGCCGGCGGGGGCCGACACCGTCTTCATGCAGGAGGACGTCCAGGTCCTGCCCGACGGCCGGGTGTCCCTGCCGCTCGGGCTGAAGCGGGGCGCCAACAGCCGCGACGCCGGCGAGGACGCGGCGAAGGGCTCGACGATCATCGCGGCCGGCCGGCGTCTCCGGCCGCAGGACCTGGCCCTGGCGACCGCGGTCGGCCTGCGCACGCTGAAGGTCCGCCGCACCCTGCGGGTCGGCGTGTTCTCGACGGGCAACGAACTCGTCGAGCCCGGGTCGCCCCTGGGGCCGGGCGCGATCTACGACTCGAACCGCGTCCTGCTGCTCGCTCTTCTCCGGCGGATGGGCGTCGCGGCGCGCGACCTCGGCGTCATCCGCGACGACCCGGCGGCCCTCGCGGCCAGGCTCTCGGCGGCGGCCGCCGAGCACGACGTGATCCTGACTTCGGGCGGCGTGTCGACCGGCGACGAGGATCACGTGAAGACCGCCGTCGAGAGCATCGGGCGCCTCGTGTTCTGGCGGCTGGGGATCAAGCCGGGACGGCCGGTCGCGATGGGCATGATCGACGGCAAGCCGTTCCTGGGCCTGCCGGGCAACCCGGTGGCTGTCTACGTCACCCTGCTGTTCGTGGTGCGGCCGCTCCTCGCCCGGCTCGCCGGCGAGGCCTACGCGCCGTCGCGCGGATTCACCGTCAGGGCGGCCTTTCCCTATCGGAAGCGCGCGGGCCGCAGGGAGTTCGTCCGGGTCAGCCTCGCCCGGGACGCCGACGGCGCCTGGGAGGCCCGGAAGTTCCAGCGCGACGGCGCGGGCATGCTGTCATCGCTCACCGAATCCGACGGCCTCGTGGAGCTGGAGGATGACCGGACCGAGGTCGTGCCGGGCGACGCCGTGCGGTTCCACCCGCACGGGGCCCTCTGGTAGCGGGGCCGCGCTCAGGGCCTCACGAGACGCGGACCGCGCCCCAGCATTGCCGGGCTCGCGCATCCGTTATATCAAATCTGCTATATCGCTTGTGATGGGCCGTGCGAGCGGCCGCTCGATCGGCGGGCTTGAGCAACGATGTTCGATGGTGTCTGGCGGAGCCAAGCCGGCGCGGAACTCCGCCTCCTCCAGATGGGCGAGGCGGTCTCCGGGACCTACACCGCCGCCGATCCCGGCTTCGCGCAGACGCATCGAAGCCGCATCCTCGTCGGCACGGCCGAGGGCGACATCATCGGCTTCGTGACCAGCACGTCGTCGCCCCAGGAGATCACGGCCTGGACCGGGCGCCTCGTCCGGACCGACGAGAAGACGGCCGAGGCGATCCACGCGGTCTTCCACGCCGTCGAACGGTCCTCGCAGCCGAAGGCCGTGGCCGATCACGTCGCGCTCGAGACGACCATCTTCTCGAAGGTCGAGAACGCCTGTTCGTGAAGCCAGGGTCGCGTCCCTCCTCGATGGGGTCCCGAGGAACGGGGGCGACCGTGGCGCGAGGAGCGGTCGGCGCATGCGTGATCGGCGACGGCTCTAGATGAACGGCGCGTCGGCTTCGAGGCCCAGAAGGATGCGGCCGGTCGGCACGAGCAGCCGGTCCTGATAATGCATGTGCTGGCAGGCCGCGTAGACATCGCGGAGCTGGCGCGCGAACGGCAGGTCTTCGAGGACGGCGGAACTGCCGGCCGCCTCGTACATGCTCGTGACCACCTGCTTCCCGACATGGCCCGCGTACCAGCAGGCCCGCCGAAGCTTGGCCTGCCACGCGAGCGTTATCGGACGGCCGTTCTCGGCTTCCCACCAGAATTCGGAGACCGTGTCCCGGGCGAAGGCGCGCGCGGCTTCGAGGCTCGTCTCGGCACGCGCGATCGCGACCTGGACATCCTCGCGAAGTCTCAGGGGCACCTTGCCGCCATGCGGCGTCTTCGTCTGCGCGAGATCGATGAACGCGTCGATCGAGGCCCGGGCGATCCCGAGCGGAACACCGATGGCGGCGATCGCGGCCGCCGATGCCATGGGCAGCATGTAGAGGGGCCTTCTGTCGCGAGGCATCATGAGGCTCGCGCCGTCGATGGTCTGCGCGTTCGGCACCCAGATGTCGGTGCACGCGACGTCGTGACTCCCGCTGGCCCGGAGCCCCCCGGCATTCCAGTTGCCGACGACCTCGACATCCTTCGAGGCGATGAAGACGCCGCGCAGCGACGGCCGCCCGTTCTCGTCGAGCTTCGGCCGCTCGCCCTCGATCTCCACACACATCAATGCGGACACGGAACTGTAGCGGCAGAAGCTCGCCCAGGACCAGCGTCCGTTGATCCGCCAGCCGGATCCATGGCGAACCGCTGTTCCCGTCGGCTGGCCGCTCCCGCTGCCCGCGAACTTCCTGCCGGCAGGGATGAGCGAACGCATCACGTCCGCGTCGATCAGGTCGGCGAAGCGTGACGCGCCCCCGGACGAGATCGCGGCGCACCAGGCGACCGAACCGTCGAGTTCCGCCAGAGCTTCGATCGCCGCCAGGACGCTCAGCGGATGCGCTTCAGGACCGCCCAGGCCCCGCGGAAGCCAGAGCTGCGCGAGACCGGCGTCGATGAGCGCCTCTGCGACCGGCTCCGGCAGGTCCGGGCCGACAGCGAGGGCCGACCGGTGCTCCGCGATGAGGGGCCGAAGCGCCGCGACGGTCGCGAGAAACGCCGCGTCCGGATCTCCGGCTCGCGCGGCAGGGCGGATCGAGGGGGCGACACCGTTCATTCTCAGACCTCATGACTGTCCGAGATGCATAGTAAGTTCGGTGATCGACCGCTTTCGTGTCTGTCGGAAGAGTTTTTGGTTACGATCGTAACTGGGGCGCCGTCAGACGATATTATCTGCCGGTCGGGACGCGGTAGATCGCGCTGTAACGGTTGTCGTTGAATTTTCTCGCGCTGGATCCGAGATGATGATGCTCGAATGCTTCGGGTGGACGGTCTCGTGATCGCGGAAGCCGCTGACCAACGTTGACGGATCGCGCGCGCATCCTAGGACACCGGCATCTCGATGCGGCAGCGCACGCCGTCGCGGTCCAGCGCGTACTCGACCGTGGCGCCCAGGGCATATGCCAGCGCCTCCTGGATCAACTCGGTCCCGTAGCCGCGGCGGGTGACGCGCGCCGCCTGCGCGGGCAGGCCGCTCTCGATCCAGCACAGGGCCAGTCGGCGGCGCTCGCGCCGGTCGCGCACGATCTCCCAGGTGACGCTGAGATGGCCGGTCCCGGTCTTGAGCACCCCGTGCTTGACCGCGTTGGTCGTCAGCTCGTGGACGGCGAGGGCGAAGTTCTGCACCTGTCGCGCGGTCAGGTGCACCTCGGGGCCGGCGACGGTCATGCGGTCGGTCGCGCCGTCGACGTAGGCGGCCAGCTCGGCGCGCACCAGCGCGCCCACCTCGACCGAGTCGCTGCCGTACTGGCTGAGCAGGCCCTGCGCGCGGCTGAGCGCCTGCAGCCGCGCCTCGAACGCCTCGACCGAGCTGCCCTGCCGCAGTGTCTTGCCCGCCACGGCGCTGACGACGCCGAGGAGGTTGCGCGTGCGGTGCTGCAGCTCGTTGATCAGCACTTCCTGGCGCGCCAGCAGCCTGTGGTGGTCCGTGACGTCAATGTTCACCCCCGACCACTTGCGGATCGACCCGTCGGGGTTCGTGATCGGCACCGCGCGGACGTTCGACCACCGCCAGGACGCGCTCGGGGCGTGCCACAGGCGATACTCGTGATCGACCGCCGTCCGCGTCGCGACGGCCTGCCGCCACTTCGCTTCCGTGAGCGCCCGGTCGTCCGCGTGGATCGCGTGGATCCAGCCGCGCCCGAGCCACTCGTCCGGGCGCTGCCCGGTGAACGCGCGCCAGCCCGGGCTGTCGACCTCGATGAGGCCCTCGGCCGAGGCCTCCCAGCTGAACTGACCGAACCCCTCGACCAGCCCGCGGAACCGCTCCTCGCTCGCGCGCAGATCGTCCTCCACCCGCTTGCGCGCGGTCACGTCGCTGGCGGCGCCGAACCATTCGCGGATCTCGCCGTCATCGTCGAGCAGCGGCACGGCCCGGGACAGCGCCCAGCCCAGGCTCCCGTCCGCCTGCCGGACGGGGTGCTCCAGCTCGAACATCGTCTTGGATCGGATCGCCCGCTGGATGGCCTCGCGCAGGCGCGGCTGGTCGGCCGGATCGATGTAGGCGCTCAGCCAGTCGTCGTTCGGGGTGACGGTGTCGGCCAGGAAGCCGCGGCCCTCCAGGACCCGCAGCTCGCTCCAGTCCGGGCTCATGCGGTAGATGACGTCCGAGCTGGCCGTGACGAGGGCGCGGAACCGCTCCTCGCTCGCGCGCAGCCGATCCTCGGCGCGCTTGCGCTGGAGGATGTCCTTGAACAGGACCGCCACCTGCCGCCGCTCCGGCGCCCCGATGGGGAAGGCGTAGACCTCGTACCAGCGCCCGAGCGCGTCGGCGCGGTCCTCGAAGCGTTCCGCCTTGCCGGTTCGGACGATCCGGCCGTAGGTCTCGAACCAGTGCGGCTCGAGGTCGGGCGCCAGCGCCCGGACCGTCCGGCCCACCGCGTCGCGGAGCCCGGTCTGCTGCTCGAAGGCCGCGTTCACGGACAGGAAGCGGTAGTCGACCGCCCGCCCGGCCGCGTCGAACAGGACCTCGATGGTGCAGAAGCCCTCGTCGATGGCGTCGAAGAGGTGGCGGTACCGGGCCTCGCTCGTGCGCAGCTTGGCCTCGGCGCGCAGGCGCTCACCGATCTCGAAGCCGGTCATGTGGACGGCCATGACCTTCCCGTCGGCGTCGCGCACGGGCACGAGGAGCGCGTCGAAGACGTCCTCCGCGGCGCCCTCGCCGCGGGTGTCCAGCGGCTGCCCGGCCACCTGCACGGCCTCGCCCGCGAAGGCGCGCGCGTAGAAGTCCGCGACCGTCGCCCCCCCCTCCGGGAACGTGCGCGCGAGCGGCCGGCCGAGACCCTCGGGGTGCCGGGCGCCGTAGAGCCGGGCGGCGGCGTCGTTGTAGATCAGGAGGCGCTCGGGCCCGCAGACGAGGGACGCGACCAGCGGGCTGGCGAGCACCTGCTCGACCATCACCTTGAGGCGCTCCGGCCAGCGGGCGGCCGGCCCCAGCGGCGTCCGCTCCCAGCCGAAGTCGCGGATGCGCGCGGCCATCTCGCCGTCGCCCTGTGGCCATGCCGACACTGATACGCCGCCTCGGTGATGTCGCGCGCCAGCATGTCCGCTCGCGGCGCGCGCAGCAACGTTCAGGCCCGATCGGACGACGAAATCTTCGTTCCGCCGGGCGATGACAGCATTCGCAGAGACCGGCTCAGGCCGTCTCGGATCGCGCGAGGCCCAGCTGCTCCTCCACGCACCGACGCATCACGAATTTCTGGATCTTTCCGGAGACCGTCATCGGGAAGGCGTCGACGAACTGGATGTATTTCGGGATCTTCTGATGCGCGATCTGCCCCGCGCAGAACGCGCGCACCGCCGGCTCCGACAGGGTCTCGCCGTCGCGCAGCCTGATCCAGGCGCACAGCTCCTCCCCGTATTTCGGGTCGGAGACCCCGAAGACCTGGACATCCTGGATCTGCGGGTGCCGGAAGAGGAACTCCTCGATCTCGCGCGGATAGATGTTCTCGCCGCCGCGTATGACCATGTCTTTGATCCGCCCGACGATGTTGCAGTAGCCCTCCGCATCCAGCGTCGCGAGGTCGCCTGTGTGCATCCATCCGGCGTCGTCGAGGACCTCCGCGGTCCGCGCGGCGTCGCCCCAGTAGCCGAGCATGACCGAGTAGCCGCGCGTGCACAGCTCGCCGCGCGTCCCCCGAGGGGTCACGCGCCCCTCGGGATCCACGATCTTGACCTCGAGATGCGGGTGGATCCGGCCGACGGTCGTGACGCGCCGCTCCAGCGGGTCGTCGCTCGAGCTCTGGAAGCTCACCGGGCTGGTCTCGGTCATGCCGTACGCGATGGTGACGTCGCGCATGTTCATCTGCTCCACGACCCGGCGCATCACCGCGATCGGGCACGGCGCGCCCGCCATGATCCCGGTCCGCAGGGAGCGGAGATCGAATTGCGCGAACTCGGGATGGTCGAGCTCGGCGATGAACATGGTCGGCACGCCGTAGAGCGCGGTGCAGCGCTCGGCCTGCACGGTCTCCAGCGTCGCGCGCGGGTCGAAGCCCTCGCCCGGAAACACCATGGCGCAACCGTGGGTCAGGGCCGCGAGATTGCCCATCACCATGCCGAAGCAATGGTAGAGCGGCACCGGGATGCAGATCCGATCCTCGGCGGTCAGCCGCATCGCGCGGCCGACGAAGTGGCCGTTGTTGAGGATGTTGTGGTGGGTCAGCGTCACGCCCTTCGGGGCGCCCGTCGTGCCGCTGGTGAACTGGATGTTGGCCGCGTCGTCGAACTGCATCGCGTCGGCGAGGTCGCGCAGGGCGCCGGTGCCGGCCGCGTCGCCCCGGGCCGCGACCGCGTCGAACGGGACCGTCCCCGGGGCCGGCGGTCCGCCGATCTGGATCACCGTGCGCAGGTGCGGCAGGCGGGCGGCGGACAGCCGGCCCGGCCCGGAGGCGGCGAGTTCGGGGGCCAGGGTGTCGAGCATCCCGAGATAATCGCTGGTCTTGAACGCCGTCGCCGTCACCAGAGCGGTGCAGCCGACATTGTTGAGCGCGAATTCCAGCTCCGACAGCCGGTAGGCCGGGTTGATCGTCACCAGGATCAGCCCCGCACGGGCGGCGGCGAACTGGGTCAGCACCCACTCGGCGCGGTTGAGCGACCAGATCCCGATACGGTCGCCGGGCCGAAGGCCGAGGGCGAGCAGGCCGGCCGCGAAGGCGTCGGCTTGGTCCCTCAGCTCGCGCCAGGTCCATCGGACGCCCTGGGCGTGCGCGACCAGCGCCAGGTGATCCGGCCACGCCGCGGCGGCGCGATCCAGGGCCTGGCCGATGGTCAGGCCGAGCAGGGGCTCGCCGATCGCCCCGTGGACATAGCTCACCGCCCGGTCGCTCATGTCGTCCTCCCTCGTTCCTCCGAACGCGCGCGCCGCCGCGGCGCTGTCCGAGGCCGCCCTTCGATCAGGGTGTCGGCGGCGGCGCGGCGGCCAGCGCGCGGGCGACCTTCGAGGCCGGCTCCCGGCCGAGCCGGGACGCGATCGACCGCCCGGCCGCGGCGAGGGCATCGAGATCGATCCCGGTCTCGATGCCCATGCCGCGCAGCATGTAAACGACGTCCTCGGTGGCGACGTTGCCGGCGGCCCCCGGCGCGTAGGGGCAGCCCCCGAGGCCCGCCACCGCGGCGTCCACGGCCGACACGCCGAGTTCGAGGCAGGCGAGGATGTTGGCCAGGGCCTGCCCGTAGGTGTCGTGGAGGTGCAGGGCGATCGCCTGCAGCGGCACGTCGGCGGCCACCCGCTCGACCAGCCGCCGGGCCGCGCGCGGCGTCCCGGTCCCGATCGTGTCGCCGAGGGCGATCTCGTGGCAGCCCATCGCGTGGAGGGACGCGGCGACGCGGGCGACCGCCGCCGGCGCGACGTCGCCCTCGTAGGGGCAGCCCAGGACGCAGGAGACGTAGCCCCGCACCCGCAGGTCGTTCGCGCGCGCCGCCTCCAGCACCGGGGCGAAGCGGTCGAGGGTCTCGGCGATCGAGCCGTTGACGTTGCGCCGGGAGAAGCTCTCGGAGGCGGCGGCGAACACCGCGACCTCCCGGACGCCGGAGGCGAGGGCCCGCTCCAGACCCTGCAGGTTCGGGACCAGAACGGAATAGCCGACCTCGGGCCGGGGGCGCAGCCGCGCCAGAACCTCCGCGGTCTCGGCCATCTGCGGCACCCATCGGGGCGACACGAAGCTGCCGGCCTCGATGCGGGTCAGCCCGGCCTCGGCCAGGGCCTCGATCAGCGCCACCCTGGCGGCGATCGGCACCGGCGCGGGCTCGTTCTGGAGCCCGTCGCGCGGCCCGACCTCGACCACCTGCACCCGGGCCGGATAGCTCATGCGGGCCGCTCCTCCGCCGCTAAGGTGACGATCTCGGTGCCCTCCTCGACCATGTCGTCGACGGCGTGGCGGACCTCGGCGACGGTGCCGGCCTGCGGCGCGCGGAGGGTGATCTCCATCTTCATCGCCTCGATCACCGCGAGCGGCGCGCCCTTCTCCACGGCATCGCCGGGCCGCACCCAAAGCTGGGTCAGGCGGCCCGGCACGGGCGCCGTCACCCGGTCGCTGCCGGACGCCTCGGTCCGGGGCGGGGCGAGGGGATCGACGTGGACCAGCGTCGCGTTCCGACCGCCGACGATCACCGTCAGCTCCGCGCCGCGGCGGACCGTGCGCAGCCGGCGCCAGACGCCGTCCAGCATCAGCCGCTCGCCCTCGGCGTCCTCGGCGAGCGCCGCCAGGACGGTGCCGCCCGGCAGGTCGAGGCGGGCGCTGCCGTCGGGGCGGGGGCATGCCCGCACGGTGAAGGGCGGCGCGTCGCCGTGGCGGAACTGCAGGTCCTGGTAGCCCGCCCCGGTCATCCGCCACGCATCCGGATCGGCCCAGGGCGACCACGGGTCGCCGCTCGCCCGCGCCTGCGCGGCGACGGCCGCGAGCCGGTCGCGCAGGACGGTCAGGGCGGCGGCGGCCCAGAGCGCGGGATCGACCGCACCGGTCGCTCGCGGCGCCAGCAGGTCGTCGGCGTGGCGGGCGATGAAGCCGGTGTCGAGGTCGGCCGCGCGGTAGGCGGGGTGGCCGGCGACGGCGCGCAGGAGACTGAGATTGGTCGTCACGCCGACCACCTCGTAGGCGGCGAGCGCGGCCGCGAGCTGCCGGATCGCGGCCGCCCGGTCCTCGCCCCAGACGACCAGCTTGGCGATCATCGGGTCGTAATCCGGGGTGATCCGGTCGCCCTGCACGATGCCGGTCTCGACCCGCACCCGCCCCGGCACCTCCGGCGGCTGGCGCAGGTGGGCGAGGGTGCCGACCGCCGGCAGGAAATCGCGCGCCGGATCCTCGGCGTAGACCCGCGCCTCGATGGCGTGGCCGCGCAGGGCCAGATCCGCGGCGCCGAGCGGCAGCCGCTCGCCCGCGGCCACGCGCAGCTGCCACTCCACCAGGTCGAGGCCCAAGACCATCTCGGTCACCGGATGCTCGACCTGGAGCCGGGTGTTCATCTCCATGAAGTAGAAGGTCTCGCCCTCGGCGATGAACTCCACCGTGCCGGCGCCGACATAGCCGACCGCCCGCGCCGCCGCGACCGCGGCCTCGCCCATCCGCGCGCGCCGGACCGGATCCATCCCCGGGGCGGGCGCCTCCTCGATCACCTTCTGGTGGCGCCGCTGGATCGAGCAGTCGCGCTCGAACAGCGAGACGGTGTTGCCGTGGCTGTCGGCGAAGACCTGGATCTCGATGTGCCGGGGGCGGGTCAGGTACGCCTCGATCAGCACCCGGTCGTCGCCGAAGGACGCCCGCGCCTCGCGCTGCGCGCCGGCGAGCGCGGCCTCGAACGCCGCGGCGGCCTCGACGACGCGCATGCCCTTGCCGCCGCCGCCGGCCGAGGCCTTGATCAAGACCGGGTAGCCGATCCGGGCGGCCGCCTCCTTCAGCGCCCGGACATCCTGCGCGGCGCCGTGATAGCCCGGCACCAGCGGGACCCCGGCGCGCTCCATCAGCGCCTTGGCCTCGGCCTTGGAGCCCATGGCGCGGATCGCCGCCGGGGGCGGGCCGACGAACACGAGGCCGGCCCCGGCGCAGGCGCCGGCGAAGTCCGCGTTCTCCGACAGGAAGCCGTAGCCCGGATGGATCGCCTCCGCCCCGGCGCGCCGGGCGACGTCGAGGATCCGCTCGGCCACGAGGTAGCTCTCGCGCGCCGGGGCGGGCCCGATCGGCCACGCCTCGTCGGCCATCCGGGTGTGTCGGGCGCCGGCATCCGCCTCCGAATAGACCGCGACCGTGCCGATGCCGAGGCGCCGGGCGGTGGCGATCACCCGGCAGGCGATCTCCCCGCGGTTGGCGATGAGGATCTTGCCGAACATGGCCGCCCCCTCAGTCCCGCCGCCACGGGGCTAAGCGCTTGTCGAGGAAGGCGGCGATGCCGGCCTGCCCCTCGTCCGAGGCTCGGCGCCGGGCGATGCGCCGGCCCGTCTCGCGCCCCAGGTCGGCGTCCACCGGCCGCCCCTCGCACAGGAAGACGAGGTCCTTGGCCTCGGCCTGCGCGCCCGGGGCGCCCCGGAGGATGTCGCGCAGCACCTCCGCGCCGGCCGCCTCCAGCCGGTCGTCGGGCACCACCTCGTGCACGAGGCCGATCGCCCGGGCGCGCTCGGCGGAGAAGACCTCCGCGGTCTGGAACAGGCGCCGGGCCCAGCGCGGGCCGATCGCGTTGACCACGTAGGGGCCGATCGTCGCCGGGATCAGGCCGAGCCGCACCTCGCTCAGGCAGAACCGCGCGCTCTCGGCCGCGATGGCGATATCGCAGCAGGCGGCGAGCCCGACGCCGCCGCCGTAGGCCGCCCCGTGCACGAGGGCGAGCGTCGGCTTCGGCAGCCGGTCGAGACTGTGCATCAGCCCCGCGAGCCCGGCGGCGTCGGCGAGGTTGCTGTCGAAGGACTGGCCGGCGATCCGGCGCATCCAGGCGAGGTCGGCGCCCGCCGAGAAGCTCTGGCCGGCGCCCGCCAGGACGACCGCCCGGATCCCGGGAGCGGCGCCCAGCCGGTGCAGGGACGCGGTGAGGGCGGCGATCAGGCCGTCGTCGAAGGCGTTGTGCTGCTCCGGACGGTTGAGCGTCAGGGTGGCGACCCCGCGTTCGTCGACCGTCTCCAGCAAGGTGCCACTCATCCCGCGCCTCCTACATCCGGAACAGGCCGAAGCGGGTCTCGGGAATCGGCGCGTTGAGGCTCGCCGAGAGACCGAGCGCCAGGACGCGGCGCGTGTCGGCCGGGTCGATCACCCCGTCGTCCCAGAGCCGGGCGCTGGAATAGTAGGGGTGGCCCTGCTCCTCGTACTGCGCCCGGATCGGCGCCTTGAACGCCGCCTCGTCCTCCGCCGACCACGTGCCGCCGCGGCCCTCGACACCGTCGCGCCGGACCGTGGCCAGGACCGAGGCGGCCTGCTCGCCGCCCATCACGCCGATCCTCGCGTTCGGCCACATCCAGAGGAAGCGCGGCCCGTAGGCCCGCCCGCACATGCCGTAATTGCCGGCCCCGAAGCTGCCGCCGATCAGGACGGTGAATTTCGGCACCGCCGCGGTCGCGACGGCGGTGACCATCTTGGCCCCGTCCTTGGCGATGCCGCCGGCCTCGTAGCGCCGGCCGACCATGAAACCGGTGATGTTCTGGAGGAACACCAGGGGCACGCCGCGCTGGGCGCAGAGCTCGACGAAGTGGGCGCCCTTCAGGGCACTCTCCGAGAACAGGATGCCGTTGTTGGCGACGATCCCCACCGGGTAGCCCCAGATATGGGCGAAGCCGCAGACCAGGGTCTGGCCGTAGAGGTGCTTGAACTCGTCGAAGTCGCTGCCGTCCACCAGCCGGGCGATGACCTCGCGCACGTCGTAGGGCGTCCGGCGGTCGGCCGGCACCGCCGCGTAGATCTCCTCGGCGGCGTAGCGCGGCGGCTCGGGCTGCCGCGGCGCGAGCGCGGGGCGCTTCACCGCGTTCAGGTTGGCCACGATGCGGCGGGCGATGCCGAGGGCGTGGGCGTCGGTCTCCGCCATGTGGTCGGTCACGCCCGAGATCCGGGCGTGCACGTCGGCGCCCCCGAGTTCCTCGGCGCTGACCACCTCGCCGGTCGCGGCCTTCACCAGCGGCGGCCCGCCGAGGAAGATCGTGCCCTGGCCGCGGACGATGATCGACTCGTCGCACAGCGCCGGCACGTAGGCGCCGCCGGCGGTGCAGGAGCCCATCACCACGGCGATCTGGGCGATGCCCTGCGCCGACATCGTCGCCTGGTTGTAGAAGATGCGGCCGAAATGGTCCCGGCCCGGGAAGACCTCGTCCTGGCTGGGCAGATGCGCGCCGCCGCTGTCGACGAGGTAGAGGCAGGGCAGCCGGTTCTGCTGCGCGATCTCCTGCGCCCGGAGGTGCTTCTGCACCGTCATCGGGAAGTAGGTGCCGCCCTTCACGGTCGCGTCGTTGGCGACGATCACGCACTCGCGCCCCGCGACGCGGCCGATGCCGGTGACGATCCCGGCCGAGGGGACCTCGCCGCCGTAGAGGCCGTGCCCGGCGAGCTGGCCGATTTCCAGGAAGGGCGAGAACGGGTCGATCAGCGCCCGGATCCGGTCCCGGGGCAGGAGCTTGCCGCGGGCGCGATGGCGCTCCCGCGCGGCCTCCCCGCCGCCGAGGCGGACGCGGTCGGCGGTCGCGCGCAGGTCCGCCACCAGGGCGCGCATGGCCTCGGCATTGGCACGGGCCTCGGGCGCGCGCGGATCCAGAGCGGATTCGATCACCGGCACGGCGCCCGCTCCCCGCTCAGGCCGTCTCGGCGAACAATTCGCGGCCGATCAGCATCCGCCGGATCTCGCTCGTGCCGGCGCCGATCTCGTAGAGCTTGGCGTCGCGCAGCAGGCGGCCGGTCGGATAGTCGTTGATGTAGCCGTTGCCGCCGAGCGCCTGGATCGCGTCGAGGGCCACCGTGGTCGCGCGCTCGGCCGCGAACAGGATCGCGCCCGCGGCGTCCCGGCGCGTCGCCCGCCCCCGGTCGCAGGCCCGCGCCACCGCGTAGACGTAGGCCCGGGCGGCGTTCGTCGCCGTGTACATGTCGGCGATCTTGCCCTGCATGAGCTGGAACTCGCCGATCGGCCGACCGAACTGCCGGCGCTCGTGGAGGTAGGGCAGGACGACGTCGAGGCAGGCGCGCATGATGCCGAGCGGCCCGGCGGCCAGCACGGCGCGCTCGTAGTCGAGGCCCGACATCAGCACGCCGACGCCGCGCCCGACCGCGCCCAGGACGTTCTCCTCCGGTATCTCGCAGTCCTGGAACAGCAGCTCGCAGGTGTTCGAGCCGCGCATGCCGAGCTTGTCGAGCTTCTGCGCGGTGGAGAAGCCGGGAAAATCCTTCTCGACCAGGAACGCCGTGATCCCCCGCGGACCGGCCTCGGGATCCGTCTTGGCGTAGACCACCAGGACGTTGGCGTCGGGACCGTTGGTGATCCACATCTTGGTGCCGTTCAGGACGTAGCGGTCGCCGCGCCTGTCGGCCCGCAGCCGCATGGAGACGACGTCGCTGCCGGAGCCCGGCTCGGACATCGCGAGCGCGCCGACATGCTCGCCCGCGATCAGCTTCGGCAGGTAGCGCCGCTTCTGCGCCTCGGTGCCGTTGCGGCGGATCTGGTTCACGCAGAGGTTGGAATGCGCGCCGTAGGACAGCCCGACCGAGGCCGAGGCCCGGCTGATCTCCTCCATGGCCACGGCGTGCTCGAGGTAGCCCATGCCGGCGCCGCCATAGGTCTCCTCGACGGTGACGCCCAGAACGCCGAGGGCGCCGAGCTTGCGCCAGAGGTCCGCGGGAAACGCGTTGCTGGCATCGATCGCCGCCGCGCGGGGGGCGATCTCGGCGCGCGCGAAGCGCTCCACCTCGGCGCGCAGGGCGTCGGCCGTCTCGCCCAGGCCGAAGTCGAAATCCTGCAGGCCGATGGGCATCGCGCGTCTCCTCGCCTGAGAATCGGGCACTCGCCTCTTTGAAACGAACGTACGTTCGTTAAGCGAGGCTGGCAAGGCGATTTACGAACGGTTGTTCGTTAGCCTATAGCGAGGATCGGCGTGAGCATTCCCCGGTGTCTGTTGCGCTCTGAACTTTCTTCGGAGTGTCTTCGTGGGTCGCACCGCCGGATCGAACGGGCCGCGCACGGCCGCCGCCATCCGCCGGGCCGGGCTTCGGCTCATCTATCGCCACGGCTACGAGGCGATGACCCTGCGCGCCCTGGCCGCCGAGGTCGGGATCCAGGCGGCCTCGCTCTACAACCACATCCGCAGCAAGCAGGATCTGCTGTTCGACATCGTCCGCGACCACATGGAGACGCTGCTGGCGCGGACCGACGCGGCGCTGGCGACGGCGACCGGCACCCCGACGGACCGTCTCCGCGCCTTCGTGGCGCACCATGTCACGTACCATCTCGAGAAGAAGCAGGAAGTCTTCATCGCGAATTTCGAGCTGCGCTCGCTCGACCCGCCGCATTACGCGGCGATCGTCGCCCTGCGCCGGGCCTACGAAGACCGATTGGTCGCGCTGCTCGAGCGGGGATCGGAGGCGGGGGAGCTGGACGTCCGGGATGCGCGGGTCGCCGGCTACGCAATCCTCGGGATGCTCACCAGCGCCTGCACGTGGTACCGGCCCGACGGCCGGATGACCAAGGCGGAGATCGTCGCCCTGCACACCGACATGGCGCTGCGGGGTTGCGTCAGGCGTCAGCCATAGACCCCGTCGCGCCGGGGAACGGCGGTCGCCTCAGATCAGGCCGCCCGGCGGTGCGGCGGTGAGAGTCCTGCCGGCCCGCGTGACGAGCTTGGCGAAGGCCAGCGCCGCCGCCGAGGCCTGGGCTTCCGAGGGGAAGGTGCGGTCCGATGTCAGGACCGGCATCTGCGTCGTATCGAGGAGGACCCAGGTCCACAGACGGGTGTCGGTCGCGCGGATCTCGAAATGCATGGCGAACTCGTCGGGCAATGGCACATGCCCGCACAATGCGCCGCGAAAAGGCCTGACGCGTTAAGAGCTTGACTGGCGCAACAACCTGCGTCGGCGCGCACCGGCCTTGCCCCCGACATCCTCGCAGATCACAGGCGGGAACCTGCGCCGCCCAGGGCGGATCTCGCCACGGTCGGCCCCGACTTGGCATGCCAGCTTGGCTTTATCCGGCCATTCGATGCTACCCTCGCGCGGTCGGCATGCCGTGCCGACGGCGTGAGCAGGAGCGACATGGTAGAGCGGTACCATTTCCGCCTGAGGGGGCCGGACGAGGTCATCGAGGACGAGGAGGGCGTGCTGGCAAACTCGATCGAGATCGCCGTGGCCGAGGCGACGCAGCTGATCGCCGAGATGCACGCACGGGGCGAGTTGCCCGATCCCGACGAGCGCTGGTGCGTGGAGATCCACACCACCGACGGTGTCGTGCTTCGTTCCCTTCAGCTGTACTGAGCGCTGGGCGCGGGGCGCGGGAGCTTGCGCAGGATCAGGCGGATGTGTTCGCGGAGGGTGATCGCCTCAGGCGGCGGACCGGCACCCGGAGGCTCGACCGCTATCTCCGGACCACCCAGCACCGAGGCGTACATCGAGCTCTCCACGCTTTTCGCGAGCAGTAACCATCAGCCGTAGCAAACCGTTGCAAGCATCATAAGTCAGGTTTCGCCCTACAGGACGCGGCCGCTTCTACGTCGACAGGGGCACCCGGCTCGATGGGCGACTTTCGGATATGAAGTCTCTCGCAGACGAGGCACATATTTCGGCGGCCGCGAGGCCGGCTGAGTCAGGTATTCGCCTGGACAGGTCGGCGCGGCACTGGAGGCGCGTGCCGCATCGGTCGAGGACGAGGCTGCGGCGGCACACGCTGATCTCGGCGACGGCGCCGGAAGCCCGGCAAGCGCGGCGATGACTTGCCGGATCGGTGACCGAAGCGTCCGGCTGGGGTCGCGCAGGGTTGGCCTCGTGCGCCGCGTACGCGGTCGGGAGGTCGACAGCGCCGCCGGCGAGCCGGATTTGTCGAAAGGGTCGCAGGCGTCGGAAAATCCCCGGCCACGCTGAAACAGGCGACCCGGCGATGCAGTTGCCGCTGCATGTCAGGACCTCGCCCCATCGCCGTCCTCGCCGAGGACGAAGAGTTCAGCCGCCTCGTCGCGGCCGACATGCTGACGGCGTTGGGGTTCGAGGTGCTGGAGGCGGAACACGCCCAGGGCGCGCTCCAGCATCTGGAGGCATGTGACGGGGCCGTCCTGCTCTACACCGACATCAACATGCCCGGCACGATGGACGGCCGCGCGCTCGCGCACGCCGTCCGGGCACGCTGGCCGGAGACCCGGATCATCGTCTGCTCGGGCTGCGATCCGCGCGAGGCGACCGCGCTGCCCGAGGAGGCCCATTTCATCGCCAAGCCCTGTGGGGAGAAACTGGTGCGCAAGGCGCTCAAGGCCCTGCACCTGCACTAGGGCCGCTCCCGACCGGGTCGGGCGAGGGGGCATGTCGCGGCTGTCTCGACCGGCGACACCTGTCCTCCAGCCGTCGCAGCACGGTCGAGAACGGCCCGCGCTGCGCTGTCTGGGCGGCCTCAGCTCGCGAGGAAGGCGGCCAGCCCGGCCAATCCCGAGAGGGAAGCGCGGCTTTCCTCCAGGCACCGCGCGTTCAGGTCCGCGGCCAAACCGTCGAGCTTGGCCTGGAGCAGGCCGATGCTGGCCGGGGACAGGTTGCCGGGGAGCAGGACGATCACGTCGCCTTCGTCGAGGTGTATCGTCTCGCGGATCGCAGCATCAGCCATCGGAGCCTCCACCGGGAATACTGATCTCTCGGCCTGTCGGTAAGCTCTCACGGGCCGAGGCCGCCGACCGTGCTCCGGCGCACGCCCTCGAACACTGACTCGCATCCGTGGCGATCCGGGGAGATCCGCGCCGGCGTCCCGCGGACAGGACCGTCCGGCTACGCCCGAGCGCGCCGCGCCAGCGCTCGCCCGACCTCGAAGAGCGCCAGATCCGACACCTGTTGCAGCCGCTGGTGGCCCATCGCGACGATCGCCGCGCGCGCCTGCAGGAGGTGATCGACCGCGATGATCATTGGGTCGTCCGCCGGCAGATCGCCCGCCGCGCTCGGAAGGAAGGGGCCGCGGTGGCTGTCCGTGGTGTCGATGATGATGCCGCGACCGCGCATCCGTCCCGCCGGATCGGGCGTGAGGCTGCCACGGTCGAGAACCCATCGAACCTCGCCGCCGTCCGTGAGGACGCGGTACTCGGCCGAGACGGGGCCGCCGGTCCGGCGCACCCGGGCGATGCGCGCGAAGACCCAGTCGCGATCGTCCGGATGGGTGCATCGAAGGGCGATCTCGATGGGCAGCGGGCGCCCGGCCAGGGTCGCATCCCCGGCGAGCAGCGCCGCCGTCCCCTCGTCGAGGAGGGATTGTCCCGCCGACACGTCCGCTGTCCAGGCGCCGACATAGCCGGCCGCGCGCAATGCAAGATCAGCCGTAGTCTGCAACAGCCTGGCCTCCTCCGGCGCAAATCGGTTCGCACAAACCCGATCTCTGGTAGCGATATACCAAAATCGATAATCGGTACCAGTATCATACCGCCCGTACCGGAAATTTGGCAACTTCTAGTATCTGCGTGACCCGCAGATATACAACTCTCTGCAGCAGATCGTGTCGGCCAGGATCGGCGCGACGCGCGGCAAGAACTCCTCGGCGCCGCCGCAACAATGTGTCAGTGCTCCCGGCGACCCGACAGCGCCGTCATCGATCGAAGCGCGCCGCGGCACCCCGCTCTGCTATGTCGGCGGGACAGGTGATCGCGGGCCGCCTTCACCCCGTCGACGGGACGCGGGTCCACTGCGGGCGCGTCGGGCGCATCCGATCGGATCGGCCTGTTCCGGGGGCGCGCCCAAGGGCCTCCTTGTGGCAACGCCCGAACTTCGACAAACCCGGACGGAGCTATCGAGGACGGGCGCCCATGATCATCCGCCACACCCGCAGGCTGCAGCGATCGGGCGAGGCGGTCGCGAGCCGCGATGGTCGGCTCGTCGCGCCTGCCCCGACGGAGCCCGACTGGGATGTCCTGGGTCTGATCGATCTCGGCGGGCGCGTCACAGTGGTCGCGCTCCTGGGTCCGAACGACGCGCGCGCGTTCCGATTCCTGAACCCGGACGGCACACCGCTGGCGTCCTGCGCTGCGGACTTCCTCGCCGCGCCGTGGGACGGCGCCGGCCCGCTCGACTGGCAGGCCGAGGCGCTCCACACCGACGACGGCGACGCGTCGAACACGCGGGCCATGATCGAGGATCTCCACCTCCTGATCGAAGCCCTCGCACGCGCGGCTGCCGCGAGCCCGGAGCACGCTGTCCGGGTCGTCACGGGCGGCGGTTCCGATCCGCGGGCGCAGGCGATGCACGCGGCGCTGGCACGCCTCAACGCCGCACCGGCGGGGGCTCCGCCCCACCTGCCCGAACTGGTGACGAAGGCGATCGTCGCGCGCGGCGGCCAGGAGACGGCCCATCCGGACGGCGGCGATCTGCGCTTCTCGATCTACCTGCCCATGCCGGGCTTCCGCTTTGTCGGCTACGCGGCGGACCGGAACGAGACGCTGTGCACGCTGATCGGCAAGAACTCGCGCCTCGCGTCGGCCCTGCTGGACGTTCGCGCGAACACGGCCTACGCCCGGCCGAACCTGGGAAGCGTCGGGTTCGACGCCGCGACCCTGGTGCAGGTGCGGTTGTGGCGGCAGTACCTCCTGCCGGCGCTGATCGACGGCGCGGCGCGGTCGACGCGCGTCGGGGTGGTCTTCGAGCACGCGCACATCAGTCACGCCATCTGGAACGAGCTGGCCGCGGTCGACGACGTGCTGTCGCTCGGTCGCGCGCCGGCGGTGTTCCTGTTCGCGAGCTGCAACGAGCCGATCTCTCCGGTCGACGCCGTCTTCCCGGAGCTCGCCGGGCAGGTGTATCGCGGGATCGAAGGCCCGCTGCCCCTGCTGCAGGCTGCCGTCGCCGGCGCGGCCACCTTCCTGCCCTTCCGGTCCTACCGCGTGAGCCAGCGATTGGCCGATCGTCTCGCGGCCCTGGCGCGGAGCGCGGAACCCGCTCTCGATGCCCGCCTGACGGACGCGGCGCGCCGGGCCACGATCGTCCTGATCGGGCTGCGTCTGGAGAACCGCCAGTGGGTCCGGCAGCTCGACGGCTACGTGGCGCTGATCCGACGCCTCGGCCGGAGGCGCGGCGAGAGGTTCCTCGTCATCGTCGACGGGCACAACACGCTCGCGGGCGCGGAGGGCGGCTACGTCGAGAGCTACTGCGAGAGCCTCGTGCCCGCGGAAGGGAGCGTGCCATCCATCGTCCGGAAGGAGCTCGAGCTGATCGGGGCGCTGCGCGCACGGGTCGCCGACGTCTCCAACGTGGAGTTGATGCCGCTCGTGCCCTGCTCGATGGGGGCGAGCCTCGTGGCCGCGCTCCACACCGACCTGTTCGTGACGCATTTCGGGGCCGGGCTCGCCAAGTATAAGTGGGTCGCCAACGCGCCCGGATGCGTCATATCGAGCCGATCCGTGCTCAGCGGGAAGGACGATCTGCGCATCTACGACACCGAGATCTTTCGCGAGAACGTGTCGGCCTGTCACTACTTTCCCGCCGAGCGGGTGACGGACCTCGACACCTCGACCAACGCCCTACATGTCCCCGGCAGCCGGGAGCGCGAGGATTTCGATCTCGACCTCGAAGAGTTCGCCAGCTTCGTCGAGCAGAACCTGCCGAAGCGGCGCGCCGCGCGACCGCACTGGCTGAGACGGCTCACCCTCTTCAGGACCCGCGCCGCCACCGACGCGGCCAGGCTCTGAGCGCCGGGAGCATCACGGATGAGCGATCGGATCCTGATCACCGGCGGCGGCGGCTTCATCGGCTCGCACCTCAGCG
This sequence comes from Methylobacterium oryzae, assembly GCF_021398735.1. Classification (NCBI taxonomy): domain Bacteria; kingdom Pseudomonadati; phylum Pseudomonadota; class Alphaproteobacteria; order Hyphomicrobiales; family Methylobacteriaceae; genus Methylobacterium; species Methylobacterium oryzae. Next base: position 157,863 of record NZ_CP090350.1, read on the forward strand.
AGCGCCTGCTGGAGCAGGGCCACGAGGTGCTCTGCGTCGACAATTTCTTCACGGGCCGGAAGAGCAATATCGCCCACCTGTTCGACAATCCGCGCTTCGAGCTCATACGGCACGACGTCACGCACCCGCTCTTCGTCGAGGTGGATCGGATCTACAATCTCGCCTGCCCGGCATCCCCGATCCACTACCAGTTCGACCCGGTCCAGACGACCAAGACCAGCGTCATGGGGGCGATCAACATGCTGGGGCTGGCGAAGCGGCTCCGCGTGCCGATCCTCCAGGCCTCGACCTCGGAGGTTTACGGGGATCCGCTCGTGCACCCGCAGCCCGAGGGCTACTGGGGGAACGTCAATCCCCTCGGCCCGCGCTCCTGCTACGACGAGGGCAAGCGCTGCGCCGAGACCCTGTTCTTCGACTATCACCGACAGCACCGCGTCTCGATCAAGGTGGTGCGAATCTTCAACACCTACGGCCCGCGCATGCATCCCAGCGACGGCCGGGTCGTCTCCAACTTCGTCGTCCAGGCCCTGCGCGGCGCGCCGATCACGATCTTCGGCGAAGGGCATCAAACCCGCTCGTTCTGCTACGTCGACGACTTGGTCCTGGGGCTGCAGGCGATGATGGCCACCGACGCGGAGATCACCGGCCCCGTCAATCTGGGAAACTCGGACGAGTTCACCATCCGGCAGCTCGCCGAACTCGTCGTCGACTTGTCGGGCTCGCGCTCGAAGCTCGTGCACGCCCCGCTGCCGGTGGACGACCCGCGCCAGAGGCGGCCCGACATCGCCCTGGCCGCGCAACTCCTCGACTGGCGCCCGACCGTGCCGTTGCGGGACGGGCTCATGAGAACCATCGCGTATTTCGAGACGCTGCTGGCCTCGGAGCCGATCGGGCCGCGCTGATCCGGCGCGCGTGTCTCGGCGGGATCGGTCCTGACCGACCGTCGGCCGCTCCGGGCGAGCGGCCGTGCGCGCTCGGGGCGCCCGCGGCGGCCGACCCGGGCCGGGCCCCTATCGCGGTCCGGCAGCCTCTGCGGCGGGGCCGGCCTCCGCCGCGTAGGCGTTGATGATGCCCATCAGCAGGCCGGGAAAGCGCGCCTCCACCTCGGCCCAGCGGGAATGGTTGCGCACCTCGACGCCGTGACGCTCGCTGCGGATCAACCCGGCCTCGCGCAGGACCTTGAAGTGGTTGGACAACGAGGATTTCGGGATGACGCGGTCCCCGAGCGCCGACACGGCCGAGCAGGCCTCGACGCATCCCGCCCGCATGATCCTGGCGAAGATGGCCGCGCGGCTCGGGTCGGCGAGGGCGTGCAGGATGGCCTCGGGTCGCACGTCCTCGATGGCGGGGTGAAACAGCGGTCTCATCTTTCGTCCATATGGGGTCTTGAACGACGCTCCGTTAGTTCCGAAGTTCCGAACTATGGGACTCAGGCCGCCATCCCGCGGCCGACCCATATCGGAGATAGGACACATGTCGAAGCTTGCGGGCAAGGTCGCCGTCGTGACCGGGGCATCGAAGGGCATCGGTGCGGGGATCGCCAAGGCGCTGGCGCGGGACGGCGCCGCCGTGGTGGTGAACTACGCGTCCAGCAGGGCAGGGGCCGACGCCGTCGTGGCCGCGATCACGTCCGCCGGCGGCAGGGCCGTCGCGGCCCAGGGCGACGTGTCCCGAGCGTCCGAGGCGCAGGATGTGATCGAGGCCGCGATCCGCGCGTTCGGGCGGCTCGACGTGCTGGTCAACAATTCCGGCGTCTACGAGTTCGCGGCGATCGAGGAGGTCACCGAGGAACACTACCGCCGCCAGTTCGACGTCAACGTGCTCGGCGTCCTGCTGGCGACGCGGGCGGCCGCGAAGCATCTCGGCGAGGGCGGGAGCATCGTGAACGTCTCCTCGGCGATCACGCACGTCCACACGCCGGCGGCGGCGGTCTACGCGGGGACCAAGGGGGCGGTGAACGCCATATCGGGGGTGCTCGCCAACGAGCTGGCCCCGCGCAAGATCCGCGTGAACGTCGTCAGCCCGGGCTACGTGGTGACCGAGGGCACGCACGCGGCCGGGATCTCCGGCTCGGAGATGGAGGCCGGGATGGTCGCGCAGACGCCCCTCGGCCGGGCCGGCGAGCCGGACGACATCGCCACCGTCGTGGCCTTCCTCGCCTCCGACGACGCGCGCTGGCTCACCGGCGAGAACATCACGGCCAGCGGCGGCATCCGCTGATCCACGATGCTGCCCCTGCGCGCGTGTCGGTGCCCGACCGCGTGCCGGGGCAGCGTCGCGGAGACAACGACGCGACGACGACGGCGCCTTCGTCCACGGGGGCGGCTAGGGTGGAGCGCCGCGCCGTCCATGTCGGTCGCGGTGCCTGCCGCAGGCAGAAGGGGAGGGGAGGGATGATCCGATCGAGATGGGGACTGGCCGTGCTCGCGGCGGCGCTCGTGACAGCGCTCGCGGCGGCATCGACCGCCAGAGCCGAGCCCGCCAACCAAGTGCTGGGGACGTGGCGCATGGTGTCCGCGCGGCTCGATCCGGAGGGGCGCAACGCGCCGGCCTACGGCGCGCGCCCGAGCGGGCTGCTGGTGTTCACGCGCGACATGCACTTCGTCGAGGTGCTCACGGACGCCGACATTCCCCGGTTCGCCTCGAGCGCGCGCGGTCAGGGGACAGCGGAGGAGAACCGGGCGGCCATGGCCGGCAGCATCGGGTTCTTCGGCACCTACACGGTGGACGCCGACGGCGCGTTCAGCGGCAACCGCGTCGAGGGCTCGACCTTCCCGAACTGGGTCGGCGACGTGCGCACGACCGAGCAGCTTCGCCTGACCGTCGAGGGGGACCGGCTGAGCGAGAGCTTCCGGCGCCCGGACGGTACGCGGATCGCCATCACGTGGGAGCGCGTCCGCTGAGCCGAAGCCGTGCGCGCGACCCGGGGCTTCGGCCCGGGAGGGCCGCGCAGTAGGGCCGCGCAGGAGGGCCGCCCCGACCGGGGGCGGGGCGGCCATCGGCGGATCGACGCGACGGAGCCCGCGTCCGGCGATCCGCCGCGGAGGTTCACGCGTTGGCGCCGCCGTCGACCGTGAGGGTGGTGCCGGTGATCTGGCGCGCGGCCGGGCTCGCCAGGAAGGCCACCGCGGCCGCGATATCGTCCGGCGTTCCGTAATGGCCGAGGGCGGTCATCGCCCGCTGCATGTCCGCCTGCGCCCCGTCGGACGGGTTCATGTCGGTGTCGGTCGATCCCGGCTGCACGAGGTTCACCGTGACGGCGCGCGGCCCGAGTTCGCGCGCCAGACCCCGCGTGAACGAGAGCAGGGCGGATTTCGACATGGAGTAGACCGTCACCCCGGGGAACGGGACCCGCTCCCCGAGGCAGGAGCCGATGGAGATGATCCGGCCGCCCTCCTTCAGGTGCGGGATGGCCGCCTGCGACGCCAGCACGACGGAGCGGACGTTGACGTCCAGGATGGCGTCGATGTCGGCGAGGCTCATCTCCGCGACGGGGCCGCCGCGGGCGATGCCGGCGTTGTTGACGAGGATGTCGAGCCCGCCGAGGCTCTCGGCCGCCTCGTCGACCGAGCGCTTCACCGCCGCGGCGTCGGCGCTGTCGGCCTGGATGGCGCGCCCGCGGCGGCCCTTCGCCTCGATGGCGCGGACGATCTCGGCCGCCCGCTCGGCGGACCGCTCGTACGTGATGGCGACGTCCGCGCCCCGGTCCGCGAGCGCCAGGGCGATGGCCGCACCGATGCCGCGTGATGCGCCCGTCACCAGGGCGCGCTTGCCTGCCAGCTCACTCACGTCCGCCTCTTTCTGTAATGAACAACACAGAAATGGCTAGATGCGTTGCCGGCCCGGGTCAAGCGGTTTATATAACGATCGATGCAAAAATCCGCTTCGATCCAGGCAGGGGACCAGGCAGGGGACCAGGCAGGGGATCAGGCCGCGCCCGCCCGCGGTCGCGGCCGGCCCCGCGCCTTCGACCGGGAGGCGGCGCTCGATCAGGCGATGCAGCTGTTCTGGCGCCGCGGCTTCGCCGCGACATCCATCTCGGATCTCACCGCGGCCATGGGGATCGGGTCGCCGAGCCTCTACGCGGCGTTCGGCTCGAAGGAGGCGCTCTACGCCGAGGCGCTGCGCCACTACGGCGACCGGTACGGCGGGATGGTCTGGGCCAACTTCGACGCTGCCGCATCGGCGCGCGAGGCCGTCGAGGCGCTCCTGATGGATTCGGCCGCCGCGCTCACCGGCGCCTGCGGCCGCATCGAGCCGCTCGGCTGCATGGTGACGCTCTCGGCTGCCGGCAGCGAGGGACAGGCGGAACTCGGCGCGTTGCTGCGCGCGGCCCGCGCCGAGGGACGCCGACGGGTCGCGGAGCGGCTCGCGCGCGCGGTCGCGGCGGGCGAGATCGGGGCCGCCGTCGACGTCTCCGCACTGACCCGCTTCGTGCTCACGGTGCAGAACGGCATGTCGCTCCAGGCCCGCGACGGCGCGACCCGGGAGGAGCTCGAGGCCGTCGCCCGGCTGACGATGGCGGGGTGGGACGCGCGGGTCGGGGGTGAGGGCGATCGACCCCTCCGGTGACGGTTCGGCACGCGCGGCCCGCCGGCGGCCCGATCGTCTGGGGAGGGCGCGCGGCGTCCTCAGGCGTCCGGCGGGAAGTCGGCGATGCCGTCTTCGATGAGAAGCTTCGAGCCGCTGAAAGTTATTCGCATAACAAACATTATGGAATGCGGTGACGAATTCCGCATGATCGGCACTTATACTACGATCTGACCCCCGGCGTCATCGCGAAGTCATCGCGAAGGGCGGCTGCAGCCCGCGACCAGGGCAGCGAGACCGGTCCGGGCGCCGGCCAGAGGAATCCGCTGCGTGTCGCCAGAGAGCGTCACGCGAAGGGTCTTGCCGGACAGGATCCGCACCCAGTCTTGCGTCAACGTTGTCGTGGTCTGGAGCACGATCTGGTCGTCGAGTTCCAGCTGTTTCGCCCGCATCGGCAGCGAGAGCGTGCCGCCCTCCGAGGCGAACTCGACCTCGGCCCGGGTGCCGTCCCGAGCGCGGTCTCTGTCGTCGTAGTAGTCGACACTCAGCTGTCCGCCCCGCGTGTCGCAGGTGAGCGCGAGGCTCTGCGCGCCGCTGTCCGGAATCTCGTAGGCAAGATGGACGCGACCGTCCCCTTCCCGCTTCTGCCAGCGCATCTCCTGCGCCATCGCCGGTACTCCAAGACAAGACCCTAGAATTGCCACGGTAAGAAAAGTGATCTCACGACGCATGGCCTTCGATGTCCTCACGCTTCGTCCATGGAGTTGCTGCATGATGGGTGGATTCTGTTCCGTGCGTGTATCCGGCCGGTGGCGCGTGCTCGATGATGCTGCGTGCCAGGCCGGGAAGCCGTGGAAGCCCCCGGCGCTGTCGGGCGGCCTGTCGTCGCCCGACATGTGACCGTCTTCGTCGACGCCGGGTCGAGCGCCAGCCCTTGTCCGCATGGTCGAAGACGTGTGCCTCGGGCGATCCGGGGGCCGCCGTCGGTCGCGCGGAGCGCCAGAGCCGTCACGATCGCGTCCGGGAATGCGCCGAACCCGTCCTCATTCCTGTCACACGCGCCCTGCGGCCGTACGGCTGCGCGCCGGCGTTGCCTCACGGTGGCGCTCCCTCTGTCATGCGAACCGCAGCCAGCAGAACAGAGCCACGGTGCCCAAACCTGTCCGATGGCATCGTCGGAGCCGGCGGCCCTGTCCAGAGGACTAGCTCATCGCCGCGCCGTGACGTTCGCTGCAGCGCGGGGTACCATACGAGGGCGCTAGACATGGACGAGCTCCGTGCTCTTCCGGCGCAACACCGGCCGGACCCGGAGCCGACGGCACGGATGCTGCCGGCGCGCTGCGCGAGATGGATGAAGTCTTTGGGAAGAGTCCGGGACGCGTCGGCAGGATCTCGACAACGGTGCAGGACCGGCTCGACCGCCCGCCCCTCGATCCGTGCGAGGCACGGGGAGATACGGGTCACAGCGCCCTCCCCTCTCCGCGGCCATCGGGCGTCCCCGGAGGGCGGCGGGCCCGTCGACCGAACCTTCCGGCGCTGACGAGGATCGTGCATGCCCCGTTTGGCGATCACCGGCACTGAGCAGCGATACAACACGGTCGCGGCCGTCGAAGACGGCGGGCGGTGGCGCATGATCCTGCCTTTTCCGCAGGACTCGATCCGGGCCGCCGCCCTGGTCGGCGCTGCGGGGCTGGTCTGCCTGTCCGATGACGGGGAACTCTGCCTGATCGACTGGCGGGCGGGCCGGGATCGCGTGCGGCGCCGCCTGCCGGGCGAGGGACCCTTCAATCACAAACTGTTCGTCACCCGCGATGCCGACCGGATCGCGGTCTATCGGAGCCATGGCCCGAAGAACGACGAGCAGTACTTCGACGACATCGTCGTCCTGCGGGCGTCGGATCTCGAGATCCTGCAGCACGGGCGCGGACTCGTCTGGCATGCCGATGGCCCTGTCGGGTCCCTGTCGCCCGAGGAGGCCTATCCGCCGCGCCCGGACGGGCCGGCCATCCTGACCATTCACGGCGACCTGTTCGAGGATCCCGGAGGGCGACTGGCCTTCATCGGCTTCCGGTGCGGGCCGGGCGGGTCGGCCTACGGGCTGTGTCGGCTCGAACGGGCCGGCGCGACGCTGCGCTACGACCCGCTGCCGGACGCGGTGAAGCCCTACTGGTTCAGCCCCAGCGGCCGCTACGCCGTCACGCCGCACTCCGATCCCGCGCGCGGGGGCGTACCGGAGGCAGCAGCCGATACGGGTGACGCCGGCCCTCCCCGCCTCGGACAGGCCGTCGAACTCTGGACGACCGGGCCCGTCGCCCGCGCGGCGACGCTCGTCGCGCGGCCCGGCTCCGAGCCTCCGCACGCGATCACCGAGGTGGCCTGGGAGCCCGACGAGCGGGCGTTCTGGATCAAGTCGGGGTATTTCTGGGATCGGACTACGGACTTCCAGCGCATCGGCCTGGACGGCACGCGCTCGCCCGTCTTCTCCTTCGCGCGCTACGACGGCGCGAAGGCCGTCTCCGCCTTCGCCGACGTGGCGGATGCGGAGCGGGTCGAGATCCGCTTCTTCAGCGACTCCGTCTACATCCCGCGCGCTCGGTGCGCCGACGCGGCGCCCGCCCGGACGATCACCCCGGAGGAGGACGGCTATCGATCCCGGCCGTCGGCAGGCCCGAGCGCGTCGGCGGTCCGGCGCTTCCTGGCGCGCTCGCAGCCGGTGGTCACCGTCGCGGCGTTCTCGGCTGCCGCCATCGCCGAAGCCCTGGACGCGCTCACCGGCCGGATCCGAGCGGATCTGGGGGGACTCCTGCGGGGCGACGTGCTCGCGTTGACCTTCGAGGTCGGCGGGCGGGCGATGACGGAATCGGCCTTCTTCGCGCGCATCGCCCGCGAGCGCGTTGCCGTGGTCCCGGCGCTGCGCGCACTCCTCACGACTTATCTCGCGGTCCAGCCGGGGGTGGTGGAGGCCAGGAAGCTGTATCGCCAGCTCTGGGGGCCCGAGGACGATCAGGGTGCGCTGGCACCGGCCATGCAGGCGCTGCTCCACCTCGATCCGACGGCCCACGACGTCTTCCGCGACTACCTCGCCCAGCGCGACGGGGAGCACGAGGTCTACTCCACCGACGTGATGATGAGGACCTACATCGCCGAGGCGGGCTGGCGCGACCGGGCCATGATCCGGTTCGGCGTCTATTTCGCGCTGATCCGGTACAGGGATGGCCTGATCACCCTAAGTGGCGGATTCCTGGAGGAGTACGGCGTCCTCGATGCCGCCGAGAGTCTGCTGGAGCCCGCCGACTTCGCCGCGCTCATCCTCGAGGAACTCGACGGGTTCGCGGCGCGCCCCGATCTCGACTGTCGCCTCGGGAGGGACGACCTCTACCGCGAGCTCCGCGCGAGCCTCGCGACCACCGCTTACGGGCGGACGGTCCTGCCGGCGCTCGCGGCCCGATCCGCCGCGCCGTCCCGCCTCGCGTGAACGACCCGCGCGCATCGCGCGGCGGTCCAGCACCCGCGGGGCTGCCGGCCGAACCGACCTGTCCCCACTGACGTCCGGGCCGACAACCGATACGGTGGCGGGCGATGTACAAGCTCCCGCCCGGCAGCCTCTACCGGCTCCGCACCCTCGCGCAGACCGGCGCCCGCTTCTATCAGGTCAGCGGCTACATGCGGCGCATGGAGGTCCTGGGACTGGTTCTCGCGACGGGTCGGACGGATCCGGACACGAAGACCGTCGAGTACCGCATCACCGAAGCCGGCCGAGCCGAACTCGAGGAGCGTCACGGTCCGGCCTGGCCCGGCTCGGCCGAGGACGAGGCCTGACGCGCGGCGACGGCGCGACCCGAGCGCGATGGCCGGTGTCGCAGCCGCCGCGCGGCGCGAGCGGTTCAGGGAGAGGCCGCCGGCAACGGGGCCGTAACCGGGGCCGTGCCGGCTGATCGTCGACGGCTATCGGCTGCTGCCACCGCTGCCGCCCTGCGGCGACGGGCGCTCCGGCTGGTTGGCGTTGCCCGCGGCTGAGGAGCTGTTGGAACGCGTGTCGGCGGCTTGCCCGGTCGGCGACCCCGTCACCGCGCCCGGCGCGCCGGTCGCGCCCGATTGAGGCGTGACGACGCCCGAGGAGGTCGGCGGCGCGCCCGGCGCGGTGGCCGGCGCCTGCGCGTAGGCCGTCCCGGCGAGGACGGCCGCCAGCGGCGCAGCGGCCGAGAGAGTACGCAAGAGAGTACGGTGTTTCATCGGGACCTCAATCATGGATTGAAGTCTTCAACGCCGGATGCGGGAAGAAGGTTCAGGGCGGACGAGAGCCGCCTTCGCGGATCTCGGTCCTGAAACGGCCCCGTCCGGCGATGAGCCGGACGGGGGCTCGCGGGTCGCCCCCGGATCAGGCGGCTCGGACGGTGGCCATGAAGCGCCCCACCTCGGCAGCGAGATGCTCGGATTGGCGCGACAGCTCGGAAGCCGCTCCCAGAACCTGGCTCGCCGCCGCGCCCGTCTCCTCGGCCGCGCCGGCCACGCCGGCGATGTTGCTGGTCACTTCGCCGGTGCCCATCGCGGCCTGGCTGACGTTGCGGACGATCTCCTGCGTCGCCGCGCCCTGCTGCTCCACGGCCGCGGCGATCGAGGTGGCCACGTGGCTGATCTCCTGGATCCGCACGGTGATCGACCCGATGGCCGATACGGCCTGACCGGTGGAGGCCTGAACCCGGGCGATCTGCCCGGTGATCTCCTCGGTGGCCTTGGCGGTCTGCTCGGCCAGAGCCTTCACCTCCGTTGCCACGACCGCGAAGCCGCGGCCGGCGGCACCCGCGCGGGCCGCCTCGATGGTAGCATTCAGGGCGAGCAGGTTGGTCTGTCCCGCGATGGTCGAGATCATGCCGACGACGTCGCCGATGCGCGCGACCGACGCGCTCAGTTCCTGCACCAGCGCGCCGGTCTGGTCGGCCTCGTTGACCGCCACCCGCGCCATGTCGGCGGAGCCGTCGACCTGCCGGCCGATCTCCTGAACCGAGGAGCCGAGTTCCTCGGCGGCGGCGGCGACCGTGTTGACGTTGCTGGCGGCTTCCTCGGCTGCGGCCGCCACGGTGGTCGACCGGCCAGCCGTCTCGGTGGCCGTCGCCGTCATCGTCTGCGCCGTGGCCTGGAGTTCGGTGGCCGAGGACGAGACCATGCCGATGATCCCGCCGACCGCGCGCTCGAAACCGTCGGCGAGCTCGACCATCGTCCGCTTGCGTTCGACGGCCGCCGCCGCGTCGGCAATGCGCCGGATCTCGGCCTGCTCGGCGGCCTTCTGGGCCACCATGGCCTTGATGCCCTCGACCGCCTTGCCGACGGCACCGATCTCGTCGCCGCGGGCGGCCTCCTCGATCTCGGCGTCGACCTCGCCCCTGGCCATCCGCTGCAGCACGCCGACGAGGCTGGCCAGCGGCCGGTTGATCCCGAACAGCACGATCCCGCCGAGAATCCCGAATGCGACGAGAAGGCCCGACGCGGCGATGACCGTGAGCGTCAGCTTGATCTGCTCGGCGACGGCGACGGCGTGGTCCCTGGAGGCTCTGAGCTCCCTGGCGTTCGTCTCGGTCCGCATCTGGACGCCTTCCAGCACTTTGGCCCGCGCGGGGCGGCCCTCGTCGACCGAGATCGTCCGGGCCCCTTCGGCATCGTTCTTCATGCCCAGGGCGATGGCGCGGTCGGCCGCCGCGAAATACGCGCCCATATCGACCTTGATGGCTGCGTTCGCCGAATGCCGAGCCGGGGTGTCCGCGAGGGCGATGAGGCGGTCGATCGCCTCGTAGGCGAGCGTCCGCTCGCGCTGGAAGTGCTGACGCTCGGCAGCCATCGTGGCCGCATCGGTCTGTATGATGATGTTCTTCTCGGAGATCGTCGCGTTGCTCATGGCCAGCGCCATCTGCAGCGCTGTGACGGCGCGAACGGCGGCCACGTCGACGATCTGCTGGGTGTTCTTCTCGAGCTCGTCGATCGCCGACCGCGCGAAGAAGACGATGCCGACGGCGGTCGCGAGCAGTAGGGCGGCCGGTATCGCGATCTTGGTGCCCAATCGCAAATTGCGAAACCGACCCATGACATCCCCTCCAGTGTTCAGGATCGCAGAGAGCTCCGCAGCTTGCTCGATGCGGAAGGCGTTGAGCCAAGATGCGGGTGCGAAACTAAATGCAGGTTAATGATCGCGGTCTTCTTGCCAGGGATATCCAATAGTGATTTGAGGTTGCGCGCTCGGCGTCAGAGTCTGATCAATAAAAACCGCGATCGTCCGGGATTAAAGTTCCGCGGCGTGCTTCACAACCACTGGATGAACTTCCGTCGAGCGCGTGACCGCACGCACGGACACCTCCCGCGGCGGTGTTCCAACGTCGCGACCGGGGCGTAGCGACGCTATCGGAGGGTGACCATCCGGACGAACCGGAGAAGCACTGCCGGCGGGCCGGGCGGCTGGCTCGGACCGTTGGCGGACCGTCTGCCCGGATGCGGAGGCGATGGGGCGCCACCCCGATCCGATCACACGGTTCCGATGGACGCTCCGACTCGCCGCGGCGGGTGATGCCGGGCCGCAGAGCCGCGCGATCGCGCGCCGTTCTCGCCCTGCCGCGGAGCGGGAACGTCCCGTCCGCGCGTGGACCGTTCGCGAGGCACGCAGCCCACCCTCCTCCACGTAGCGGGGAGGCCCGGGCCGCGCCGCATCGGTCAGCGTCTGATAACCCTTTCTTATCAGACGTAGCGTCACGCTCAGGCGCGACCGAGGGAGAGAGCCATGACGCTGCCCGCCACGCTTGCCGCCCGCGCCCGCGCCTTCGCCGACGAGGCCCTCTCGGAGAATTCCCGTCGGGCCTACCGCGCCGACTGGCAGCACTACGCGCGCTGGTGCAGCGGCCACGATCTCGCGCCCCTCCCCGCGGGTCCAGATCAGGTGGCGAGCTACCTCACCTCCATGGCCGAGACCCACAAGCGCGCGACGATCGAGCGTCGGCTCGTCACGATCGGTCAGGCGCACAAGCTCCAGGGGTTGCCGTGGGTCCCGGCCCATCCGGCCGTCCGGGCGGCGCTGCGCGGGATGTTCCGGCGCTACGGCAGGCCGAAGAAGCAGGCCGCCGCGCTCGGCGTGCCCGAAACGCTCCGGATCGTCGCCGCCTGCGAAGGGACGGTGGCCGCGCTCCGGGACCGCGCCCTGTTCCTGTTGAGCTTCGCCGGCGCGTTCCGGCGCTCCGAGGTCGCGCGGATCCGCCACGAAGATCTCGCGTTCCGGGACGGCGCCGTCGATGTCTTCCTGCCGCATTCGAAAGGTGATCAGGACGGCGAGGGCACGGTCGTGACCGTCCTGGCGGGCGGGAGCCCCGCGACCTGTCCGATTGCCGCGCTCCGGCGCTGGCTGCAGGCGGCGCCGGCCGACGGCTACGTCTTCCGGGCCGTCCGGGCGGACGGCACCGTGATGGACGACGGGCTGCATCCGGACTCGGTGGGCCGCATCGTTCAGAAGCGCGCGGCGGAAGCCGGCCTCGTCGCCGGACCGCGCGAGCGCATCTCCGCCCACGGGTTCCGCGCGGGCTTCATCACCGAGGCGTACAGGCGCGGATCGCGCGACGAGGAGATCATGGCGCATTCCCGCCACCGGGATCTCAAGACGATGCGGGGCTACGTCCGCCGGGCCAAGCTCGCCGACGCGCATCCGGGCCGCAACCTCGGCCTCTAGCGCCGGGGCGGCGCTTCGGGCCTTCGGGAAGCCCGCGGTCGCCGCCGCGGCGGCCGTCGACCGTTTCACGGCAGGGAATGGTGAATTGCGACCACTCGCTGTTCCGGAGCGCGCCGCGTCCCTGCATCATGGTCGCGCCGTCGGGTTCGCCCGTCCGGGCCGCGGCCCGGCCAGGCCGATCGCCGTCCCGCACGACGGTCGCGCCGTCCGACCCGGCGGTGACGATCCCGACGCATGCCGTCCCGCCAGGATGAGGCGCGCCATGACGCGACACACGCACGGAGACGAGATGACGGCGCGCGGACCGGCCCGCGCGACGCGGCGGCGTGTGCTCGCCGGCGGCGTGCTGGCGACGGGCGCGGCGGCGTCGGGCACCGTGCGGGCGGAGGTCCACCCCGCGCGGGCCGGAGAGGTCCGCCACGGCACGGTCCGGGCCGACGGCGTAGACGTCTTCTACCGGGAGGCCGGTCGCCCCGACGCCCCGGTCATCCTGCTGCTGCACGGCTTCGCCAACTCGTCCTTCTACTTCCGGCACCTCATGCCGAGGCTGGCCGATCGCTTCCGCCTGATCGCGCCAGACCTGCCCTCCTTCGGGTTCACGCATGTCCCGGAGGATCGCGCCTACGTCTACGACTTCGCGTCGCTGTCGCGCACGACGGAGGCGTTCGTCGGCGCGCTCGGCCTCGACCGCTACATCCTCTACACGTTCGATTACGGGGCGCCGGTCGGATGGGATCTGGCGCTCGCCCATCCCGACCGCGTCGCCGGCATCGTGTCCCAGAACGGCAACGCCTATCTCGACGGGCTCGGCGACGCGGCCTGGGCGCCGCTGCGGGCCTACTGGGCCGCGCCGAACGCGGCCGCCGTCGCGGCGATCCGCGCCCGCATGACCCTCGACGGCGTCAGGGCCGCCTACGTCCAGGGTGTGCCCGACCCGTCCCGCATCGAGCCCGAGGCCTACACGCTCGACGCGGCCATCCTGGCGCGGCCGGGCAATGCCGACCGGCAAGTCACGCTCAAGCTCGACTACAAGCGCAATCTCGAGCGTTACCCGCTGATCCAGGCCTTCTTCCGCGCCCGCCGCCCGAAGCTCCTCGCCGTCTGGGGGCGCAACGACGCGTTCTTCATCCCGCCCGGAGCCGAGGCGTTCCGGCGCGACATCCCGGAGGCCCGCGTCACCTTCCTCGACACCGGGCACTTCGCCCTGGAGACGGACGGCGACGCGATCGCGGAGGAGATCCGGCGCTTCTTCTGACCCTCTCCACCGGGCATGGCGCGGATCGGATCGGACCGCCGCATCCGACACTATCCCCGGCCTGATCGTGACCCTACGGTCGCGGACCTGGATCACGGAGATCGGGCGGGTCGCGCCCGTCGCAAGGGAGATCGCGGTGCCGCAACCCCAGTCCGCCTCGTCGGCCATGCTGTTCCACATGGTCTCCGGAGGGCCGCAGCCGGTCGCCCCCTTCAGCCACGCGGTCGAGGTCGACGGCTTCGTCTTCGTCACGGGTCAGATGCCCGACACGCCGGACGGGCCCGGCGTCCTGCCCGACGGGATCGAGGCGCAGACCCGGAACGTGATGGCCAATCTCGCGACGGTCCTGGCCGGCCTCGGCCTGGGCCTCGAGAACGTCGTCGTCGCGCGCGCGTTCCTGACCGAGTTCAAGCGCGACTACGCCGCCTTCAACGCCACCTACAAATCCTTCTTCCCGCCCGACCGGCTGCCGGCCCGCACCTGCGTGGGCACGACGGGGCTCGCCTACGACGCCCTGGTCGAGATCGACCTGATCGCCCACCGCGGCGGCGCGACGTCGCCGTCGTCGGACGCGCGATCGGGCTGAGCCGCGTCCTCCGCGCCCGGGCCGATCGGACGCGTCCCCGCTCAGCCTCGCAGCTGGCCGCCGCCGCGCACGACCAGGCCCAGGCCGACACACGCCGCGGTCAGGCCGAACACGACGACGTAGAGATGGTCGACCTGCAGTCCGGCAGCCGGGTAGTAGGCCGACCTCATCCATTCCGCGACCTGCAGGGCCGGATTGAACTTGGCCCAGTAGTACAGCCGTTCCGGCAAGTAGCTCGGCAGGAAGAGGACGCCGCTGGACACGTAGAGGATGATGCTGAACAGGGCGTAGCCGATCAGCCATCCGGGGAAGAAGCCGATGATCGCGACGTTGATCGTGCCGATCCCGATCCCGAGCGCGATCGCGGCGAGGTAGCCGCCCACCGCCGTCAGCGGGTCCGCCGGGACCGGGTTCGTGCCGAGCGCGACCAGGACACCGCTCACGACCAGCAGGGCCAGGAAGCCGGTGACGATCTCGACGAGCACGCGGGAGAACACCAGGTCGAACAGCCTGACCTGCGGGTAGTAGGTCAGCGGCCGGTTGACGATCACGGACTTCATGACTTCGCGCGAGATGTACTGGAAGACGAGCACGGGCACGGCGCCCGTCGCGAAGAACAGGGCCCTGTCGTCGCCGAGCGGCGCGGGCAGCTTCTGAACCGTGTAGATCGTGATCAGCACGAAGACGTGCACGCACGGCCAGAGAACGACGACCCCGTAGCCCCACATCGACGCGCCGAAGCGGGTGCGCATGTCGCGCAGCATCAGCGCGTGCAGGACGTGGAGGTAGGCCTCGACCGCGTTCCTCCGCGGCTTCACGCTCGTTCGCGCGCCCATGGACCATGGCCTCTGCTGTCCGACGGCGGTCGGGAGGGGACGACGGTGCGGATGTCCGGGGGCCGGGGCGATGATCGAGGTCGGATCCGCCCGGCCGCATCGGCGCCTAGGCGGCGCGCGCCCGCGACGCGTCCCGCAGGCGCGTCACCGTCAGCCAGGCCGCGGAGACGAGGAAGTAGAAGGCGCCGAACGCCGCGTAGGGCGCGACATCCACGATCCCGGGGACCGCGGCGCCGGCCGCCTGCCGGATGAAGAAGCCGCCGGCGAGCGCCGATTGCGCGCCGCTCAGGACCATGGCCCACTGGGCGCCGGCCCGCCAGCGGCGCGCGCCGGTGAGAAGCTGGAGCAGTCCCGAGAGGATGGCCCAGGCGCCGAACACCGCGAGCACCGCGTTCGGGCCCCGTCCGAGGGCGACCGCGACCGCGACCGCGATCGCGGTCGCCGCGCTGATCGCCGCGTTGAGGGCCTGGCTGGGACTGCCCGCGAGGCCGCCGTTGCGCCGGGCGTCGGCCAGGTTGGCGAGCGCGTCCCAGGCGGGATAGGCGACCAAGAGCGTCGCGGCGACCGCCGGCATGCCTCTCCCGAGGCCGAGCGCGGCGGCCACCCAGGCGGCGGCGACGCCGGCACGCACGAAGTAGTAGGCGGTGAGCCAGGGCAAGGCAGGACCGCGATCGCGCTGCGGGTCGGTTCTCATCGTCGGCTCCTTCGTGTACTGAGCGCGGCTCGACGGACCGGATCTATTCGTGAACAAGGCAGATGGACACGATAGATGCCGATTTATAGCTTCGTAGATCCGGACGCGCCGAGCGAATACGCGCTTCGATGGGCCCACGTTTAGGATCGGGAGCCGGGGCCAGCCATGTCGGAAACGCTGGAAAACTTGACCGATCTTCCGGAGGGCGGGCCGCGCAGCGCCGCGTCCGGCGACCTGCTGTCCCACGTGCTCGCGCAGATCCGCCTCACCGGGGACCGCGTCGAGTCCCGGCCGGTCGCGCCGGGCGAGCGCCTGGATCTGGATGCCGGCGCAGGCCACGTCCTCGTGGTGATCGCGGGCGCCCTCATCCTCGAAGGCGACGGCGAGTCCCTCGCGGTCGGCCCCGGCGACCTGCTGTTCCTGCCCCGCGGCCTCGGAACCGGGCGGTTGGTCGCCGCCGAGGGCGCGGACGTCGTCGCCTGCCGGTTCTGGTTCGATCCCTACACGCTCCGCAGCATGATCGCGCTCCTGCCGAAGCAGATCTGCATCCGGCGCGAGGAGGGCGCCGGATGGCTCGACGGCCTCGTGCATTTCCTGCTGGTCGAGACGACCGACGCCGAACCCGGCGCGGCCCTGATGATCTCGCGCATCATCGACCTCGCGGTCATCCGCACGCTGCGGACCTGGGTTCATCTCGGCCGGACGTCGGGGTGGCTGGCCGGCCTGGCCGATCCCCGCATCGCCCGCGCCCTCAAGGTCATGCACGAGAGGCCGCTGCAGCGCTGGAGCGTGGAGGCCCTGTCGGACGTCGCCGGCATGTCGCGGTCGAGCTTCTGCGAGCGGTTCAACGCGCTCGTCGGTCGCTCACCCCTGCGCTACCAGAACGAGTGGCGCCTGAACCTCGCGCGGGACATGCTCGCCGCGGGCGACGCCCGCGTCGGCGAGATCGGCCTGCGCGTCGGATACGAGTCGGAGGCGGCGTTCAGCCGGGCCTACAAGGCGCTGTTCGGCCACTCGCCCCGGGAGGCGACCGGTCGCGCCGCCGGGGCGCGGTCGGAAAGCTGAGTTCCGGCGCTCCGGCAGGCTCCGCCCGGGCCGATGCCGGCCGATCCCGTGTCAGCTCCCGCGATAGGTGGAGTAGCTCCACGGCGTGATGAGCAGCGGGACGTGATACTTGGCGTCCGGGTCCGAGACGCAGAAGCGCACCGGCACGCGGTCGAGGAACGGCCGCTCGGCGCCGGCACCCGTCCCGGCGAAATAGGCGCCAACGGCGAAGACGAGCTCGTAGGTCCCGGGCGTCAGGGCGTCGCCCGCGAGCAGGGGGGCGTCGGTCCGTCCGTCGCCGTTGGTCGTGGCCGACGCGACGGTCTCCCCGGTGCCGTCCCCGCTGCCGTCCCCGGCGAGGCGCCGGAGCTCGACGGTGACCCCGGCCGCCGGCTTGCCGGCGGCCGTGTCGAGGACGTGTGTCGAAAGATGGCCCATCGGCGTCCTCCCGGACGGAAAGGCCCGCGCCCGCGGCCCGAGGCGGGCGAAGGTCTGTCGGGCCGAAGGAGACGGTGGAGACGAGCACGGGGCGGGGGGCTCGGACAACCCGGAAAGCGCCCGGCATTTTCCGAACGATTTTGAAGGTCCTTGGCGCCGCGGCGGGTCGCTGCCGGCCGCGGTTCGGGGCACACCCGGGGTCGCGGCTCGGGCCGAACCACGAGCCGACATCGAGGCCGAACCCGGCCCCACGACAGATCGCGGAGGATCCGTCCCATGTATCCGATCCTGCACGAATGGGGCGGGTTCCTCATTCGATGGACCCACGTCGTCGCCGCGATCGCCTGGATCGGCGCGTCGTTCTACTTCATGCATCTCGACGCCAGCTTGCGCGCCATTCCGGCAATCCCGACCGGCAAGGGCGGCGAGGCCTGGGAGGTGCACGGCGGCGGCTTCTACCAGGTGCGCAAGTATCTCGTCGCGCCCGACCGGATGCCGGAGCACCTGATCTGGCACAAATGGCAATCCTACGCGACCTGGCTGTCGGGCTTCTCGCTGCTGTGCTGGGTCTATTACGGTCAGGCCGACCTCTACCTGATCGATCCGGCGGTCCGCGTGATCACGCCGATGACCGGGGCGGCCATCGGCCTCGGCGCCCTCGCCCTCGGCTGGCTGATCTATGACGGGCTCAACCGCTCGCCCCTGGCCAACCGGCCGCCGCTGCTCGCGGCCGCCGTGTTCCTCACGGTCGTCGCCTTCGCGTACGGCTTCCAGCAGGTCTTCTCCGGCCGGGCCGCGATGCTGCACACGGGCGCGGTGATCGCGACCTGGATGACCGGCAACGTGTTCTTCGTCATCATGCCCAACCAGCGCAAGGCGATCGCCGAGCTGGTCGCGGGCCGGGTCCCGAACCCCGCCTGGGGCAAGCAGGCGAAGAACCGCTCGTCCCACAACAACTACCTGACGCTGCCGGTGCTGTTCTTCATGCTGTCCGGCCACTACCCGATGGCGTGGTCCTCGCCCTACAGCTGGACCATCGTCGGCCTCGTGGTGATCGCGGGCGGCGTCGTCCGCCACTACTTCAACGTGCGCAACGCCGGTGGGGGCGACCGCTGGTGGACCTGGGGCGTCGCGACGGCCTGTGTGGCGGTGGCGGTCGCGATCAGCGTCGCCTCGTCGCCGGGCGCCCGCGAGCAAATCGGCCTGTCGACCGCCGCCGAGGCGGCCCCGGCTCCGGCCCCGGCGATCAGCCTCGCGGCGGCCGGGGCGGGCGCGCTCGAGGGCCCCGCGGTCGACGACGCCGTGATGGCCGTGGTCGGGACGCGCTGCGCCATGTGCCACGCCGCCGAGCCCCTGTGGCCGGGCCTGACGAGCCCGCCCAAGGGCGTGCTCCTCGACAGCCCCGAGCACGTCGCGCGCTTCGCGCCGGCCATCCGCCTGCAGGCCGTCCTGACGCACGCGATGCCGCCGAACAACATCACCGACATGCAGCCCGAGGAGCGCGCGGCGCTCGCCCGCTGGCTCGCCGCGCGATAACCGTCGGACCCCGTCTATTCGCGCCAACGCAGGATCCCGCCCGTGACCGCACCGGATACAGACGGCCCCCCGCGCGACTTCGTCGGCTACGGCGAGGCGCCGCCCGACGCCCGCTGGCCCGGCGGCGCCCGCGTCGCCGTCCAGTTCGTGCTGAACTACGAGGAGGGCGGCGAGCGCTCCGTCCTCGACGGCGACCCCCACGCCGAGATCTTCCTCTCCGAGATCGCCGGGGCCACGCCCTTCCCCGCGCGGCACATGAGCATGGAGAGCCTCTACGAGTACGGCGCGCGCGCGGGCGTCTGGCGGATCCTGCGCCTGTTCCGCGAGCGCGGCGTGCCCCTCACGGTCTTCGGCGTCGCGCAGGCGCTCGCCCGCAATCCGGCCGCCGTCGAGGCCTTTCTCCGCGACGGCCACGAGATCGCCGGCCACGGCTGGCGCTGGCTGCCCTACCAGGACGTCCCGGAGGCGATCGAGCGGGAGCACCTCGCCCGCGCGGTCGAGACGATCCGGAGCCTGACCGGCGAGACGCCGCTCGGCTGGTACACCGGCCGCGACAGCCCGAACACCCGGCGGCTCGTGGTCGAGCAGGGCGGCTTCCTCTACGATTCGGACAGCTACGCCGACGACCTGCCCTACTGGGTCCGCGTCGCCGGCCGGGACCACCTCGTGGTGCCCTACACCCTCGACACCAACGACATGCGCTTCTCGATCCCCGGCGGCTTCCCGTCGGGCGAGCAGTTCTTCGCGCACCTGCGCGACGCCTTCGACTGCCTCTACGAGGAGGGGGCGAGCGCCCCGAAGATGCTGTCGATCGGGCTGCATTGCCGCCTCGTCGGGCGCCCGGCGCGCCTGCCGGCCCTCGCCCGGTTCCTCGACCACGTCCTGGCCCGTTCCGACGTCTGGGTGACCCGGCGGATCGACATCGCCCGGCACTGGGCGGCCCACCATCCTCCCGGCGCCCCGGCGGCGGGACCGACCCCGGAGAGGACAGGTCCGTGATCACCATCGCCGCGCTCAACGCGCTCGCGCGCGACGCCTTCGTGGACCTCCTCGCCGAGGTCTACGAGCACTCCCCCTGGGTCCCCGAGGCGGCCTTCGACCGCGGGCCCTTCGCGGGGCGCGCGGACCTGCACGCGGCGATGGAGGCGACGGTCGCCGGCGCCGACCGCGTCCGCCAGCTCGCGCTGCTGCGGGCGCATCCCGAGCTCGCCGGGCGGGCCGCCCAGCGCGGCGCGCTCACCGCGCATTCCAGCCGCGAGCAGGCGGGAAGCGGATTGCTGGGCGGCCCCTCCCCCGCGGTGGCGCGGCTGCGGGACCTCAACCGGGCCTACGCCGAGCGCTTCGGCTTCCCGTTCATCATCGCGGTCCGGGGCCTCGACCGCGACGCGATCCTCGCCCGCCTGGAGCAGCGGCTCGGCAACCCGCCGGAGACCGAGCGGGCCGAGGCCCTGCGGCAGGTCGGACGGATCGCCGCCCTGCGCCTGGAGGCCCTCGTCGCGGACTGACGCGCGCCCGTCAGACCGCCCGGCCGCCGACCAGGGCGAGCTGCTCGCTCACGTGCTGGCGCAGGGCCTCGTGCGTCATGTCGACGAAGGTCTTGGTCCGGGCCGACAGCATCTTGCGGGACGGGTAGAGCAGGCCGAGCGTCACGCTGGTCGGCGGGGTGTGCTCGAGGACCGGGACGAGCCGGCCCTCGGCGAGGTGCGCCGCGACCTCGAACAGCGGCTTCAGGACGATGCCCTCGCCGGCCAGCGCCCAGGCGGTGAGCGTGTCGCCGTCGTCGGCGTCGATGTGCCCCGAGACCGGCAGGGTCACGGTCTCCTGGCCGTCGACCAGGGTCCAGCGGAACTGCTCGGCGCCGGGATAGCGCAGCAGCAGGCAATCGTGCTGCAGCAGGTCCGCCGGCTCGGCGGGCGCGGGGTGCTCGGCCAGGTAGGCCGGCGCCGCGCACAGCACCCGCTCGATCTCCGCGACCTTGCGCAGGGTGAAGGTGGAATCGCGCATCTGCGACAGGCGGACCGCGACGTCGACCGCCTCCTGCACGAGGTCGAGGAGGTGCTCCGACAGGCGCAGCCGGACATCGGTCTCGCCGTGGCGGTCGCGGAAGCGCGGCACGAGCGGCGCGACGACCCGGCGGCCGAGACCGAGCGGCGCCGTCACCTTCAGCACCCCGCGCGGCACCGCGCCCGCGGTCTCGACGCTCTTCTCCGCCTGCTCGACCGCCGCGGTGATGTCGAGGCAGCGGTCGTAGAAGATCCGGCCGGCCTCCGTGAGGCTCATGCGCCGCGTCGTCCGGGTGAGCAGGAGGCAGCCGAGATGCTCCTCCAGGGTCTGGATCCGGTAGCTCACCACCGACGGTGACAGCCGCAGCGAGCGGCCGGCGGCCGAGAAGCTCCCCGTCTCCGCCGAGCGCAGGAAGATGCGGATGCTTTCCAGGGAAATCATGAGCGGGGATCGTTAGGAGCAGTTCGGACCTGTCAACGGACTGTCCCGACAATGTGAACTCGGCGTCCGACCCGATCATCCTCCGCGGCGTGACGCTTCGGTCGGTGCAGCCCGCTCCGTCATTGCGAGCGCAGCGAAGCAACCCAGGGCTGCGGGACATCGGGGAACGTGGTGCCGGCTGGATGGCTTCGCTCCGCTCGCAACGACGGCGGAACCGATCTGATCGACCGAAACGGCATCAGAAGACGTGGAACGCGACGCCGGCGAGGAAGCTCTTCTCCTCGGTGCCCTTGAAGGTCGCGGTCTCGACGTTCCCGAACTTGTTGTGCCAGTACTGGAACCCGACGAAGACATCGACCCGGTTGGGCTGATCGTAGACGAGCTTGCCGAGATCGAGCACGAGGTTGGTGCGCGACAGGAATTCGAGCCCGCGGGGCGGGTTGAAGGCGAAGGCGGCCGGGTTGCTCACGCCCCGCCCCTTCGGCAGCACGATGTTGTTGAAGCCGACGAGGCTGAGCGGCAGCCCCGTGAAGGTCAGGGGAAAGTTGTAGACCAGCTCGAATTCCGGGACCGTGTCGAAGCTCTGGTCGCGGTCCGGCTGGAGATTGAACCCGTTCCGGTTCCACTCCTTGTAGGCTTGCACGGAGAGGTTGAGAAAGCCCGCCGGCACGTCGAAGGCGAAGTTCAGGCCGCCGACGATGTCGCGCTTCTTCGAGCCGAAGGCGTCGTTCTGGGCGTTGGCGTCGAAGCCGAAGGCGAGGGACACCTCCTTGACGAGGCCGGGAATGGTGAAGGCCTTCGTGCCCGTGAGCGCGTTGAGGCTCAGCGTGCCGCGGTACAGCCCGTAGGCTTCGGTGTTGCCGTAATCGGCGAAGAACGGGGCGGCGACGGAGCCCGGCGCGTTGGTGGTGCCGGCCGGGAACTGGGATCCGGACTTGAGGATGTCGAGGGAGAAGAAGTTCGTCCCGTAGGCCCAGGCATCGGCGTGGGAGATGTTCAGGATCTGCTTGGGCGCCGCGCGGGAGACGAAGCTGCCGTCGGGGCGCTGGATCTGGATTCCGGGCGAGACGGTGGGGAACTGGTAGCGGTAGCTGATCTGGGTGTCGGCGAAGAGGAAGAACGGGCCGTCCTCCACCACCGTCGTGGCCTCGGGGGCGACCGGCGCCGAGGAGGCCGTCCCGAGGTCCTGCGCCCCCGCCGCGCACGTCATCCCGAGCGGCAGCAGCGCGGCCGCGATCCGACAAGCCATGGTCATGTCCGCCCCCTCCTCCCGGCCGCCTTCAGTGCGAAGCGTCGGCCCGCAAACCCGCGCGCTGGCGCGCGACCTCGTCCGGCGTGACCGCCTGACTTTGCCCGCCCCATTCGGCCCGCATCCAGGTCGCGAGGTCGGCGAGCGCCGCGTCGTCGATCAGGGCGGCGAAGGGCGGCATGGCCTCCATCCGCTCGTTGCCCGGGAAGCGCTGCGCCGGGAGCCCGACGAGGATCGCCCGCAGGAGACCGCCCGCGCCCGCGACCCGCATCGCGGCGTTCGTCCGCAGCGGCACGGAGACGTGGGGGATCCCCTCCCCCGCCCCGCCGTGGCAACCGGCGCAGAGGCCGGCGTAGCTGGCCCGTCCCCGGGCCGCGACCGGCGCGGGGATCGCCGCGGGGGTGGCGGCGACCGGCGTCTCGGGCTCGGCCGGCAAGGCGTCGCGGTCGAACAGGTAGGCGGAGAGCGCCGTGAGGTCGGCCTCGTCCATGTGCTGCGTCGAGAAATGCACGACGTCGAACATCTGGTGCGTCGCGCCGCCCTGGGCCGAGAGGCCCGTGCGCATGAAGTCGCGCAGGCCGTGCGGGGTGAAGCCCATCTGCGCGAGGCCCGTCGGCGTGATGTCGGGCGCCTCGACGCCCTCGATCGTGGCGCCGCGATAGACGGCGTCCGGGCGCATGGCCTGGATCACGGTGCGCGGCGTGTGGCACTCGCCGCAATGGCCGAGGGCGTCGGCGACGTAGCGGCCCCGGTTCCACAGGGGGGAGCGGCCCGGATCGGGAGCGGCGACCGTGGCCGGCAGGCTCAGGAGGTTCCAGGCCGCCAGGGTCCAGCGCTGGTCGAACGGGAAGGCGAGGGTGTTGGCCCTGTTCTCCACCGCGACCGGCGCGCGGGTCATCAGGTAGGCGTAGAGGGCGTCGACATCCTCCGGCGTCAGACCGCGATACGACGTGTAGGGCATCGCCGGGTAGAGGTGGCGGCCGCCCGGCGCGATCCCGTCGCGCAGGGCCCGGTGGAAGTCGGCGCGGCTCCAGCCGCCGATGCCCTGCGGGCTCGGCGAGATGTTGGTGGCGTGGATCGTGCCGAAGGGCGTCTCCAGGGGCAGTCCCCCCGCCCAGGGGGCGCCGCCCCGGGCCGTGTGGCAGGCGAAGCAGTCGGCCGCGGCGGCGACCTTGGCGCCGCGGGGGGCGAGGCCGCGCAGGGCCTCCGCGCTCAGCGGGGTCTCGACGTCCCGCGCGACGACGCTGCGCTCCAGGGCGCCGGAGGCGACGAGGCCGGCCGCCGAGACGGCCACCGCGAGGGCGGCCGCGAGCCCGGCGCCGACGCGCCGCGCGGGGGTGGTGAGGGAGGGGATCCGCATGGCGCGCCTCAGGCGGTCACCAGACCGGGGGTCGCCAGCACGAGGTCGCGCACCGCCTGATGGTAGCGGACGTAGCCGGTGCAGCGGCAGATGTGGCGATCGAGGGCCTCGGTGACGACCCGCTCGACCTCGTCGCGGCGGATCGGTTCGCGGCGCAGGCGCTCGATCAGCACGCTCGCCCCGGTGACGAAGCCCGGCGTGCAGTAGCCGCACTGGAACGCGAAGTTCTCGATGAAGGCCTGCTGGACCGGCGAGAGCACGACGGTGCCGTCCGGCGCGGTGCGGGCATGGCCCTCGACGGTGCGGATGCTGCGCCCCTCGAACCAGTGCGCGCCGGTGATGCAGGCGCGCATCTCCCGCGGGCCGGCCGCCTCCTCCAGCATCACCGTGCAGGCGTGGCAGATGCCCTGCCCGCAGCCCATGCGGCTGCCGGTGAGGCCCAGCCACTCGTGCAGGACGTCGAGCAGGCTCGTGCCGACGGGGACGGGGATCGGACCGACGGCCGCGCCGTTCACGCGGAGCGAGAGGTCCTTGATCTCGATGGCGGCGCTCATGCCAATGCCTCGCGGATGCGCTCGGGCCGGATGGGGAGTTCGTGGAAGCGGTGGCCGATCGCGTGCGCGACGGCGTTGGCCAGCGCCGGGACGACGGCGATCATCACGACCTCGGCGATGCCCTTGGGCGGGTCGGTCTCGGAGAGCGGCGGCAGGATCTCCACCGTCTGGTTCCACGGGGCCACGTCGCGGGCGCGGGGGAGCTCGTAGCGGTTCCAGTTCCACGTGCCGTCGCCGGGGCCGTCCTCGTAGAGGGGCAGCACCTCCTTGAGGGCGTGGCCGATCCCCATGGCGAGGCCGCCCTGCACCTGGCCGGAGACCAGCTCGGGCACGATCTGACGGCCGCACTCGAGGATCGAGTGGTGGGACAGGATCGTCACGTCGCCGCTGGCGGTGTCGACCGCGACCTCCGCCAGGGTGGCCATCGGCGAATAGTAGGTCGTGCCGACATTGTTGCGCTGGGTCGGCGGGTAGGTGACCGCCGCCCGGGGCACGAAGTGCCAGCCGGCGGTCGCCATCAGGGCGCGGCGCTCGGGCGGGGCCCCGGCGCCGTAGCGCACCGACAGGGCGTCGATCGGCAGGCGCGTCCGGCCCGTTCCGGGCAGGTCGAACTCGGCCTCGGCCCATTGCCAGCGGTTGAAGGTGTGGAGGGTCACGCCCACCGGCAGCCCGAGCCGGTGCGCCTCGGCGGCCACCTCCTCCAGGGACAGCGGCGGCAGGCCGCCGCCCAGCACTTGCCCGTCCACCAGCCGCAACTCGTCGCGGGCGACCACGTGGTAGGAGGCCAGCGCCCCGCCGCCGCCGCCCCGCGCCCAGAGCGCGCGGGCGGCGGGCCAGACGGCGTGGTCGACGAGGAACCGCGCGGCCGTCCGGGTGGCGTGGCCGAGGTAGTAGGCGGAGTTGGTCGCGCTCATCGGCGAGGTGAAGCGCGGGGTCCAGCGGGGGTTCTGCGCCCGGCGGTCCTCCTCGTCCTGGGGCGTCGTGTAGGGCTGGTCGGAGGTCTCAAGGGGCATCTCGGGCCAGCGCACCACGCCGAACGCGGTTTCGGCGGGGACCCGGCCGAGGATCTCGGCCACCATGACCGCCTGCGAGGTGGTGACGCCCGGGCCCATCTCGTGGGCGACGTGGCGCAGGCTCAGGCGGCCCCGCGGGTCGAGCTCCAGCGACGCGACCGCCGCCTCGGCGCCCGTGCCGTAATCCTTGTGCACCTGCGCGAAGCCGACGCCGTAGCGGCGGCCGGGATGGGCGGCCTCGTAGCCGGCCTTGCGCGCCGCCCGGTCCCGCCAGAGCGGGTGCGCGGCGGCCTTCGTCAGGATCTCCGCGTTGCGCAGCGCCCCGGCCGGGACCGCGCCCTGGCTGTTGCGCTGGCCCGAGCGGAGCACGTTGCGCAGGCGCAGCTCGATCGCGTCGATGTCCAGGAGCGCCGCCGCCTCGTCGACCATCATCTCGGTGGCCGACATGGTCTGGAGCGTGCCGAAGCCCCGGGTCGATCCGGCTTCCACGGCCCGCGAGGCCAGGGCGATCGCCTGGAAGTCGCTCTTCGGCAGGTAGTAGATCGACTGCGCCGCGGTGGCGCCGACGAAGGAGACCGCGACGGAGTAGTTGGGGCGCCCGCCGCCGTCGCAGGCGAAGCGCCCGGTCATGGCCCGGAACCGGCCGCTGGCCCGGTCCACCAGCAGGACGTTGTCCATGCGGAAGGCGTGGCGCTTCAGCCCGTTCTGGAACTGCTCGAACCGGTCGTTGGCGAGGCGCACCGGCCGCCCGCCCGCGTAGAGCGCGGCCACGACGCAGAGGAACGGGAAGATGTGGTGGTCCTTCGTCCCGTACCCGACCGTGTAGCCGACCTTGAGATCGACCTCCCTGAGCGGGAACCGGGATTTCGAGACCAGCGCGGCGGCGGCCTCGGCCACGTCGTAGGGCGACTGCGTCGCCATCATCAGGCGCAGCGTGCCGGTGGCCGGATCGTACCAGACGTTGCCGTTGTCGGCCTCCATGGCCGAGGCGTCCGTCGACTGCGACCGGTAGGTCCGCCGCATCACCAGGGCGTCCGCGCCGGCGCCGTCGATCTCGGCGGCGATGGCGGCCGCCGCCGCCATACCCCTGGCGAAGGGGCCGTCGTCGCCGGCCTTCGGCCAGGCGGGCTCGTCGCCGGAGAAGCCGGCGAAGATCGGGGACTGCTCGAACGGCGAGAACCGGTCGGGCGCGTCCGGCGCGTCGCCCTCGATCCGCACCCAGCGCGAGGCGCCGTAATGGGCCGGCGGCCTGGGACCGGTCTCGGCGCCGTACCGCACGACGTCGTCGGCGAAGCGCAGGGCGCGCTTGGCCGCGGCGAAGCGCGGGAAGTCGGCGTAGATCAGGATCGCCACCGGCTGCCCGAGCAGGCGCGGCGTCTCGCCCTGCGGCACGAGGAACCAGTCGCCGAAGAAGTCGGCGTGCGGGACCGAGACCCCGTCCGCCACCAGGTCCTCGTGCCGGACAATCCGGTCCGGCCGCAGGGCGGCCGGGAGCCGCGACAGGTCGAGGCCGGTGAAGCGGCGGTCGGCGCGGGTCGCCGCGACGAGGAAGGCGTGGGCTTGGCCGTCGGGCCAGCCGGCGAGGTCGCGGGCCCGGTAGTCGCGGGAGAAGGTCTTGGCGCCCGTGACCTTGGCGACGGCGTCGAGGCGGTAGCGGGGCCGGCCCGGCGCGGCCCACGGGGAGCCGGCGGACAGGCCGGTCTCGGCGAGCTGCGCCCGGGCCGGGGGCGCCAGGAAGGAGACCTTCACGGCGACGCCCGCCGCCGCGCCGGCCTTCAGGAAGTGGCGCCGCGAGAGCGCCTTGATGGTCTCGGCCGACACGGCGTCTTTCCTCATGGCGTGCCCCCTCAGGCCCGGTCGAGGACGGCCGCGTGCGGGAAGGCGGGCTCCGCGTCGGCGACGCGGTGCTCGGCCCCGGCACCGAGACGGTCCGAGTTCAGCAGCAGGTTCAGGACGATTGCGCCGATCGCGCCGAGGGTGATCCCGCTGTGCAGGATCGGCCCGGCCCAGTCCGGCGCCGTGGCGGCGAAGAGCTTCGGCGCCGCCATCGGGATCAGGCTGAGGCCGATGCTGACCGCGACGACGATCTGGTTCCGGCGATCCCCGAGATCGGCGCCGCCGACGATCTTGAGCCCCGCCGCCGCGACCATCCCGAAGATGACGATGCCGGCGCCGCCGAGCACGGCCGGCGGGATCGACGCCACCGCGAAGGCGACCTTGGGCAGGAGGCTGACGCCCAGGATGATGAAGCCCGCCGCGACCGTGACGTAGCGGCTGCGCACCCGCGTCATGTTCACGAGGCCGACGTTCTGGGAGAACGAGGTGTGCGGGAAGGTGTTGAGGCAGCCCGCGATCAGCGTCGACAGCGAGTCCGCCATCAGGCCGCGGGTCAGGGTCCGCTTGTCCACCGGGCGCCCGACGATGTCGCCCACCGCCAGGAACATGCCGGTCGACTCGACCAGCGTGACCATCATGACGATGCACATCGCCGCCACGGCCGTCAGGTGGAAGGTCGGCCAGCCGAAGTGGAACGGCGTGACGAGGGCGATGAGCGGGCGCTCGGCCAGCCCGTCGAGGCGGAACAGGCCGAGCGGCCAGGCGAGGCACAGGCCCGCGACGAGGCCGATCAGCACGGCGACGTTGGCGACGAAGCCGGTGGCGAAGCGGCTGACCACCAGGATCACCGCCAGCACGAAGGCCGCGACGCCGAGATGGACCGGAGCGCCGAAATCGGCGGCCCCGAAGCCGCCGCCCGCCCAGTTGATCCCGACCGGCAGCAGCGTGACGCCGATGATCAGGATGACCGTGCCGGTCACGAGGGGCGGGAAGAAACTCGCGAGCCTGGAGAAGAACGGCCGGAGCAGCAGGCCGAACAGGCCCGCCCCGATGGTCGCGCCGAAGATGCCGGGCAGGCCGATCGTCGGGTCCTGCGCCATCGCCACCATCGGGCCGACCGCCGCGAAGCTGACGCCCATGATGACCGGCAGGCGGATGCCGAAGATCCCCAGGCCGAGGGACTGGATCAGGATCGCGATGCCCGTCACCAGCAGATCGCAGTTGATCAGGTAGGCGACCGTCTCGGTCGGCAGGTTCATCGCCGCGCCGAGGATGAGCGGCGGCGCGACAGCCCCCGCGCTCATCACGAGCACGTGCTGCATGCCGTAGGCGAGGAGCTTCGGAAGGGGCGGGATCGCGTCGACCGCGTCCACCTCGCGCGTTGTCCTGTCGTGAGACGTCATGGGCGTGTCCTCCGCCAGCCGGGACCTGTCGAGGCGTCGTCCCGTGATGGTGTCGTCAGGGACCCGGCAGCGGTGGCCGGACCTCTTCCGGGTCCGGGCCGCCAGGAGCGGGTGTGGGGCCAGTCGCAGGGCGGGCCGTGGCGGCACGCCCGGGGGCGGGGGAGCGGGCTCTCGGCGGCCGCTCCGGGGTCATGCGCTGCCGACTTGGCTGGCTCTCAAACCTTGCATGGCTGGCCGCGAATGCCATGCCGGGATTTCGGAAGCAGTTTGCGAAAAATCGCCAAGGTGGCCGGTGGCGGCTGCCGTATGCTGCGGCCCGCTGACGGCCCCGAGACGGTGCGCCCGGCACGGCGTTCCTGCTGCCAGAGGGCGGCATCTGGCCGTGGGGAGGCGTCGCGGCCCGTCCGGCGCGACCTCCAGGGCGTACCCGGAGAGACGCGATGACCTCCCTGCTGCTGACGAACGCCGACATCCTGGTGACGATGGACGCGCAGCGCCGGGAGATCCCCGGCGGCGCGGTCTACGTGGAGGACAACCGCATCGTCGCCGTCGGCCCCGCCGCCGAGGTGCCGCAGCGGGCCGATACCGTCCTCGACCTGCGCGGCCACGCGGTGATGCCGGGCCTCGTGAACACCCACCACCACATGTACCAGACGCTCACCCGCGCGGTGCCGGCCGCGCAGGACGCCGAGCTATTCGGCTGGCTGAAGGCGCTCTACCCGATCTGGGCCCGGCTCACGCCCGAGATGGTCCGCGTCTCGACGCAGACCGCGATGGCGGAGCTGATCCTCTCGGGCTGCACCACGTCGAGCGACCACCTCTACATCTACCCGAACGGTTGCCGGCTCGACGATTCCATCGAGGGTGCCGAGGAGATCGGCATGCGCTTCCACGCCGCCCGCGGCGCGATGAGCGTCGGGGAGAGCGCGGGCGGACTCCCGCCGGACTCGGTCGTCGAGGACGAGGCGGCGATCCTCGAAGACACGCGCCGTCTGATCGAGCGCTGGCACGATCCGGAGCGCTTCGCCATGCGCCGGATCGTGGTGGCGCCCTGCTCACCGTTCTCGGTGAGCCGCGGCCTGATGCGCGATGCCGCCGAGCTGGCCCGGCACTACGGCGTCTCGCTCCACACCCACCTCGCGGAGAACGACGACGACGTCCGCTACAGCCTGGAAAAATTCGGGATGACGCCGGCGGAGTACGCCGCCGACCTGGGCTGGACGGGCCCGGACGTGTGGCACGCCCACTGCGTCAAGCTCGACCGCGCCGGCATCGCGCTGTTCGGCCGGACCGGGACCGGGGTGGCCCACTGTCCCTGCTCCAACATGCGCCTCGCCTCGGGCATCGCGCCCGTCCGGCAGATGCGGTGCGCGGGCGTGCCGGTCGGGCTCGGCGTCGACGGCTCGGCCTCCAACGACGGGTCGCACATGCTGGGCGAGGCGCGGCAGGCCATGCTGCTCGCCCGCGTCGGCTTCGGGCCGGCGGCCATGACCGCGCGGGAGGCGCTGGAGATCGCGACGCTGGGCGGCGCGAAGGTGCTGAACCGGGACGATATCGGCGCGCTGGCCCCCGGCATGGCGGCCGACATCGTCGCCTTCGACCTGCGCGGCCTCGGCATGGCGGGGGCGCTGCACGACCCCGTCGCCGCCCTCACCTTCTGCGCGCCGCAGACGGTGGCCTGGAGCGTCATCAACGGGCGGATCGTGGTGCGCGAGGGCCGCCTGACGACCCTCGACGCCGGGGCGCTGACCGCCCGCCACAACGCCCTCGCGGCGGCCCTCGTGCGGGACGAGGCGTAGGCCGGCCTACTCATCCTCCGCAGAGGGGCTCGCGGATCCAGACATCGGGTTCGGCGGCGCGGCTCCAGGATCGGGCGAACGTCGATGTCCGCTGGAGATTTGAGAAGATCCTGGCATCCAGAGCTGGAGGCTGGAGTAATGCCCTCTTATAATCTCTTCGATTGACAATCCATGCGCGGCTGTCTTTGCGAGCGAAGCGAAGCAAGCCAGAGCCGCGCAACGTCTGTAAAGGTCGCGCGACCATGGGTCACTTCGCTTTGCTCGTGATGACGGCGAGGAATGCGTCGACCGCAGCATTCGGACGAAAGATGTATTACCTTCGGGTCGAGACCGTCAGACATCCACCTCCGTCGCCAGCCCCTTGGCCACCGCGCGGTCGACCGCCACCGCGGCGACCGCGAGGTCCTGCAGCCCGACCCCGGTGCCGTCGAACAGGGTGATCTCGGACTCCGAGACGCGGCCGGGGTGATCGCCGTTGATCACCGCCCCGATCTCCACGATGGAATCCGCGGCGAGGAGCCCCCGCGCGACAGCGTGCTGCGCCTCGCCGATGCTGACCGACTGCGCGACCTCGTCGGTGCACACCGTGGCGGCGGCGAGCAGTTCGGCCTCCACCTCCTGCTTGCCGCGCGTGTCCGTCCCCATGCAGGCGAGGTGCGTGCCCGGCCGGACCTGCGCGGCCTTCAGGATCGGCGCGAACGAGGACGTGATCGTCACGACGACGTCGGCCTCGGACCCGAGCCGGTCGAGGTCGACCGCCTCGAACGCCACGCCGTGCTCCCGCGCCACCGCCTCCATCCGGCCGAACATGCCGGGATGCAGGTTCCACGCGAGGACCCGCTCGAACGGCCGCTGCGCCAGCGCGGCGCGCAGCTGGAACGCCGACTGGTGGCCCGCGCCGATCATGCCCAGCACCCGCGCATCTTTGCGGGCAAGGTGCCGGACGGAGATGGCGCAGGCCGCGGCCGTGCGCAGCGCGGTGAGGAGGTTCCCTCCGACGACGGCCCGGCAGCGGCCGGTATCGGCGTCGAACAGGAACACCGTCGACTGGTGGTTGGTCAGGCCCTTCGCGGCGTTGCCGGGCCAGAAGCCGCCGGCCTTGAGGCCGAGCGCGAGGCTGTCCCGGTCGAAGCCCGACTTGAAGCCGTAGAGCGCGTCGGCGTGGCCGATGGCTTCCCGGACGACCGGGAAGTTGCCGGCTCGCCGCCGCGCCATGGAGGCGAAGACCTGTTCGACGGCGGTAAAGCACTCCGCCTCGGTCAACAGCCCGTCGATCGCGTGCTCGGGAACGATGATCATCGCGGATGTGTCCTCAATTCGTGAGCCGGCATGTCGCCCCCGTCATCGCGGGCGTCGCGAGGCGACCCAGGGCAGCGGGCCCCGTCGAGGCGCGTCCCCGGATCGCTGCGCCGCGCTCGCGATGACGGACGGTGTGCAGGGTGCGTCAGTAGGCCTTGCCGCGGGCCGAGACCGGCCAGAGCGTCTCGACCCGGCCGTTGCGGACGCCGACATACCAGTCGTGGACGTTGCAGGTCGGATCGCAGTGGCCGGGGACGAGGCGCAGACGGTCGTTGACCTTCAGCCGGCCCTCGGGATCCTCGATCACCCCGTGCTCGTCCGAGCACTTGATGTATTTCACGTCGTCGCGGCCGAAGACGAAGGGCAGGCCCGAATCGACCGACTGCACCTTAAGTCCCGCGTCGCAGATCGCCTTGTCGGCCTTGGCGTGGCTCATCACGCTGGTGAGGATGAACAGGGCGTTCTGCCACTCGCCCGCGTCGATGCGCTTTCCGTCCCGGTCGCGGATACGCCCGTAATCGGCGTCCATGAACGCGTAGCTGCCGCATTGCAGCTCGTTGTAGACGCCGGATCCCGCCTCGAAATAGTAGCTGCCGGTGCCGCCGCCGCTGACGAGCTCCGGCTCGAGGCCCTCCCGGTTCAGCGCCGCGACGGCGTCGCGCACCTGGGCGATGGCCGCGTCGAGCTTGGCCCGCCGCTCCTCGTAGCCGTCGATGTGCTGCATGGCGCCCTGGTAGGCCTGGAGGCCCGCGAAGCGCAGGTTCGGCGCGGCCGCGACGGCCTGGGCGATCGCCACCACCTCGGGGGTCGTCCGCACGCCGCAGCGGCCGGCGCCGCAATCGATCTCGACGAAGCAGTCGAGTTGCGTGCCGTGCCGCTGCGCCGCCGCCGAGAGGTCGGCGACGTTCGCCACGTCGTCGAGGCAGACGATGATGCGGGCACCGTGCAGCGGCAGCCGCGCCAGACGGTCGATCTTGCCCGGGTCGCGCACCTGGTTCGAGACCAGGATATCCTTGATGCCCGCGCGGGCGAAGACTTCCGCCTCCGAGACCTTCTGGCAGCAGACGCCGCAGGCGCCGCCGAGGCTCTGCTGGAGTTTCAGGATGTCGACGGACTTGTGCATCTTGCCGTGGGCGCGGTGGCGCATCCCGTGCGCCTTGGCGTAGTCGCCCATCTTGCGGATGTTGCCTTCCAGCGCGTCGAGATCGACGATCAGGCAGGGCGTCTGGATCTCGTCCTCGCGCATGCCGGGCAGCGCGGGGACGTCGAAGCCGACTTCGAGATCGGCGGATCGGGCGTTCATGTGCATCGTGGGCCTCCCGTTATTGCCAGGGCAGCGCGTCGAGATCGACGTTCCCGCCCGTGATGATCACGCCCACCCGCTTGTTCGCGAAGAAAGGGCGGTTCTTCAGCACTGCCGCCAGGGCGACGGCGCTGGACGGCTCCATGACGATCTTCAGCCGCTTCCAGATCAGCTGCATCGCCGCGACGATCTCGGCCTCGGAGACCGTCAGGATATCCGCGACGTGGTGGCGGACGAAGTGCCAGGTGAGGTCCTTCAGCGGCACCTTCAGGCCGTCCGCGACCGTCACCGGCGCGTCGTCGGCGATGATCCGTCCGGCCTTCAGGCTGCGATGGGCGTCGTCGGCCTGCTCGGGCTCCGCCGCGTAGACGGCGATGTGCGGGGCGAGCCCGGCCAGCGTCAGGCAGGTGCCCGACACCATGCCGCCGCCGCCGATCGGGGCGATCACCGCGTCGAGATCCGGGACCTGCGCGATCAGCTCGCGGGCGCAGGTCGCCTGCCCGGCGATGACGCGGGGATCGTTGTAGGGATGCACGAACTCCGCGCCGGTCTCGGCGACGACCTCGGCGAACACGGCCTCGCGCGATGAGGTGGACGGCTCGCACTCCACCACCCGGCCGCCGTAGCCGCGCACGGCGTCCTTCTTCGCCTGGGGCGCGGTGCGCGGCATCACCACCGTGCAGGGGATGCCGCGCCGGCCCGCCGCGTAGGACAGGCAGGTGCCGTGGTTGCCCGACGAGTGGGTCGCCACGCCCCGGGCGGCCTGCGCCTCGGTGAGGCTGAAGACGGCGTTCGAGGCGCCCCGCGCCTTGAAGGCGCCGGCCTTCTGCAGGTTCTCGCACTTGAAGAACAGCTGCGCGCCGGCGGCTTCATCGATGATCCGCGAGGTCAGGACCGGCGTCTCGTGGATGTAGGGCCGGATGCGCTCGTGGGCGGCCAGGACGTCGTCGAGGGTGGGCGTGATCAGGGCGCTTTCCATGGCGCGCCCCCTCAGGCGGCGGCGCGCAGGGCGGCGGCCGGGGCGCGGCGGTACACCGCCTGCGCGGCCGCGACCCCCGATCCCAGCGCGATGCGCAGGCCGAGATCGACCATCGCCATCTCGGCGGCTGCGATCCCCGACAGCGCCATCACATCCGTGAGGCTGCCGAGGTGGCCGATGCGGAAGACCTTCCCGGCGACCTCGCCGAGGCCCACCCCGAAGGCGACGTCGTAGTGGCGCGCCGCGTGGGTGACGATCCGCGTGGCGTCGAAGCCCTCCGGGGTGCGGATCGCGCTCACCGTGTCCGAGTAGAGGTCCGGGCGCGCGGCGCAGAGTTCCAGGCCCCAGGCGGCGACGGCGGCGCGGATCCCGTCCGCGATGCGGCGGTGCCGGGCGAAGACGGTCTCGAGCCCCTCGGCCAGGAGCAGTTCCGTCGACAGCTTCAGGCCGTTCAGGAGGCCGACCGCCGGCGTGTAGGGATAGGCGCCGTTCGGGTAACCCTTCGCCATGTCGCGGATGTCGAAATAGGTCCGCGGCAGCGTCGCCGTCGCCGTGGCGGCCATGGCCTTGGGCGAGAACGCCACGATGGCGAGGCCCGCGGGCAGCATGAAGCCCTTCTGCGAGCCCGTCACGGCGACATCGACGCCCCACTCGTCCATGCGGAAATCCATGGACGCGATCGAGCTGACGCCGTCGACCAGCAGCAGAGCCGGGTGGTTGCTGGCATCCAGCGCGCGGCGCACGGCGGCGACGTCCGAGCGGACGCCGGTCGCCGTCTCGTTGTGCGTGACGAGCACGGCCCGGATGCGGTGCGCCTTGTCGGCCGCGAGGGCCTCGGCGAAGCGATCCGCCGGAAGCCCCTCGCCCCACGGGGCTTCGATCATCCGGACATCAAGGCCGTGGCGGCGCGTCATGTCGATCCAGCGGTGGCTGAACATGCCGTGGCGCGCCGCCAGCACCGTGTCGCCGGCGCTGAGCGTGTTGGAGAGCGCGGTCTCCCAGCCGCCCGTAGCCGTCGACGGGAAGATGAACACCTCGGCGTCCTCGCTCTTCAGGACCTTCTTCACGCCGGCGAGCGCCGGATGAAGGATCTGCGCGAAGAGCGGCGACCGGTGATCCAGCGTCGGCATGTCGGCCGCGCGGCGAAGCACTTCCGGCATGTTGGTCGGGCCGGGAATGAAGACGGGATTCTGTGCGAACATCGGCGGCGCTCTCCTCCAATACGGGAACAATAGCACCGCCGATCCCGTATTGATATTTTCTTGAAAAACTTTTTCATACGGGGTCGGAGCGCGGAAACGCGCGCCGCGACAACGCCTTACCTTTTTCCGTTGTGAGAAAAATTTTTCCATCCTAGGGATGGGTTGGGTGGGCTAGGGCGAGGGCGCCATGGATTCGGGAAACCGGCGGCGCGGGCGGCCGAAGGGGTTCGGAGGCGCCAAGCCGGCGGCGACCATCCAGGCGCTTGACCGCGCCCTCGATGTCCTCGACGTCCTGGCGGGCGGCGACGGGCTGACGCTCTCGGAACTAGCCGGCAGGCTCGAGCAATCCGTGGCGACCATGCACCGGGTCCTCGCGACGCTCGAGCGCCGCGGCCTCGTCGAGATCAGCGCCGACAAGCAGGAGTGGCACGTCGGTGCGGAGGCCTACCGGCTCGGATCGGCGTTCCTGCGCCGCCACAACGTCGTCGAGCGGAGCCGGTCGATGATGTGGACGCTGATGCAGGAGACGGGCGAGACCTCCAATCTCGGCGTCGAGAAGGACGGCAACGTCCTGTTCGTCAGCCAGGTGGAGACCCACGAGACGATCCGCGCCTTCTTCCCGCCGGGCTCCCTGTCGCCGCTGCACGCGTCGGGCATCGGGAAGGCTCTGCTGAGCACCTACGCGCCGGCCCGGACCGAGCGCCTGTTCCGGGGAAAGACCTTCGCGCGGTTCACCGACAAGACCATCGGCTCACTGGACCAGTTGCGCGACGACGTCGAGGCGACCCGCCGCCGGGGCTACGCGATCGACGACGAGGAGCGGAGCATCGGGATGCGCTGCGTCGCCGCCCCGATCCTCAACGTCCACGGCGAGGCTATCGCGGGGATCTCGGTGTCGGGGCCGACGCACCGGCTGTCCGACGAGAAGCTGCGCGCGATCGGCGAGCGGGTGCGGAGAGGCGCCGCTGCGGTCTCGCGCGCCCTCGGCGCGCCCGCCGCGACGATGACCGCGACGCCCGACGCGCCGGGCGAGCCTGACCAGGACTGACCAGCGGTGCGGCGAGGCGCGCCCTAGCGCCCGGGATGCGGGCGGCGCGGATCGACGGTGCCGACCGCCGACGGGGGCCTGCCGTCGCCGTCGAGGATACCGGCGCGCCCGTCCGGCGCCGTCCGCGAATCCGCGAGCGTCGCGCGGCCCTGGAGGCCGCCGGGGGCGGTGACGGCCGGGATGCCGGCGGGGGCGGTGAAGCTCTGCGCCAGGGCGGGCCCGGACAGGCCGATCCCGATCACGGCGCCGATCAGAAGACGAGAGGTCATGGCGGAGGTCCAGCTCAGGTCTGTCGCCGGGATCATCCCGGCCGCGTTACGCCTCGATGTGGGATCCGCGACCCCGGGGTCCAACACGCGGGATGAGCCCCCGTGCGCCCGCGCACTGCGCCGCGTGCCGCGCCGCCCGGGCGGTGCCGCCCCGCGGCCCGCGTCCGCCCCGCAGGGCTCCGTGACCGTGGCGGGCGAAAGTCCGGAACGGAGAAGCCGAGCTTCGAGTTGAGGGGCCGCTGAATCAGGGGCCATCCGTGAGACCGTCTCTCCTCGCCACGCTCGGGCTTCTGCTCGTCGCCTACCCGCACGCGTCCGGGGCGCAGGGCGTTCCAGACTCGCGAGGCGTCCAGAGCGTCCAAGACGTGCAGGATGTCCGAGACCTGCCGGCCGCGACCGTCGAGCCGGGCGAGCCTCGCCCGGGACCGCCCCCGCCGCTCCCGGACATCTCGGACCCGAACGGCCGGGCCGGCGAGGCCCTGAACGAGCCCGGCGAGCGCTCCGGCATCCCGAAGGCCCTGCGCTCCTCCGGATCGAAGGCGGGCGGGCCGGCCAACGATCTCAACCCGAGCGGGCAGGCAGAGGCGCCGGCACCGCCGAAGGGCGACCTGGGCCGGGTCATCGCCGGCAAGGAGCTGTTCCACGGCAATTACTGCGGCACGGGTCAGCGCGGCGAGGGGCTGCCGCCGACCGACGCCCTCGATGCCGCGTGCATGCGCCACGACGCCTGCTACGACGCGGCGGGCTACCGTT
Source organism: Methylobacterium oryzae (assembly GCF_021398735.1). Taxonomy (NCBI): domain Bacteria; kingdom Pseudomonadati; phylum Pseudomonadota; class Alphaproteobacteria; order Hyphomicrobiales; family Methylobacteriaceae; genus Methylobacterium; species Methylobacterium oryzae. The sequence continues at coordinate 194,993 of NZ_CP090350.1, forward strand.
CGTGCGCCTGCGACGCGACGCTGAGGCGCGAGGCTTCCACCGTGTCGGACAGCCCGGACGCGGCGCTGGAGGTGCGGCGCCGGGCGCTGAGCGTGATCGAGGCTACCGCCGCGATGGCGTGCCGCGCGCCCTGAGCGCCCGCCGCGATGCGGGGATCTCGCCCCGGTGACGCCACCATGGACTTGCATCCCGGCGCATGCCTGCTTTCACGGGCCGCAGTCGAAGTCCGGTCTCGCCCCTTGTCCCACCGCACCGCATCGCAGGGTCCTGTCGCGCCCGCCGCCCGCCGCGGGGCGGGCGCGGCGCGCTGGATCCCGCCCGCGATCCTGGCCGCCGGCCTCCTCGCGACCGGGCTGAGCACGGCCCTCACCTGGCAGGCGGCGGCGCTGCGCGACCGCATGACCTTCGAGCACGCCACCGAGATCGAGCTGCGCACGGTCGAGGACCAGTTCCGCACCTACACCGCCCTCCTGCGCGGCGCCGCCGGCCTGTTCGCCGCCGAAGGCGCCACCGTCACGCTGGCCCAGTTCCGGGCCTACGTGCAGCGGATCGAACTGCAGCGCCTCTATCCCGGGTTCCTCGGCATCGGCTTCACGCCGACCCTGCCCGCCTCCGCGCGGGAGACGTTCGCCGCGCGCGCCGCGGCCCTGGGCGTCGAGAATGCCCGGGTCCGGCCGCCGACCGACAACCCGATGATCAGCCCGGTCCTGTTCGCCGAGCCGCCGAACCCGCGCAACCTCGCCGCCATCGGCTACGACGTGATGTCGGACCCGGTGCGGCGCGACATGGTCGAGCGGGCCCGCGACACCGGCCAGCCGGCCGCCTCGGCGCGGATCCAGCTCGTGCAGGAGATCGACGCGAACAAGCAGGCGGGCTTCCTCGTCGCCATGCCGGTCTATGCCGGCGGCGCCGTGCCGCCGGACCTCGAGGACCGGCGGCGGCGCTTCCTGGGCTTCGTGTTCGGCGCCTTCCGGGCCGACGACCTGTTCAACAGCATCGTGGCGGCGGAGGCCGAGGAGGACGCGGCCTTCGCCATCTACGACGGCGCGCCGAGCGAGGCGAACCTGCTGCACCGGTCCGCGCGGGCCTCCGCCGCCGGGGCGGGGCGCCTCACCCGCGAGGCGCATCTCGAGCTCGGCGGCCGCACCTGGACCGTCGCGTTCGCGCAGCGCGTCTCGCCCCGGCGCGGCTCGGCGCTGCCGGAGATCTGGCTCGTCTGCGGCGGCGGCCTGTTCGCCACCGCCCTGCTGGCCTTCGCGGCCTACCGGCAGCGCCGCACGCAGGACGAGATCCGCCAGCTCAACGCGTCGCTGGAGGCCCGCGTCGAGGAGCGGACGCGCGATCTCCGGGCGGCGGCCGACCGTCTGCGGCAGGCCGGGGAGGAGCGGGCGCGCATGGAGGAGGCGCTGCGCCAGTCGCAGAAGATGGAGGCGGTGGGCCAGCTCACCGGCGGCCTGGCGCACGACTTCAACAACCTTCTGGCGGGCATCTCGGGCTCGCTGGAGCTCATCGAGGCCCGCATCGCCCAGGGGCGGTCGAAGGATGTCGGCAAGTACATCGCCGCCGCCCAGGGCGCCGCCCGGCGGGCCGCGGCGCTGACCCACCGCCTGCTCGCCTTCTCGCGCTGCCAGACGCTGGCGCCCAGGGCGATCGACGCCGATCGGCTGGTCCGCGGGATGCTCGACCTGATCCAGCGCACGGTCGGGCCGAGCGTCGAGGTGCGGCACGTCGGGGCAGACGGGCTCTGGGCCGCGCTCGCGGACCCGTCCCAGCTGGAGAACGCGCTCCTGAACCTCTGCATCAACGCGCGGGACGCGATGCCCGGGGGCGGCCGGATCACCATCGAGACCGACAACCGCTGGATCGACCGGCAGCAGGCCGACGCCCAGGACATGCCGGAAGGGCCGTACCTGTCGCTGTGCGTGTCCGATACCGGCACCGGCATGCCCCCGGAGGTCGTCGCCCGGGCCTTCGACCCGTTCTTCACCACCAAGCCGATGGGCGAGGGCACCGGCCTCGGCCTGTCGATGATCTACGGCTTCGCCAAGCAGTCGGGCGGTCAGGTCCGGATCACCTCGACGGTCGGCCAGGGCACGAACGTGTGCATCTACCTGCCGCGGCACTTCGGCGAGGCGGACGCGGACGGCCCCGACCCGGCCAGGGGCCTGATGGCGCAGGCCGAGGCGGGCGAGACCGTGCTGATCGTGGACGACGAGCCGACGGTGCGCATGCTGGTGACGGACGTGCTGAGCGACCTCGGCTACACGGCGATCGAGGCCGCGGACGGCGCGGGCGGCCTCAGCGTGCTGCAATCGGGTGCGCGGATCGACCTGCTCGTCACGGATGTCGGCCTGCCCGGCGGCATGAACGGGCGCCAGATGGCGGATGCCGCCCGGGTCGGTCGACCGGAGCTGAAGGTGCTGTTCATCACCGGCTTCTCCGAGACCGCGCTGCCGGGCGACGGGCGTCTCGAGCCCGGCATGGCGGTGCTGACTAAGCCCTTCGCCGTGGAGGCCCTGGCCGCCCGCATCCGCGAGCTGATCGCGCGCTGAGCCGGGCCGGCCGCGACGGCGGCGCATCGCCTGTCTCGAGGTGCGCCGGATCGGCGCAGGGCGCCCTCGGGCGGCACGGCCGCGGCCACCGCCGCCCTGCCATTCGTTGAGATCGCGGCCCCGGAGGCCTATGCAGGGACACCATGGAACTCCAAGCGTCCACCGCCCGTCCCCTGGCGCCCCCCGTCCGAACGCCGTCGCCGCGCGGGCCCGCTGCGCCGTTCCTGCCCATGAGCCGAGCCGAGATGGCGGCCCTGGGATGGGAGTCCTGCGACATCGTGCTGGTGACCGGTGACGCCTACGTGGACCACCCGAGCTTCGGCATGGCCATCATCGGCCGGCTGCTCGAATCGCAGGGCTTCCGGGTCGGCATCATCGCCCAGCCCGACTGGCACTCGGCGGAGCCGTTCAAGGCGCTCGGCAAGCCGAACCTGTTCTTCGGCGTCACCGGCGGCAACCTCGATTCGATGGTGAACCGCTACACGGCGGACCGGCGGCTGCGCCACGACGACGCCTACACGGCCGGCGGCGAGGGCGGCCGGCGCCCGGACCGCTGCACCATCGTCTACACGCAGCGCTGCCGCGAGGCCTTCAAGGACGTCCCGGTCGTGCTCGGCGGCATCGAGGCGTCGCTGCGCCGGATCGCGCACTACGATTACTGGTCCGACAAGGTGCGCCGCTCGATCCTGGCGGACGCCAAGGCGGACCTGCTGATCTACGGCAACGCCGAGCGTGCCGTGGTCGAGGTGGCGAACCGCCTCGCGGCCGGCGAGGCGCCGAACCAACTCGACGCGATCCGGGGCGTCGCCCTGTTCCGCCGCGTGCCCGCCCACTACACCGAGCTGCCCGCCGACGACCTCGACTCGACGGACGAGGCCGCCACCCGCCGGCCCGGCGAGACCGTGATCCGGCTGCCCGCCTACGACGAGGTCAAGGACGACAAGGAGGCCTACGCCCGCGCCTCGCGCGTGCTGCACCGGGAGGCCAATCCCGGCAACGCGCGCCCCCTCGTCCAGCGCCACGGCGACCGCGACCTGTGGCTCAACCCGCCGCCGATCCCGCTGACCAGCGACGAGATGGACGCGGTCTACGACCTGCCCTACGCCCGCGCCCCGCACCCGTCCTACGGCGACGCGAAGATTCCCGCCTGGGACATGATCAAGTTCTCGGTGACGATCATGCGCGGCTGCTTCGGCGGCTGCACCTTCTGCTCGATCACCGAGCACGAGGGCCGCGTCATCCAGAACCGCTCGGAGGGCTCGATCCTGCGCGAGATCGAGCGGATCCGCGACAAGACCCCGGGCTTCACGGGCGTGATCTCGGATGTCGGCGGGCCGACGGCGAACATGTACCGGATGGCCTGCAAGGACCCGAAGATCGAGGCGGCGTGCCGGCTGCCCTCCTGCGTCTTTCCGGACGTCTGCCCGAACCTGAACACCTCGCACGACGACCTGATCCGGCTCTACCGCAAGGTCCGCGAGGTGAAGGGCGTCAAGAAGGTGATGGTCGCCTCGGGCGTGCGCTACGACCTCGCGGTGAAGAGCCCCGAATACATCAAGGAGCTTGTCACCCACCACGTCGGCGGGCGCCTGAAGATCGCGCCCGAGCACACCGAGCGCGGCCCCCTCGACAAGATGATGAAGCCAGGGATCGGCACCTACGACCGGTTCAAGGAGATGTTCGACGCCGCCGCCAAGGAGGCGGGCAAGAAGTACTACCTGATCCCGTACTTCATCGCGGCGCATCCGGGCACGACCGACGAGGACATGATGCACCTCGCGCTCTGGCTCAAGAAGAACAACTACCGCGCCGACCAGGTCCAGACGTTCCTGCCCTCGCCGATGGCGACGGCAACCGCGATGTACCACACCGAGATCAACACGCTGCGGGGCGTGAAACGTGGCGGCAGCGAGTCGGTCGAGGCGATCAAGGGGCTGCGCCAGCGCCGGCTGCACAAGGCGTTCCTGCGCTACCACGACCCCGAGAACTGGCCGCTGCTGCGCGAGGCGCTGCGGGAGATGGGCCGCGCCGACCTCATCGGGCCGCGGCCGGACCAGCTGGTGCCGTTCTCGCAGCCGCCGGGGACCGGCGCCGGTGCGGGCCGGACGGGGGGCCAGCCGCGACCCCGCTACACGGGCGGCGGCCAGCGCTTCACCACGAAGGGCGTGCCGCTGCGCAAGTGACGGTTCGTGACGGGTCCGGCGCGCCGTAACGAATTGATACGCGCCGGCCATATTGCCGCGCGGCCGGCCGGTCAGCCTCACCGGCGATCGACACGGAGGTCGCGATGGCTGTCGCCTGCCCTGTTCTGACGCCCGAAGAGCGCAAGGCGTCCGAGATCCTGGACGCCGCGCAGCGCGCGATGATGGAGACGGTGCAGGCGGCCGTGGCGGAGGCCGCCGCGCGGGTGCGCCAGCAGAATCTCGACGCCGGCCTCGACCTCGCCCCGCCGCCCAGGGCCTATTTCGAGTCCGTGGTGCACCAGCGGATGTACCTGACGCTCTGCGGGGCGGCGGTCGGCACGTTCGCGGGCGGCGATGCCAGGACGGCGATCGGTCTCATCCGGAATCAGCAGCTGATCGCCAACCGCTACTGGGGGGCCGGGATCGCGGTGACGCCGAGGGCGCCGTGACGGCGGCGCCCGAGAGCGCCGCCGGGATCGTCCTGGCGCGCGTCGACCGGCTCGCCGGGATCAGCGCCTACCCGTGGACCCTGACGCGGCGCGTCTTCAGCCCGCAGCAGGCCGAGGCCGAGGCGCTCGTCATCGGCTGGATGGCGGAGGCCGGCCTGTCGGCCCGGCGCGATCCCGCCGGCAACCTCGTCGGCCGGATCGAAGGCGCGGTCCCGGGCGGCCCGGCCGTCGTCGTCGGGGGCCACGTCGACACGCGCGAGGATGCCGGCCGCTACGACGGGACGCTCGGCGTGCTGATCGGCATCGCCGCCGTCGAGCGCATGATCCGGCACGGACCGCCGCCGCGCCACGCGGTCGAGGTCGTCGCCTTCGTCGCGGACGCGGCCGGCCGGTTCGGTCCCCGGCAGCTCGGCAGCCGGGCTGTGGTCGGGCGGCTCGCCCCGGACGCGCTGGACTGGGACGACGCCTACGGCGTCACCCTGCGTCGCGCCCTGGAGGCGCACGGGCTCGACCCGGCGCGCCTCGCGAGCGCGCGCCGGGCCTCGGACGCGATCCTGGCCTATCTCGAGGTCGCCGCCGAGGCCGGCCCCGTGCTGGAGCGATCGGGAGCGCCGGTCGGGATCGTGCAGGCCCTGTCGGAATCGACGATGCTCCGGGTCACGCTGACAGGCGCCGCCGTCGACGCGGCGGCGAACCCGATGCCGGGCCGGCGGGACGCCCTCGCCGCGGCGGCCGAATGCGTCCTCGCCGCCGAGCGCGTCGGCCTGGCGCGGGAGGGGGTCACCGTCACGGTCATGCGCCTCGACGTCGCGCCGGTGCCGACCTTCGTGGTCGCGGGGTCGGCGACACTGGGCGTCCGCGTCGATTCCGCCGACGACGGCGCGCGGCGCGCGGCCGTGGCGGAACTCGCCGCGGCGCTCGAGGCGGTCGCGGCGCGGCGCCGGCTGGGGATCACCGTCGAGCGCAGCGTCGATCCCGATGCCACCCGGTGCGATCCCGGTCTGGTCCGCCTGTTCGAGGAGGCCGTCGCGGCCGCGGGACACCGCGCCGTGCGGCTGGCGCAGGGCGTGACCACCGACGCGTCCCACATGGCCCTGCTCGGACCGATCGGCCTCGCGCTGATCCGCTGTCGGGGCGGCGTCGGCTGGGGGGCGGCGGGGACCGTCGACCCGGCCGACGTCGCGATCGGCCTCGACGTGCTCGCCGGCGTTGTCGGCGCGCTCGCGGGCGGCGCGCCCTCCCCCTGCGAGCCGCGGGACGGGCACCTCAGCCCGCCTTGGCCGGCAGGGTGAAGAGGTCGATGAAGGACCGCGCCAGGTCGGCGGGGCCCGCGACGGCGAGCGTCCCGCCGGCGCCGTCCCGGTCCAGCGGCGCCTTGCCGTAGACCGTGCGGCGCATCGCCATCGTGTCGCCGGTGAAGGCGAGGTCGGGCGCCTCGGCGACGCCCCGCCGCACGCGGATCCCGTCGCCGGTCACCGTCGCGACGAAGTCCTCGCCGGGGAAGTGGAAAGCGACCGTCGCCGACAGCGCCGCCGCCCGCCCGCGGTCGACCAGGGCCTCGAGCGACATCATGGCCGACGCCCCCGACATGAACAGGCTCGGATCGTGCCGCGGCGAGCGGGCGGCCCAGCGGCCCAGGTCGCGCATCAGGGGCGCGGCCTCGCGGCCCCAGTCGGTGAGATCGTAGACCTGCACGTTGGCCGGCGACGGCAGCCGGTACCGCAGGGCGATGCCCGCCGCCCCCAGGCTCTCTAGCCGCTGCGTCAGCACGTTCGCGCTGATCCCCGGGAGGTTCGCCCGGATCTCGCTGAACCGCCGGGGGCCGTAGACCAGCTCGCGCATGATCAGCAGCGACCAGCGCTCGCCGATGAACTCCAGCGCGAGGGCCGTGCCGCAGGCGTCGTCGTACAGGCGCTCGCGAGGCCGGGATGCTAAATCAGTTATTTTTTCTGACTTCATGGTTGCTTTGTGTAACCGAGAATGCGAGCCTGGGCAAAGCGGGGCCGGAGGGGGCGCCGCGCAGCGGCCGCAGAGCCGATTGTCACGGAGGAGCGCCCGATGCCACCCGCCGAGGGGACACCCATCTGGTTCGAGCTGAACGCGTCCGACCCGGACGCCGCGCAGGCCTTCTACGAGGCGGTCGCCGGCTGGCGCGTCGCGCCGTCGCCGATGCCCGAGCACGGCGGCTACCGGATCGCGGAGGCCGACGGGGCGCCCGTGGCCGGGATCCGGCGGCCGATGCCCGAGGCCCCCGGCCTCCCCGGCTGGGCGGTCTACCTCGCGACCTCGGACGTCGACGCCCTGGCTTCCCGCGCGGTCGATCTCGGCGGCGCGGTCCGGTTCGGGCCCGTCGACATCCCCCATGTCGGCCGCTTCGCCATGGTGAGCGACCCGCAGGGCGTGGTCTTCGCCGCGATGGATCCGGCCCGTCCCGGCGCGAGCCGGGCCTTCGGGCCGGTGCCGCTCGAGACGGAGCGGACGCGCGGCCACGGCGTCTGGATCGAGCTCGCCACCCCCGATCCCGCGGCGGCCCTCGCCTTCTACGGGGCGCTGTTCGGCTGGGAGAAGCTCGGTGCCATGCCGATGGGCGACTTGGGCGAGTACGCCTTCATCGGGCGGGGCGACCTGCGCCCCGGCGCGATGATGTCGAGCGCGGCCACCGGCGCGCCGGCCCGCTGGAACTGGTACATCCACGTCGCCGACATCGACGCCGCGCTCGCGACCGTCCGGGCGGCGGGCGGCACGGTCCTCCAGGGACCCGACCCGATCCCCGGCGGCAGCTACGCGGCCAACATCGCCGATCCGGCGGGCCACCAGCTCGGCCTCGCCGGCCCGCGGCAAGCCACGTGAGGAGCGTCCGGCCATGACGAGCGACAAGCTGACGACCTGCCTGTGGTTCGATCGCGGCGAGGCCCGCAAGGCCGCGGACTTCTACGCCGCGACCTTCCCCGACAGCCATGTCGGCGCGCCCATGAACGCCCCCTCGGATTTCCCCGGCGGGTCCGCGGGCGACGAACTCACGGTCGCGTTCACCGTCCTCGGCCGTCCGTTCGTCGGCCTGAACGGCGGCCCGGCCTTCCGGGCCAACCAGGCGGTCAGCTTCATGGTGCTGACCGACGATCAAGCGGAGACCGACCGCTACTGGGACGCCGTCGTGGGCCACGGCGGCGCGGAGAGCGCGTGCGGCTGGTGCACGGACCGCTGGGGCTTCTCCTGGCAGATCACGCCGCGCGCGCTCCTGCACGCCAACAGCCACCCCGACCGGGCTGCGGCCCGGCGCGCGTTCGAGGCCATGATGACCATGCGCAAGATCGACATCGCCCGGATCGAGGCTGCCCTCCGCGGGGACTCCGCCCATGCGTAAGATCACCGGCTCCCTCTTCCAGTCCCTCGACGGCGTGATCCAGGCACCGGGCGGTCCGGAGGAGGATCAGACCGGCTTCGCGCACGGCGGCTGGACCTTCCCGTACTTCGACGCGTCGCTCGCCGGGCCGATGGGCAAGCTGCTCGGCGGCGATTACGAGCTGCTGCTCGGCCGGCGCACCTACGAGATCTTCGCCGCCTACTGGCCGCACAACGCCGAGCAGCCGATCGGCGCGACCTTCAACGCGATCCGCAAGCATGTCGTCACCGGAAGCGACGCCGCGCTCGACTGGAACAACAGCCGCCGCCTCGCCGGCGACCCCGTCGCGGCGGTCACCCGCCTCAAGGAGAGCGAGGGCCCCGACCTCCTCATCCAGGGCAGCAGCAGGCTCTATCCGGCGCTGCTTCCGGCGGGCCTCATCGACCGGCTCGTCCTGATCACATTCCCGGTCATGCTCGGCCGCGGCAAGCGCTGGTACGCGGACGACCCGGCGGCGGCCCGCACCTGGACGCTGGTCGAGCAGAGCCACTCGCCGAAGGGCGTCCACGTCGCGGTGTTCGCGCGGGACGGGGCGGTCCAGACCGGCAGTTTCGCCAGCAAACCACCCAGCGCGGACGAGATCGCGCTCCGCGAGCGCCAGGCGGCGGGTCGCTGGTAGACCGCCGCCTGCGGCAGCGACCGGCCGGCCGTGCGCACGGCACGGGGTCGTGACCCGTCGGAAGCCGGCAGGTCCCGTGTCAGCCTTCCCTCAAACCTGTTGGCGGCCGCGCCGCGGCCGGGGTAGCCTGCCGCCAGGCCGATGCTGCCTGCCGCTCGCCCCGGAACCGGGATGGTGAAAGCATCGCGGACGACCCACCCCCACCGTGTCCCTGACCGGCGCCGGGTCGGCAATGCGGGCACCGACGGACCGACGCCGGCTCGGGGAGAGGACCATGACGACCGTCGATCAGGCCAAGACCATGGCCAAGCGGCTGCGCGCCGCGCTGGCAGCCCGCGACCTCGCCGTCCCGCACGCGGCCGCCCTCGAACTCGTCGCCGCCGGGCTGGGCTACGACGACTGGAACACCGCCTGCGCCGTCCTGGACCGGGACGCGGATGACGGCCCCCGTTTCCTGGAAGCGGTGCCGGTTCTGCGCATCTTCGACGAGGCCAAGGCGCGCGCGTTCTACTGCGGCTTTCTCGGCTTCACGCCCGGGTTCGAGCACCGGTTCGAGCCGGGTCTGCCGCTCTACATGGAGGTCGCCCGCGCGGGATTGCGGTTGCACCTGACCGAGCACCACGGCGACGCCACCCCCGGCTCGACCGTGTTCGTGCCGATGCGCGGCATCCGGGCCTATCACCGGGCGCTCACCGACCAGCGCTACGGCTATGCCCGGCCCGGCATCGAGCAGGCGCCCTGGGGCGAGGTGCTGGAGGTGGCGGATCCGTTCGGGAACCGGTTGCGATTCTGCGAGCGCCGGACCGGGTGACCGGTCGGGCGGGCGGTCCGATCCGCCGCCGACCCAGCATCTGGACTCGATCGGCACCTAACGGCGACGACGGCGTTCAGAGCGACGCCCGAGGCGTGGTGTTGCCCTCGATCGCGAAGGCGGCCTGTGGGGAAAGGCCGATCCCGGGCGCATCCCCATCGCCGGCCGGGTCCCGATGCCGCCGGCGTGCTGGGCCCGCCTCCAGTCCGAAAGCGGATCGTAGGTGCCGGCCCGGCGCCCGTGCTGCAGCGCTCTCACCGCGACGGAGCCGCACGCTCGTATGGGTGCTCACATAATGACCTTGACGTGGGTTAATAGGGGCGATCTCAAAAAACTTATTGAACATAGACGCTAGGTCTAATATCTGACAATTTTTAGATCAATATTGGTGGGGTCGGCCACATCTCTTTGGTGGGCGCCTGCCTTTCTGGAATCGATTGAATTGCGTTGGAGGGAGCGATGACTGATTTTTTCAAGCAAATCATTCATGCGCCACAGTTGCTTATTACCTGGACAATGTTTTTCGGGTTCGGACTGGCATTTTATGTAGCTTATATTGCAAAGAACCGCGCGAAATTCTCACTCCGTGGACTTGCGAAGCACTGCGTGCCGTTCAATGTCCTCACGGAAAAAAGCTTCTACACAGATGTAAAAATATACATCATTGGAAAATTGACAGGCAGTTTCATCGTGATACCTGCCATATTTCTCACTGCTGTTTGCTGCAATGCATATAGTTCTCTCGCGCATCTACTGTTCCCGGATTTCAAGAATATCGAATTTAGTATTTTTTATGCCAGTATTTGCACGATCGTCGTGTTCGTTGTCGTAGAATTCTCGGATTTTATCTGCCATTATGTTGAGCATAAAGTGCCGTTCCTGTGGGAGCTTCATAAAGTCCATCATTCGGCGCAAACTCTGAACCCTCTGACATCGAAGCGAGGCCATCCCGTGGGGATGGCGCTCGAAGCCATCGTTCGAGGGCTTCTGACTGCCGTGCCTGGTGGCTTGTTCATGTTCCTGTTCGGTCTTAGCGTCGTTGAGGCAACGTCACTATCTTGGGTCGCATCGAAAGTTTTTATTTTTCTCACTCTCGATCCGCTGAAGCATTCCCATCTTCCGATAAGCTTGGGTTTCTTCGATAAATTCCTGATCAGCCCGCATATGCACCAGATACATCACAGCAAGGTGCAGGCGCATTGGGACAAAAATTTCGGTACAAATTTGTCTATATTCGATTGGATGTTCGGGACTGCCTACAGACCGAGTCGGAACGAGATGCCGGTATTCGGCATCTCTGGCCTCAAAGACGAAACGTTGATGAAATACAACTCTCTGTACGGGTCCTATGTCGCGCCTCTGACCAGGAGCTACAGAAAGATCCGGAAAATGTTCAATCATGAAACAGGCTCAACCGAGCGATCGGCATCCTAGCTGGGGGCTCATTCAGGCCCATGCGATGACACGGGAGACGAGCGCGACGGCGGCGAGATGATCATGGGTCGAGCGATCGTGGTGGATCGTGACGGGCCGCCAGTTTCTGAGGTGTCCGCAAAGGCGCGCGACTCGATTGCGCCGCCGGTCGGCGATCCGGCTGTGCTTGTAGGGCACCGTCCGCGTGGCCGTGGACGGGATGGTGGCGATCAGTTCGGTGGCTCTTGAGCCAATCCCCCAGGCTCTGCGCGTCGCAGGCTCTGTCGGCCGTCAGAGCCCGCGATGAGCCACCTGTTGTAGCGGTTGTGGATCGTCGTGTGGGTGCCGTGGGCGGAGGGCGTGTCCTGCCAGCGGCAGCCGACCTTCGGGACGTGCCGGATGCCGCTGATCACCCGCCTGTCGTCGATCCGAGGTTTGCCCGGTCGGCCATGCGGCAGAAGCGGCTCGATCCGCGCCCAGGCGTCGTCCGAGAGCTGGAACAACCGCGCCATCGCGATCCTCTCGCGCGGAGAACTCCACAATCAGGAAGAGGACGCGAGCGGACGCAGATCGTTGTATGAGTGCCCGAACTAGGGGAGGAGGGCCGCGATGGGCGTCGATATCGCGCGCGTGAAGGCGCTCATCGCGACGTTGGAGGCGGTGACCTCCGCCCCCCATTTTCACAGGACGGCCTTCCGGACGCCGCGCAAGACCTTCGCGACGCTGGACGAGGTGGGCCACGACATCAACCTGATGTTCGACCCGGACCTGCGCGACTTCTTCTGCGAGCAGGTGCCGGCGGCTTTCAGCCCCGTTCCGGGCGGCTGGGGGCGGATGGGCGCGACGCGGTGCGACCTCGCGATCGTCGACGAGGCGACCCTGATGTCGGCCCTGACGGCGGCCCACCGGCTCGCCGCGCCGAAGCCGCGCACGCCCCGCCGACCGTGACGGTCCCGACCCCCAAGGTCGGGCCGGGATCCGTCCGCCGGCCAGACCTCAGGCCGGGATCCGTCCGTCGGGCGTGTAGCGGTCGACGGCCCGGGGGAGCTCGCGGGACAGCCGGGAGAGCAGCTCATCGCGGGACAGTCCCGTCCGCTGGGTGAGAGCCGTTAGGACGTCGGGTCCGATCGCCTGTTCCAGATGATGCGGCGCGATTTCCTGGTTCGGTCCCGTCTTGACCCAGGACTGGGCGGCCGTCCCGTGACCGGCCTGCTGGAAGCGGTCCAGCATCTCGCCGAGGCCGCTGTGCAGGAACCCGCCGGGAGCCTCGCCGCGCCTGTCGCCCAGCAGGCCGCCGAGGAGACCGCCCAGGCCGGCACCGGAGCCGCTGTTGGAGGCGCTGTTGGAGCCGTCGGCCGGGCCGCCGGGGCCCGCCGGCGCGGTCTGACCGGCGCCGCCCAGCAGTTCCGCGAGCTTGTCGCGGTTCTGGTAGCCTGCCAGGGCGAGGAGGCCCAGGAGCGCCGTCATCGAAGGGTAGCCATCACTCATGGTTTGTCTCCCGCTGCGGGCAGCGGGCCCGCGCCCGTTCGCCACGCGACGCCAACCAACGCGCACGGACCCGGTTGCGATGCGGGCGGCCCCGCCGAGGCCGGCGCGGCCGCATCGCGAACGGCTCTAGCCCGCCGCGGCACCGACGGGGTTGTCGACGCCGATCGGGTAGGTGCCGTGCCCCGCCCGCACGCGGCCGTCCTCGAAGACGAGCACCTCGCTGACGCTCACACCCTTCTGATTGCGATACTGGATCACCAGCGTGTCGATGCCCGCGAAGACCTGCTCCACCGCGAAGTGGAGGTCCGGGATCCGCCGCAGGGCCTCGGTCCAGTAGGCGCGCAGCGCATCCTTGCCCCGCACCGTTCCGCCCGAAGCGGGAACGATCCGCGCGGCGCCCGGCGAGGTGAACACGGCGTCGTCGTGGAAATGGGCCAGCACCCGCTCGACATCGTGCGCGTTCCAGGCGGCGCACCACGCATCGGCGAACGCGTTCCAGTCCAACGGGCGCGGCATCCCGGAGATCCCCTTACAAGTGCCGGACTCGGGCACAGCGGCACCGCGTGACGGGCCGACGGGAGGCTACCGCACGCTCGCGGCGATGGGTAGGCCGGCGGGCCAGGTCCCAAGATAGGGCCGGCCGAGGAGCTGCATGCCCTCGGCGCCGGCGAACCCGGCCGGAGGTCGGCTCAGCGCCACCCGAGCGCGGGGGCCACGTGCGAGAGCAGGCTCTCGATGAGGTGGGCGTTGTAGGCGACGCCCAGCTGGTTCGGGACCGTCAGCAGCAGGGTGTCGGCCTCCGCGATCGCCGCGTCGGCGCGCAGCTCGTCAACCAGCCGGTCCGGCTCCGCGGCGTAGGAGCGGCCGAACACCGCGCGCATGTTGTCGATGATGCCGACCTGGTCGCTGCTCGTGCCGCGCCCGAAATAGGCGCGGTCGAGGTCGTTCACGAGCGCGAAGATCGAGCGCGAGACCGAGACCCGCGGCGTGCGGGCGTGCCCCGCATCCTGCCACGCCTGCCGGTAGCGGCGGATCTGCCTGGCCTGCTGGACGTGGAACGGCTCGCCGGTCTCGTCCGCCTTCAGGGTCGAGCTCTGCAGGTTCATGCCCTGCTGCGCCGCCCAGATCGCGGTCGCGTCGGAGGCCGATCCCCACCAGATGCGGTCCCGCAACCCCTCGGATTGCGGCTCCAGGCGCAGGAGTCCCGGCGGGTTGGCGAACATCGGCCGCGGGTTGGGCTCGGCGAACCCCGTTCCCTTCAGGAGGTCGAGGAAGACCTCGGTGTGCCGGCGCCCCATATCGGCGTCCGTCTCGCCCTCGGCCGGGGCGAAGCCGAAGTGCCGCCAGCCGTCGATGACCTGCTCGGGCGAGCCGCGGCTGAGCCCGAGCTGCAGGCGTCCGCCCGCGATGAGGTCCGCCGCGCCGGCATTCTCGACCATGGAGAACGGGTTCTCGTAGCGCATGTCGATGACGCCGGTGCCGATCTCGATGCGCTTCGTCCGGGCGCCGACTGCCGCCAGCAGCGGGAAGGGCGAGGCGAGCTGGCGCGCGAAATGGTGGACCCGGAAATAGGCGCCGTCCGCCCCGAGCTCCTCCACGGCGACCGCGAGGTCGATCGACTGGAGGAGTGTGTCGGCCGCACTGCGCGTCGCCGATCCGCCGGTCGGCGACCAGTGCCCGAAGGACAGGAACCCGATCGTCTTCATTTGCAGAACCTCCGCCCGCCTGCCGGGACCGGCGATAGCCGCCGGAATCCGGCCGGGCAACGACCCCGCGCCGCGGGGCTGACCCGCGCGGCTGGCCGCGCGCCCGGCGATCCGGCAGACTCGGTCCCGGTGATCCGGCGGGCCGGCACGAAAGTGGCAGGGGCACCGGCGGGCCCGTCCCGGGGACCGGCGCTCGGGGAGGCGTAGCGATGGACCGCGTGTCCGCCATCTCGGCAGCTGTGCGCGCGCAGCGCGGCCGGGTCGAGGCCCTGTTCGCGGAGTTGGCCCGGTGCGGCCGGACGGAGCCCGGGTTCACCCGGCCCTCCTACAGCCCGGAGGAGACCGCGGCGCACGCGGTGGTGGCGCGCTGCGCGGCGGATCTCGGCCTCGCGATCGGCCGGGACGCCGCCGCCAACACCGCGATGACGCTGCCCGGACGGGACCGGACCCTGCCGCCGATCCTGATCGGCTCCCACCTCGACACCGTGGCCCAGGGCGGCAACTTCGACGGGGCCGCCGGCGTGGTGGCCGGGCTCGCCGCCGTCGCGGCCATCCGCCGGCTCGGTCTGGAGCCGGAGCGGGACATCACCGTCCTGGGCATCCGCGCCGAGGAGAGCGTCTGGTTCCAGGTCTCGTACATCGGGAGCCGCGCGGCGCTCGGAGCCCTGCCGGACGGGGCGCTCGACGCGGCCCGGATCGACACCGGCCTCAGCCTCGCCGCCCACATCGCCCGGGAGGGCGGCGACCCGGACGCGCTCGCCCGCGGACCGGCGGCCCTCGACGCCGCCGCGATCCACGCCTTCCTGGAGGTGCATATCGAGCAGGCGCCGAGCCTGGAGGAGGCCGGGATCCCGGTCGGGCTGTGCACCGGGATCCCCGGCAACGTCCGCTATCCCGACGTCCGCATCGCCGGCCGCTACGACCATGTCGGGACGCCGCGCCGCTTCCGGCGCGACGCCGCCATGGCCGGGGCCGAGATCGCCCTGGCTCTGGACCGGGTCTGGGCGGAGCGCGAGGCGGCCGGCTGCCCGATGGCCGTGACCTTCGGCCGGTTCCACACCGACGCCGCGGCGCACGGCCTGACCACGGTCCCGGGCGAGTTCCGGTTCAGCCTCGACATGCGGGCCTACGCGGCCGAGGTGCTGGCGGAACTGGAGGCGGCGTTCCTGGCGGCCGTCGCGGAGGTTTCCGCGCGGCGCGCCGTGACGGTGACGCTGGGCCCGCGCGCCGAGGCGGGCGTCGGCGCCGTCGCGCCGCGGATCCGCGACGGGTTCGCGGCGGCCGCGGACGCGCTCGGCATCGCGACCCGGCCCCTCGGCAGCCCGGCCTCCCACGACGCCGCCGCCTTCGCCAAGGCCGGCGTGCCGATGGCCATGCTGTTCGTGCGCAACGCCAACGGCAGCCACAATCCCCGCGAGGCCATGGCGATCGACGACCTGCTCGACGCCGTGGCGATCCTCACGACGTGGCTCGTGGCGGAGACCTGCACCGCCTGACGGGCGCCCCGTCAGGCGGCGAAGCGCGCGAGGCGGCCGACGGGCTCGCCCAGCACCGCGTCGTCGCGCATGACGGGGATCCCGCGCACGATCGTGGCGACGGGCCAGCCGGTGACGTCGACGCCCGCGAAGGGCGTCCAGCCGCAGGGCGACACGATCCAGGATTCCTCGATCCTGCGGCGGGCCTTCAGGTCCACCAGGGTGAAGTCCGCGTCGTAGCCGGCGGCGATGCGGCCCTTGCCGAGGAGCCCGTAGACGCGGGCCGGCCCGGCTGCCATCAGGTCGACGAGGCGGGCGAGGGACAGCCGCCCCGCCGCGACGTGGTCGAGCATTACCGGCACCAGCGTCTGGACCCCGGTGAGGCCGGCCGGGCAGTCCGGCCAGGGCTGCGCCTTGGCCGCCCGCGCGTGGGGCGCGTGGTCGCTGCCGACCGTGTCGACGGTGCCGTCGCGCAGGGCCGCCCAGGCGGCCGCCCGGTGGCGCGCGTCGCGGATTGGCGGGTTCATCACGCCGAGGCCGCCCAGCGTGTCGTAGCAGTCCGGCGCCACCTGGGTCAGGTGATTGACCAGCACCTCGACGGTGGCGACGTCGCGGAAGTCGCGCAGGTAGGCGAGTTCCTCGGCGGTCGAGACGTGCAGGATGTGGGTCGCCCGGCCGGTCTTGCGGGCGAGGGCTATGAGGCGCCGCGTGCCCAGGAAGGCGCATTCCGCGTCGCGCCACTCCATGTGAGTCCGGTAGGGCTGGCCCCGGCTGAACAGCGGCCTGCGCGCCTGGAGCCGGTACTCGTCCTCGCTGTGGAAGGCCATGCGCCGGTGGCCGGCGCGCATCGCCCGCTCGAGATGCGCGTCGTCCTCGATCATCAGCGCCGCCGTGGAGCTGCCGGCGAAGACTTTGACGGCGCAGACCCCCGCCTCGCGCTCCAGGGCGGCGAGCGCGTCGATGTTGGTCTTGGTGCCGGCCACGTAGAGGCCGATGTCGCACCAGCTGCGGCCCGCGACGTAGTCGCGCTTCCAGGCGAGGCGCCCGGCGTCGGCGATCGGCGGGACGGTGTTTGGCATGTCGAAAAGGGTTGCGATGCCGCCGAGGATCGCGGCCCGCGTGCCGGTTTCGATCGTCTCCACCGCCGGGTCGCCGGGATCGCGCAGGTGAACGTGACTGTCGATCAGGCCGGGCAGGACGTGCAGGCCCGCGGCGTCGATCACCGCCTCCGCCGTCGCTCCGGCCGGGACCCCGAGGGCCGCGATGCGCCCGTCGCGGATCCCGACATCCGCCGTCTCGGTGCCCCACGGCGTCACGCAGGTACCGCCGCGGATCAGGAGGTCGTACTGCATCGCCGGTTCCTTCTCACGGGGCGGCCCGGAGCAGCACGGCCCCGAGGGCCGCGGCGGCCGCCTGCTGGCAGGGCTCGATGACGGGGCACCCGATCGCGGCCTCCGCGGCGGCCCGGTGGCGCGCCATGCCGGCGCAGCCGAGCACGACCACGTCGGCGCCGTCGCGCTCGACCAGGGTCCGACCGGCCGCGATCAGGCGCGGGCCCATCGCGGCGTCCGCCGTCTCGGAGGCCCGCGCCTCCACCGGCCGGCTCCCGGCATAGCGATCCCCGAGGCCCATCTGGCGCACCGTGCGGCGCTGGCGCCGGACGCTGCCCTCGGACAGGGCCACGATGCCGAAGCGCTCCCCGAGCGTCAGGGCCCGCAGGATCCCCCACTCGGCGATGCCCATCACCGGGCGACCGCTCGCCGCCTCCCGGACCGCGTGCAGGCCCGGATCGCTGAAGCAGGCGATCACGAAGGCGTCGGACGGATCGTCCGCCACACACCGGACGAGCGGCATCACCACCGAATCCGCGTCCCGCTGGGTCGCGATGCTCTCCGGGCCCTCCGGCAGGTCGGTCACCGCGAGGATGGGGCCGCCCGGCAGCCGCAGCGGCGCCAGGGCGGCGTCGATGGCGGCCGTCACCGCCCGGGACGCGTTCGGGTTGATGATCAGGATGCGCGCGGGCTCGGTGGTGTCGCGAGGCCGCATGGCGCCTTCCCTCTGAATACCGGTCGATCGGGATCGACCGCGATGCCGCGACGTCGACCGACCCATCGTGACCGCGGAAGACCTCAAGCGAAACCCGGGCCGCATGGCCGCCGATCCGACCGGAAGGCACCGTTCTTGCCCGCCCGCTTACGCAAGGGAGAGGTTATCGATGCAGGACGAAGCTCCGGACGCCACCGCCGAAATCACGCTGGTGAAGGGGGCCCGGTGGGTCGTCGCCTGGGATCCGGACAGCGGCAGTCACGTCTACCGCACCGGCGCGGACGTCGCCTTCGCGGACGGCGCCCTCATCCATGTCGGGCCGGGCTACGCGGGTCCCGAGCCGGCCCGGACTGTCGACGCCTCCGGCTGTCTGGTCATGCCCGGCCTCGTGGACATCCACACCCACCTGTTCTCGGAGCCGATGAACAAGGGCATGTGGGACGAGGTCGGCAGCCAGCGGCTCTACAACACCTCGCTCTACGAGTACCTGCCGATCCTGCGGCCCGACGCGGAGGGGACGCGGGCCGCCTACGGGGTGGCGCTCGCCGAACTCGCGCTCTCGGGCGTCACCACCGTCTGCGACCTCGCCCTGCCGAGCGCGGGCTGGCTGGATCTCCTCGGCGCCTCGGGCCTGCGGGTCTGCATCGCCCCGATGTTCCGCTCCGGGCGCTGGCTCACCCGCAACGGCCACAGCGTGGACTACGAGTGGGACGCGGCGGCGGGCCAGCGCGGCCTGGAGCAGGCCCTCGCCGAGATCGCGGCGGCGGAGGGGCACCCGAGCGGCCGCCTCTCCGGCATGCTCTGCCCGGCGCAGGTCGACACCTGCACGGCGGAGCTGCTGCGGGACGCCCATTCCGAGGCGGTCGCGCGCGACCTGCGCTTCCACACCCACGCGGCGCAGTCCCTGTCGGAATTCCACGAGATCACCCGCCGCACCGGGATGACGCCGATCGAGTGGCTCGACGATCTCGGCGTGCTCACCGAGCGGACCATCGTGGGCCACGGGATCTTCCTCGATGACCATCCCTGGACCCACTGGCACAGCCCGGGCTCGGACCTGCGCCGCCTGGCCGAGCGCCGCGCCACGGTCGCCCACTGCCCGACGGTCTTCGCCCGGCGCGGCATCGCGCTCCACCATTTCGGGCGCTACCTCCAGGCCGGAGTCAACATGGGGATCGGCACCGACGTCTACCCGCACAACATGCTCGACGAGATGCGCCTCGTCTCGTACCTCGCCCGGGTCGTCGCCGAGAATCCCCGCGACACCCGCGCGGCGGACGTGTTCCACGCCGCCACGGTGGGCGGCGCCAGGGCGCTCGGGCGCGAGGACATCGGCCGGCTCGAACCGGGCTGCAAGGCCGACTTCGTGCTCGTGGACTGCGGGCATCCGGCCATGCGCCCGTGCCGCGATCCCGTGCAGTCGCTGATCTACTCGGCCGGCGACCGCGCGGTTCGACAGGTCTTCGTCGGCGGCCGCGAGATCGTCCGCGACGGGCGCGCCCTGACGATCGACTACGCCGCCGCCGCGGCCGCGCTGGAGGAGGCGCAGGGCCGCGCGCTCGCGCAGGTCCGGCAGCTCGACTGGGCCGGGCGCGGCCCCGACGCCATCGCGCCGCCGACCTTCCCGGGGCTGTGAGGCCCCGGAACTCGCCCCCTCAGGCGGGCCGGACGTTCCAGAACGTCGGGAACCCGTCGAGGATCCCGGTGAGGCGGGAGCGGTAGGCGGTCGGCTGCAGGTACTGGCCCAGCGGGTAGTGGGGCACGTCCTGCATCGCCTGGAGCTGGATGTCCGGCACAGGGCGGCACGCGCCGCCTCGTCCGGGGCGGTGAGCCACGCGTCGCGCAGGGACTCGATCCGCGGGGTCGTGGCCCAGCCGGCGTAGCCGCTCTCGCCGGTGCCGCGCAGGGCGATGTAGCCCGCGGGGTTCAGCCAATCCATGCCGGACCAGTTGGTGACGAAGGCGCTCCAGCCGCCCTCCGAGACCGGCCCCTTTCGGTTGCGCCGCTGCAGCATCGCGTTGAACTCGACCGCGTAGACCTCCACCGTCATGCCGACCCGCTGCAGCAGGTCGGCCGCGACCTGGCCGAGCGCCAGCAGCGGCGCCGAGTTCGACGGCACCATCAGCAGCACGGTCTCGCCGCCGTAGCCGGCCGCCTTGAGATCGGCGCGCACCCGCGCCGGATCGCGCGGATCCGTGAGCGGCTGCAACCCGTCCGTCGAGGCCATCGGCGTGCCCGGGCAGAAGAAGCCGAGGGGCACGTGGAACAGGCCGGGATCCTCGGCGCCGACGACCCCCTGCATGCACGCGGTCTGGTCGATCCCGCCCCAGAGAGCCCGCCGGATCGCCGGGTTGTTGAAGGGCGGCTGCAGGTGGTTGACCCGCAGCATGGTCACGAAGCCGGTCGGGTCGAGGACGCGGGTGCTCACGCCCTTGGCCGCCTGCAGGAGCGCGATCTGGTCGTGCGAGGCGTATTCCTGCCAGTCCGTCTCGCCGGCGATCAGCGCGGAGGTCGCCGTGGAGGTGTCGCCGATGACGCGCCACTCGACCCGGTCGAAATGGACGACCTTCGGACCCGAGGTCCAGGTCAGCGGGCCGTCCGGGCGCGGCACGTAGTCCTCGAAGCGGGTGTAGACGACGCGGTCGCCGGGCACCCGCTCGTCGGGCTTGAAGCGGAACGGTCCCGAGCCGATGAGCTCCGGCACCTGCTGGAACGGGTCGATGGCGGCGAGGCGCTCCGGCATCATGGCGCAGACCGGGACGGACGCCTTGCCCAGCGCGATTGGCAGCAGCGGGAACGGGTGTTTCAGGCGGAACCGGATCGTCCGGTCGTCGGGCGCGGAGAGTTCGTCGGTCGCCTCCATGAGGGAGCCGCCGAACGGGTCGCGCTTCGCCCAGCGCCGCAGCGACGCGACGCAGTCGCGGGCCAGCACCGGCGTCCCGTCGTGGAAGCGCAGGCCCGCCCGCAGGATCAAGTCCCAGCGGCGCCCGTCCGCCTCGACCCAATGGCCCTCGACCATCTGCGGCGTGGCGCGATAGGCCGCGTCCATGCCGTAGAGCGTGTCGAAGACCATGTAGCCGTGGTTGCGGGTGATGTACGCGAAGGTCGTCACGGGATCGAGGGTGACGAGATCCTGCTGCGGGATGAAGCGCAGGGTCCGGGCCGCCTCCGCGCGGACGAGGGCCGGCGCCGCGACGGCGCCGGCGACGAGGGCGCCGGCTCCCTGCAACAGCGTGCGTCGCTTCATCCGAGACCTCCCGCTCCGCTCCGGCACCACGCACCGGTGGGCCGGGTCCCCGCGGGAAGCCCGGCCCGGCATCGCTTGCAGGAATGGGGCCGGCTCCCGCTCGGCGTCGCCGACCAGTCCGCGACCGCGGGAGCGGTACGGCGGCCCGTCAGTTCAAGCTCCGCTTGTGAAAGCAACGCCTCACCGCACCGACAGGGTGCGCGGCAGGTCGGACAGGGGCTCGACCCCGTCTGCGGTGACGATGACGGTCTCCGAGGCGCCGACCGTCCAGGCGCCGTAGCGGCGCAGGGTGGCCGGCAGGTGGAAGACCATGCCGGGTTCGATCGGCCGGTCCTGTCCGGTGAACAGCGAGAGCAGGGCACCCTCTCCCCAGTCCGGCGCGAAGGCGACGCCCATCGAGTAGCCGATCCGCTTGCGGAAGGCCGGGCCGTAGCCCGCCGCGTCGATCACGGCCTGCGCCGCCGCGTGCGGGGCGGCGCAGGGATGGCCGGGGCGGATCGCGCCGAGCGCCGCGTCGAGGGCGCGCAGGGCGCAGTCCATCATCCGCTGCGCCTCGGCCGGCGGCGGGCCGATCCAGACGCTGCGCATTAGCGCCGCGTGGTAGCGGGCGTGGCTGCCGGCGAGCTCAAGGAAGACCGCGTCGCTCGGCTCCAGCCGGCGGCGCCGCCACGTCATGTGCGGCAGACCGCTGCGCGGTCCCGACGCGACCAGCGGCTCCATCGCCATGGCCTCGGATCCGGCGGCCGTTGCGGCCGCCAGCATGGCGGCGGCGACGGCGTTCTCGTCGGTGCCGGCCGCGCAGGCGTCGAGCCCCGCGGCGAGACCGGCCTGCGCGTACCGGGCGGCGGCCCGGATCGCCGCCAGTTCGGCCGCCGACTTCACCGCCCGCAGGGGGGCGAGGAGGCCGGATCCGTCGGGCAGCGGGCCGCTTCCGAGGGCGGCGTCGATCCGCGCCGCGAGCGCCGGCGCGACGAACCAGCCGTCCCGCTCCAGGGCCGGCCGGGCGACCCCGCGCCCGCGCACGAGGGCCGCCAGGGCCGCGGCCGGGTCGGCGCCGTCCGGGTAGGCCCGGATGTCGTCGAGCCACGTGTTGGCGGCCGCGCCCGGCAGTTCGAGCTGCCGGACCAGGAGGGCCGGGTCGCCGTCCACGGGCACGAGGAGTGCCTGGAAGGCGAAGTAGCCCGCCGTCTGGCGGCCGGTCAGCCAGTAGATCGTCTCCGGGCCGGTCACCACGAGGGCGTCGTGGCCGGCACCCGCGATGGCGGCCCGGGCCGCCGCCTGCCGGGCGGCGAACTCCGCCTCCGGGAAGGCCGCCTCGCGGCCGCGCAGCTCCGTGAACTCGTGCATCGCGCCGCCCTCGTCCCAGACTTCGCTCAGACTTCGCTCAGGCGCTGGATGATGCCCTGCTTGAAATTCTCGAGATGGGCCGCGATCGCGTCCGCCGCCGCCGCCGCGTCCTTGGCCCGCAGGGCGGCGACCACCGCGAGGTGCTCGCGATGGACCGCCTCGAACCGCTCGGGCATCCGGCTTAGGTTGAACATCTGCGTCTTGAGCCGCAGGTCCTTGATCGTCTTGGCGAGGGTCGCGTTCTGGCTGTGCTCCGCGATCAGGTCGTGGAAGCGCCGGTCGACCTCCCAGTTGCCCGGCGCGTCCGGGTCGCCCGCCGCCAAGAGTGCCTCCATCTGACGCTGCAGGTCCGCCAGCACCGCGTCGGCGATGCGGCCGGTGGCCAGCGCGACGCTCTCCCGCTCCAGCAGGCGGCGGACATGCAGGATCTCGATCAGCTCGCGCAGGGAGAATTCCTTGACCACGAGCATCCCGCCGGGTTGCCGCTCGATCAACCCCTCGGTCTCCAGCCGCGACATCGCCTCGCGGGTCGGGGTCCTGGAGATGTCGAGCATCTCGGCGAGGCGGCGCTCGTGCAGCACGGTGCCGGCCGGAAGGTCGCGGCGGACGAGCATGTCGAGCAGGCGGTCGTAGGCCATCTGGCCGAGGCTCTGCTCGCGCCGTGCACTGAGCGCCGTCGTGTACGACGCGGCGTCGAGGGTCTTCATGGTGTCCTCCCGGAGCGGCCGGCTCAGCCGCTCCCCATTCTTGTTCTCGCGCGTCCGCCGTGCCCGCTCACATGGCGGGCGTGCGGATCGGCTCCTTCGGGGCCGGATCATAGCCGATCAGCGGGGTAACGAGCTTGGCGTAGGTACCGTCCGCGACCATCTCGCCGAGCGCCTTGTTGACGGCGGCGTGCAGGTTCGGCTTGCCCTTCTTGATGGCGAAGCCCTTCTGGACCGTGCTCAGCGGGGTCTCGATCATCACCAGGGGCAGCTTGCGCGCCTTGATGGCGTAGTTGCCGGCCACCGCGTCGTTGATCACCGCGTCGATGTTGCCGCCGACGAGGTCCTGCATGGCGTCCGCGGCCGTCTTGTAGCTCTTCAGGGTGGCGCCGTTCTCCTCGGCGAGCTTGCCGAAGGTCGAGGCCGAGAGGGCGCCGACGTTGCGGCCCTTGAGATCCGCCGGCCCCTTGATGCCGGTATCCTTGCGGGTGACGATCCGCGCGCCGGATTCGAGCCACCCGTCCGCGAAGGCGACCTGCTTCTGCCGGGCGGGGGTGATGTCCATCGACTCGCTGGTGATGTCGTACTGGTCGGCCATCAGGCCCACCAGCAGGGCGTCGAACTTGATGTTGACCGGGCTGTACTCGAGCCCGAGCCGGCGGCAGACCTCGCGCATGACCCGGACCTCCAGCCCGTCGAGCTCGCCGCTCGGCGTGCGCATGCTGAAGGGCGCGAAGGTGCTGTCCGTCGCCACGATCAGCTTGCCGGGCTCGATCAGCTCCAGCTTGCCCTCGGCCGCGCGGGTCGCGGGGGCGGCGAGGATCCCTGCGCCGAGGCTGGCGCAGAGGGCGGCGAGGGCGAGGACGTGGCGGCGGTTCATGGTGATCTCCGGTCTCGGGACGGGGCGGGAAGGATCGGCCGCGGCCCGTCCCGCGGCGGGGGGGCTCAGGACAGGCGGGCGTAGCGCCGCTCGAAATAGGCCGAGAGCTGCGACAGGATCGACGTGAGGCCGAGGTAGATCAGCGCCGCCGCGATGTAGAAATCGAACGGCCGGAAGGTCGTGGCGATCATGAGCTGCGCGTAGAGCGTCAGCTCCACCACCGTGATCGTCGACAGCAGCGAGGTATTCTTCACCGCCGAGATCGCCTCGTTGGTCAGCGACGGCAGGATCATGCGGAAGACCTGCGGCAGGACGATGCGCACCATCATGATCCGCGGGTTCATGCCGAGCGCCAGCGCCGACTCGACCTGACCCCGGGGGATCGCCGCGAGGCCGGCCCGGATCGTCTCGGCCACGTAGGCGCCGCTGCTGACACCCAGCGCGATGATGCCGGCGGTCACGGGCGAGAGCTTCACCCCGACCTGCGGCATGCCGAAATACACGATGAAGACCTGCACGAGGGTCGGCGTGCCGCGGATGAACCAGACGTAGAAGCTCGCCAGCGCCCGGAAGGGCGCGAAGGACGAGCGCTTGCCCAGCGCCCCGAGCAGGCCGCAGGCCCAGCTCACCAGGATGCTCGCCACCGTGACGCCGAGCACCACTAGGGTCGCCGAGAGGAAGCCGGGGCCGTAGGTGACGACCTCGTCCGAGAGGGTGAGCCACCACTCCTGCAACGCCGCGACGCTCATCGCTGTCCCTTCTCCCCGGTGATGGGCCGGCGGCTCACGCCGTCTGTCCCGGCGCGGCGGGCTGGTGCAGGACGCGCCGGAGGAACTGGCGCAGCCGCTCGCTCCGGGGCGCGCCGATGATGGCGTCGGGCGGCCCGTCCTCGGCGATCACGCCGCCGTCGAAGAACAGGGTGCGGGTGCCGACATCCCGGGCGAAGGCCATCTCGTGGGTGACGAGCAGCATCGTCATCCCGTCCGCCGCGAGGGAGCCCATCAGCGCCAGCACCTCGCCGACCAGCTCCGGATCGAGGGCCGAGGTCACCTCGTCGAACAGCATCACCTTGGGCGCCATCGCCAGGGCGCGCACGATCGCCACGCGCTGCTGCTGCCCGCCCGAGAGCTTCGACGGGTAGGCGTGCCGCTTCTCGTAGAGGCCGATGCGCTGGAGCAGCGCCTCCGCCTCCGCGACGGCCTGCCGGCGCGGCATCCGACGTACCCGGATCGGCGCCTCGATGACGTTCTCCAGCACGGTCATGTGCGGCCAGAGATTGTAGCTCTGGAAGACCATGCCGATCCGCGCCCGCAACTCGCAGAGCTGCTGCGGCGTCGGCTGGCGGCGGGCGCCCTGCTCGTAGTCGAAGGCGAAGCGCTCGAAATCCATGAAGCCGGAGGTCGGCGTCTCCATGAGGTTCAGGCAGCGCAGGAACGTGCTCTTGCCCGAGCCGCTCGCACCGATGATCGACACGACCTCGCCCTCTCGGATGTCGAGGGAGATGCCCTTCAGGACCTCGTTGGTGCCGTAGCTCTTGTGCAGCTTCCTGATCTTCAGGAGCGGGGGCGCGGCCGTCTCGGTCTGAGCCATCTTTAAACCTGATGTTTTGCAGTCGCTTCGCGGATCGATGCTTAGATCCGCACGCAGATCGCATTATGTTGCTGTTTTATCGTTCATAAAATCTCTCAATATAGAGATTTAATTTTCCATCCGCCGACGTTTTACATTGCCAAATCGGATGGGATGCCTTAGCAGAACCGGTATACCGCCGGCATTCAAGCGGTATTTTTGAGCATGGCTGCCTCCGACATGGTCATCGAACTTCCGGATCCCGGTATTTCCTTCGCGACTGCGCCGGGCGCGTGCCTCATTGTTCAGCCGATGGACCGGGTCGGACCCGCGCGGCAGCCGGCATGACCCGGCTCGCGATCGATCCGGATCTCTGCGCGGGCCTGTTCGCCGAGCTCCTGAGCTTCAGCGAGGACGCGCCGGGCGTGACGCGGGCGGCCTACGGCGTCGGCGAGGAGCGCGCCCACGCCCTGATGCGAGCCACCGGGCTGGCACTCGGGCTCGCCGCCGAGACCGACGCGGCCGGCAACCTGTTCCTGACGATGGCGGGCCGCGACCCGGCACTGGCGCCCTGGATGGTCGGCTCTCACGTCGACACGGTGCCCCACGGGGGCAATTTCGACGGGGCGGCGGGCGTGATCGGCGGCCTCGCGGCCGTGGAGGCCCTGCGCCGGGCTGGGATCGTGCCGGCGCGTCCCGTGACGGTGGCGGTGTTCCGGGCCGAGGAGAGCGTGTGGTTCCCGGCCTCCTACGTCGGCAGCCGGGCCGCGCTCGGCCTGCTGCCGCCGGAGGTGCTCGACCTGCCCCGCGCCGATACCGGCCGGAGCCTGCGCGACCACATGGCCGAACTCGGCCTGCGGCCGGGGGCGGTGGCGCGGGGCGAGCGGCTCCTCGATCCGGCGCGGATCCACGGCTTCGTCGAGATGCACATCGAGCAGGGCCCGGCGCTGGAGGCGGCCGGGCTCCCCGTGGGCTTCGTCACGGCGATCAGCGGCAGCTTCCGCTACCGCAAGGCGGCCTGCTTCGGCCGCTACGGCCATTCCGGCGCCGTGGCGCGGGGCGACCGCAGCGACGCCGTCTTCGCCCTCGCCGACCTGATCACCGGCCTGGACGCGCTCTGGGGCAGGCTGGAGGCGGAGGGCTGCCCGGCCACGATCACGCTGGGCGAGGTCGCCACCGACCCGGTTCAGCACGCCTTCGCCAAGATCCCCGGCGAAGTCCGCTTCTGCCTCGACGTGCGCAGCACCGAGCCGGCCGTTCTCGACCGGGTCGAGGCGGCGCTCGCCGAGCATATCGCCGCCATCGAGGCCGTCCGCTCGGTACGCTTCGTGCTGGGCGAGCGGACCGGCAGCACGCCGGCGCGGATGAGCGCCGCGCTGGTCGAGGCCCTGTCCGGCCACGCGCGCCGGCTCGGGACGCCGTTCCGCACGATGGCGAGCGGGGCGGGGCACGACACCGCGACGCTGGCCGGCCAGGGCGTGCCGAGCACGATGATCTTCATCCGCAACCAGAACGGCAGCCACAACCCGGACGAGGCGATGCGGATCGCGGATCTGTGCGCCGCCGCCACCCTGGTGGCCCACCTGGTCGCCGAAGCCTGACCCCGCGCGAGAGAAGGGATGCACCGATGATCGTCGATCTGAACTGCGACATGGGCGAGGGCTTCGGCGTCTACCGTCTGGGCGACGACGCCGAGATGCTGACCGTGGCGACCTCGGCCAACATCGCCTGCGGCTTCCACGCCGGCGACCCGCTGGTGATGCACGAGACCCTGAGCCGCGCCGCCGCGAACGGCGTGCAAGCGGGCGCCCACCCGAGCTTCCTCGACCTCTGGGGCTTCGGCCGGCGGCCGATCCACGGCGAGCGCCCCGCCGACATCGAGAAGGCGGTGCTCTACCAGGTCGGCGCGCTGCTGGCGCTGGCGCAGGATGCCGGCTGCCCGGTGCGCCACGTGAAGACCCACGGGGCCATGGGCAACATGGCCAACGAGGATGCCGACCTCGCTCTGGCGGTGGCCCGGGCGATCCGCACCCTCGACCGCGACCTGATCTTCGTGGTGATGCCCGGCCTGGAGACCGAGCGGGCCGGCGAGAAGCTCGGGCTGCCGATCGCGCGCGAGATCTACGCCGACCGCGCCTACGCGGATGACGGCACCCTGGTCTCGCGCAAGCTCCCCGGCGCCGTGCTGCACGATCCCGATTCCGTCTCGGAGCGCGTGGCGCGGATGCTGGAGGACGGGGCGATCACCTGCCTGTCCGGGCGGCGCATCCCGACGCGGATCGACACGGTCTGCGTCCACGGCGACACGCCCGGCGCGGTCGCCATGGCGCGCCGCCTGCGCGACGACTGCGCCGCCAAGGGGATCGCCCTGCGCCCGATGGCCGAGGTGCTCGGTGTCTGAGCCCGGCTACCGCCTCCTCGATAGCGGCGACCGGGCGCTCACGGTGGAGCTCGGCCGCGCGGTCGATCCCGCGATCAACGCGCGGGTCATCGCCCTCGACGCGGCGCTCCGTGGCGCCGGGCGCCCGGGCCTCTTGGAGACCGTGCCGACCTACCGCTCGCTCCTCGTCCTCTACGATCCGGACCTGCTGCCCCGGGCCGACCTCGCCGCGCTGATCGCCGCGCACTGGCCGCCGCCGGACGGGGCGGCGGGCTCGCTGCGCCGCTGGCGGGTGCCGGTCCATTACGGCGGCGCGCACGGCGCCGACCTCGACGACCTCGCCGCCGGGGCCGGGCTCAGCCCGGAGGCGGTGATCGCCCTTCATTCCGGCCGCGACTACCGCGTCTACATGATCGGCTTCGCCCCCGGCTTCGCCTATCTGGGCGGCCTCGATCCCCGGCTCTACGCGAGCCGGCGCACCGATCCCCGACCCAGGACCCCGGCGGGCAGCGTCTCGATCGGCGGGAACCAGACCGGCGTCTCGCCGCCCCTGGAGCTGCCGAGCGGCTGGCAGCTCATCGGCCGCACGCCCGCGCGCTCCTACGATCCGGGCCGGGCCGAGCCGTTCCTGTTCGCGGCCGGCGACCTGATCCGGTTCGAGCCGATCGACCGCGCCGCGTTCGACGGCCTCAGCGAGGCCGCCCGCGCCGGCGAGACCGTCGCGACCCTGGAGCGGATCGATGCCTGAGGGACTGCGCGTCATCGCCCCCGGCCTGGCCTCGACCCTGCAGGATGCCGGGCGGCCGGGCTACCTGCGCTACGGCATCTCGGGGTCCGGCGCGATGGATCCCGACCTGCTGGCCCTGGCCAACGGCCTCGTCGGCAACCCGCTCGACGCCGCGGTGATCGAGATGGCGATGGTCGGTCCGACCCTCGCCTGCGAGACGGATATCTGCCGCGTCGCCCTCGCCGGCGCGCCCTTCGCGATGAGCCTGAACGGCCGCGCCCTCGACCCGTTCACGGCCCACGACCTGCGGCGGGGCGACCGGCTCGTCCTGGGCGGACCGCGGCAGGGCCTGCGCGCCTGCCTCGCGGTCGCCGGGGGCTTCGCCGTCGCGCCGATGCTCGGCAGCGTGGCGACGCACACCCGCACCCGCCTCGGCGGCCTCGACGGTCATCCCCTGGCCGCGGGCGACCTGCTGCCCCTCGCGGCGCCCGCGCCCCGCGACCGTCCGCTGACCCTGCCGCCGGCCCACCGGCCGACCTTCGGTGGCCCGATCCGGGTGGTGCTCGGGCCGCAGGCCGACGGCTTCACCGAGGACGGCCTGCGGACGTTCCTCTCCGAGCCCTACACCCTCACGGCGCGGGCGGACCGGATGGGCTGCCACCTCGACGGGCCGCCGATCGCCCACGCGGACGGTTTCAACATCGTCTCGGACGGGATCGTGAACGGCTCGATCCAGGTGCCCGGACACGGGCGCCCGCTGATCCTGCTGGCCGACCGCCACACCACCGGCGGCTACCCGAAGATCGCCACCGTGATCTCGGCGGATCTCGGCCGCCTCGCGCAGGTGCGGCCGGGGGAGACGATCCGGTTCGCGGCCGTCGCCGTCGCGGAGGCCCAGGTCATCGCCCGCGCCGCGCGAAGCGCTCTGGCCGCGCGGCTGACGGCGCTGGTGCCGGCCGGCGGCGGCGATCTCGACAGCGCGTTCCTGCTGTCCTGCAACCTCGTCGGCGGCGTCGTCTCGGCGCGTGCCCCCGATCCGGCGCCCTGACGGCGCCGCACCTCCTCCATCCAGCAAGAGACCGTCGATGCTCACGCCGTTCCACCTCGCCTACCACGTCACCGACCTCGACGCGGCGCGCCGCTTCTACGGGGGCGTCCTCGGCTGCCAGGAGGGCCGCAGCACCGAGACCTGGGTCGATTTCGACTTCTTCGGCCATCAGCTGTCGCTGCACCTGGGCGAGCCCTTCGCCACCACCCGGAGCGGGAAGGTCGGCGACCACACGGTGATGATGCCGCATCTGGGCGTGGTGCTGCCGCTCGACGCCTGGGAGGCGCTCGCCGGCCGTGTCGAGGCGGCCGGCATCGCCTTCGACATCCCGCCCGTCGTCCGCTTCGCCGGCGAGCCCGGCGAGCAGCGCACGATGTTCTTCTTCGACCCGAGCGGCAATCCGATCGAGATCAAGGGTTTCCGGGATCTGGCCGGCGTCTTCGCGCACTGAGGCGCGTATCCGCGAAGCCGCCCGTCGCCGGAGCGGCGACGGGCGGCCAGGACGCGACGTCCGTCAGGCGCGGCGGGCGTTCCAGAAGACGAACTGGCCGTCGACCACGTCCCGAAGGTCGCGCCGGAAGGCCGTCCGGTAGAAGTACTGGCCGGTCGGCAGGTACGGCACATCGCGCATCGCGAGAGTTTGCATCCGGGCCGCGATCGCCTTGCGGGCCGCCTGGTCCGGCGCCTCGATCCAGGCCTCCCGCAGGCTCTCCAGCTCCGGCAGGTCCGGCCAGCCGAAGAAACCCTTCTCGCCGCCGCAGCGCAGGACCTGCTCCACGACCGGGTTGGCCATGTCGAGGCCGGTCCAGGTCGTGGTGAAGATGTTCCAGCCGCCCTGGTCGGGGGGCGCCTTGCTGGCGCGGCGGGTGACCAGCGTGCCCCAGTCGGAGACGACGTACTGCACATTCATCCCGAGGCGCTGGAGCAGGTCGTGCATGATCTCGCCGAGGGCGCCGAGCACGGGGTTCTCGCTCGTCGACATGAGCACGACGCGCTCGCCCTTGTAGCCGGCCGCCACGAGGTCGCGCTTGGCCTTGGCGAGATCGCGCGGCCGGGTGAGCACGTCGAGCCCGGCATCGGTGGCCATCGCGGTCCCCGGCGTGAACAGGCCGACATCCTTGCGCCACAGCTTGGGATCGTCGCCGGCGGCCGCCGCCATGAAGTCTGCCTGGGACAGGGCCTCGAGGACCACGCGCCGGACCGCCGGCTTGTCGAAGGGCGGGTGGAGATGATTCATCACGCCGGTGCCGAGATTGCCGAGCGGCGAGGCGAGCTGCGTCGCGATCTGCGGGTGCGCCTGAAGCGTCGGCACGAGATCGCTGATCGGGTTCTCCCACCAGTCGACCTCGCCGTTCTGAAGGGCGGCGGCCGCGGTGCCGGGATCCGGCATGACCTGCCACTCGACCCGCTCGAAATGGACACGCTTCGGCCCCGCCACCCAGGAGACCGGGCCGTTCTCCCGGGGCCGGTAGTCCGGGTTGCGGTCGTAGACCACGCGGGCGCCGACGAGCCGCTCCTTGGTGTTGAACCGGAACGGCCCGGAGCCGATCAGCTCGGGGATCTGCTGGGCCGGGTCGGTGGCGGCTAGGCGCTCGGGCATGATGACGAGGACCGGCGGACCGAGCTTCGCCAGCGTCTCGAGCATCAGCCCGTAGGGCCGCTTCAACCGGATGACGAAGGTGCGGTCGTCCGGCGCCTCCAGGGCGTCCGTGCGCGCCATCAGGGCCTGCCCGAGGCTGTCGCGTTGCGCCCACCGCCGGATCGACGCGACGCAGTCGCGGCCCCGCACCGGCTCGCCGTCGTGGAATCTCAGGCCCTCGCGCAGCCGGAAGGTCCAGCGCCGCCCGTCCTCCTCGACCGTGTGGCCCTCGACCATCTGCGGCTGCGGCGTGAACTGCGCGTCGAGGCCGTAGAGCTGGTCGAACACCATGAGCGCGTGGTTGCGCGTGACGTAGGCCGTGGTCGTCACCGGATCGACGATGGTGAGGTCGGATTGCGGCACGAAGCGCAGGACGCTCGCCCGGCCGCCCTAGGCCAGGGCCGGGCGGGCCGGAAGGAAGGGCGCGGCGGCCGCGACGGCGGCACCGCCGAGGAAGGTTCGTCGCAGCATGGGGTCACTCCTGGCGTTCCGGGGCAGGCGGGCGGGGACGGGGGCGCCGGGCGGGATCCCTAGCGAGGATGCCTTCTGCGGGCGCGCATTCCGCAGGAACACAACCTGCAAGCGCCATTCCGCCCGGCACGGTCACGGGACGCGGACGGCCTCTTCGGCCCGCCGGCGCAGGGCCGCGCGGTCGATCTTGCCGGTCGAGGCGAGCGGCAGCGCCTCGACGAACCAGACCCGACGCGGGTGCTGGTAGGCCGGCGCGTGTTCGAGCGCGTAATCCTTGAGAGCGGCCTCGTCGACGGTGGCGCCGGGCCGGCGGACCACGAAGGCGACCGGCTTGGTGCCCTTGATGGCGTCGTCCACCGGCACCACGCAGGCTTGGAGCACCGCGGGGTGGCGCTCCAGCACCAGCTCGACCTCGCCCGGAAAGATGTTCTCGCCGCCGGAGACGAACATGTCGTCGGTCCGCCCGAGGAAGTAGAAGAACCCGTCCGCGTCGCGGCGGAAGACGTCGCCGGTGTCGTAGAACCCGTCCGCGGTGATCGGGACGGGCACGTCCGGCCGGTTGTGGTAGCCGAGCATGATCGCGGGGCTGCGCATCTGCAGGATCCCGGTCTCCGGGGCGTCCGGTCCGACGAGGCGCACCGCCACCTGGGGATGCGGCACGCCGACCGACGCGACCGGCGTCGGCAGGCCGTCCGGATGGTCGCCGAACACGACCGGGCCGCCCTCGGTGGTCCCGTAGGCGTTGAGGATGCGGGCGTTCGGCAGGAGGGCGCGGATCTGCCGGGCGAGGGTGTCGTTGACCGGCGCCGAGCCCATCCGGACCGTCCGCACGCCGGTGAGGTCGGCTTCCGCGAGGAGATCCGGCTCCCGCAGCATCATGGCGATCATCGGCGGCACGGCGGTGAGCCACGTGCAGCGGTACCGGTCGATCGCCGCGATGTAGGCCCGCGCCTCGAATTGCGGCAGCAGCACCATCGTGGCGCCGGCCGCGCAGACGAGGAGCGCCAGGGCGAGCGCGTTCATGTGGTAGAGCGGCGCCGCCACGAGCAGCCGGTCGTCGCGCAGGTCCGTCTCCGCGGCGCGGGTCCGCGCCACCCAGAGGTGGCTGGCATGGCTCAGCCGCACGCCCTTCGGCCGGCCCGTCGAGCCGGACGTGTAGAGGAACAGGGCCGCCTCGTCGGGCTCGGGCACGACCGGCACGAACGGACCGGGGTCGAGCCAGGCCGCGAAGCCCTCCGGCCCGTCATCGTCGAACCCGGCGATCCGGATATCGGGGCCGAGATGGGCCAGCAGCGCCCGGCGCGGGCCGTCGCAGAGCACGAGCCGCGCCCCGCAATCGGCGAGCACGGCGGCGATCGTGGCCGGCGGGAACTTGTGATTGACCGGGACCGGGACCACGCCGGCGCGCATCGCCCCGAGCAGCGCCGCGATCGTGTCGGGCCGGTTGGCCGCGAGGATCGCGACCCGCGCGCCGCGGGCGATCCCGCCGCGCAGCAGGCCGCGCGCGAAGGCGTCGGCCCGGGCGTCGAGGCCGGCGCGGGTCATCACGGCGGGCTCGCCATCGGGGGCGACGCCGATGATCAGCGGCCTGTCCGGCGGCCCGGACCGGTCGACGAGATCGCCGAGATTGGTCGGAGCCGTGGCCGCGCGCGTCATGGGGCCGCCCTGCACGGGAGGTTGAGGTCGAAGGTCGGCAGCGTCAGCGTGGCCGCGCCCGGCCCGTGCCGAACCCAGCCCGCCTCCGGGAGCGCGCCCGCGCGGGCTTCGAGGGCGTCGAGGCTGCGGAAGCGCAGGGTCAGGGTGGCGAAGCGGCCGGCCGGCCCCGGCGCGATCGCGACCCGCGTCTCCCCGAGCCGGAGGGTCCAGCCGTCACCCACGGCCTCGGCCGGCGCACCGCTCGCGGCGGCGTAGAGACGGGCGTCGGCATCCGGTGCCGGGCTCTCGATCTTCAGCGCGTCGATCCCCGTGAAGCCGTTCGGATGGTCGAGCCATTCGGGGCGCCAGACGAGATCCGGGGTCAGGTGCTCACAATGGTAGAGGCGCCCCGCCGGGAACCGGTCGACCGGCACCCGCACCGTGCGGAACCGGGCCGTGTCCTCGCGGCCGTCGACGGTCACGGGGCGCGTGAAGGCGACGGTCGGCCCGGCCGCGAGCCCCGCCGCGGCGAGGCGGGCATGCGTCGCGTCGGCGTCCCGGCTCGCCACGACGAGCCCGTTCAGGCCGAACGGGCTGTCCAGAACGTCCTGCCGCTGCGGACCCGTCTCGGGCAGGCCGACGAGTTCGAGGTAGGGTCCGGCCGTCATCATCAGGTGGTTGATGGAGCCCAGCGAGTGGTGGCCGCGCGGTGTCAGGCGGAAGCCGAGGGCGGCGAACAGCTCCGCCGCCTCGTCCATCCGCCGCAGCACGTTGATCACCACGTGGTCGAGGGCCCCATCCGCCGGGGCGCCGGGGGCCGGTCCGGTCATTTCGGCGGCGCCGTCATGTAGACGCCGCGGCCGCTCGCGAGCAGGCGCCCCTCCGGGTCGAGGATCTGCGCCTCGGCCACCGAGAGCTGGTTGCCGAACTTCACCACCGTGCCGCGGCAGGTGAGATCGCCCTGCATCGCGGCCCGGTGATAATCGACCCGCAGGTCAACGGTGGGGACGCCGCGGCCGGTCTTGGAGACCAGCGCCCAGTCGGCGGTGAGATCCACGAGCGTCGCCAGGATGCCGCCGTGCACGTAGCCGCGCTCGGCGTTGACGACCCATTCCGGCCGCCACGTCGCCTTCAGCTCGATCGTCCCATCGCCGACGGCGACGACGGAGAGGCCGAGCCACTGGTGGAACGGGCCGCGCAGCAGCAGCGCCTCGACCTGCTCCTTGGTGAGGGGGGTGTCGGACATGGCTTGGGGGATCTCCTCGGGCGGTGTCAGGGGGTGACGACGATCTTGCCCATGACCTCGCGGTCGCGGATCATCCGCAGGCCCTCGGCGGCCTCCTCGAGGGGCAGGAGCTTGTCGATGGTCGGCTTCAGCGTGCCGGCCTGGATCATGTCCATCAGGGCCGACAGGTTGTCGTCGTAGAAGCTGTTCGAGCCGATCACCTTGAGCTCGAAGCTCCAGATGTAGCGGAGATCCTCCTTGGGATCGTGCCCCGCGGTGGCGCCGCAGACCAGCAGCGTGCCGCCGCGCTTCAGGCACTTGAGCGAGGGCACCCAGGTGTCGCCGCCGGTGAAGTTGATCACCACGTCGACCCCGCCCTCGTAGGTCCGGCGCTGCGGCTTGCCGTACTGCTGGATCGCCCACTTGGAGAAGTCGGTCTCGCGGTAGTTGACGACGTGGTCGGCCCCGAGGGCCGTCAGCGCCGCCATCTTCTCCGCGCTGCCCGCGCAGGCGATCACCTCGGCGCCGAGCTGCTTGGCCAGCATCACGCAGCCGGTGCCGACGCCGCCGCTGGCGCCCAGGATCAGGACCTTGTCGCCGGCCTTCACGGTGTTGTGGGTGATCAGCATGCGGTGGGCCGTGCCGTAGGCCACCGGCAGGGACGCCGCGTCCGCGTAGCTCACGTCCGGCGGCATCGCGATGAGCTGGCCCGTCGAGACCCGGCAATACTCGGCCATGCCGCCGTCGAGCATCTCGCCCATCAGGCCCTTGGCCTTGTTGAGCGGGTTGACCAGCACCCGGTCGCCGACGCGCCACTCCGCGACGCCTTCGCCGAGCTCGACGATCTGCCCGGCCATGTCGAGGCCGATCACCACCGGCATCGGCACCTTGATGCCGGGCATGCCCTTCACGGTGAACACGTCGTGGTAGTTGAACGAGGACGCGCCGACGCGGATCAGGACCTCGCCCGGGCCGGGGGACGGCCTCGGATAGTCGTCGACCACCTTCAGCGTGTCGATGTCGCCGTGCGCCTCCAGCACGAGCGCCTTCATCGTCTGAGCCATCGTGGAAACCCTCTTCTGCAGGTCGGAAAGGCTATGGGATCGACTTCGACCGCTCGTAGGGGCCGGGGACCAGGGCCGTGTCCGGCAGGCTGCCCTGGACGGCGCCGACCGCCTTGAACACGTCGAATTCCCGCTTCAGCGAGGCGATGTCGGCGGGCTCCAGGCTGACCGTGTAGATGCCGTCCCAGAGGCCCGCGTAGGCCGCGGCGTCGGCGTCGCTCAGGTTCGCGGCCGCCTTCAGGATCTTGGCCACGCCGGGCTTGTCGGCCTGGCCGAAGGCGTAGGCCTTGCGCATCGCGGCCACGACCTTGGCGGGCGCGTCCGGATTCTGCGTCATCCAGGCGTTGCGCATCAGGCCGACGCCGAGGACCGGCGGCGCGTCCTGCTGGGTGAGGCGCCTCCACTCCTCCCGGAAGGTGCCGAGTCGGCGCAGCTTCACGTCCGGCAGGAGCGCGAGGGTCACGGTGCGCAGGGCCGCGGCGTCGATGTCCTTCTGGACGAGGAATTGCGCCAGCCGGGAATCGTTGCCGGGGACGGCCTGGTAGTCGGCGGGCTTGAGGCCGTGATTGGTCTCCAGGATCGCCGCCGCGATGGCGGCGGTGCCGCTGCCGGCCGGCGAGGTGCCGATCTTCCTGCCTTTGAGGTCGTCCATAGTCTTGATCGGCGAGTCCTCCGGGACGACGAAGTCGAGATCGGCCACCTGGGTCGCCAGGACGATGCTCATCGGCAGCCCGTCGGCGGTGACGCTCAGCGCCGTCCCGGCGCTCGCCGCGATCGCGAAATCAATCGCCCCGGCGGCCATCGCCTTGGTCGGCGCGTTCACGTCCGGGAACTTGACGTACTCGGCCGTCAGGCCCTCCTTCTCCATGAACTTGCCGGCTTCCAGCACGGCGCCGAAGCCGAGGCTGATGCCCGAGCTCCAGTATCCGATGCGCACCGTCTCGGCGCGCGCGAGGCCGGGCAGGCCGAGTGCGCAGAGCGCGGCGGCGGCGAGGACGCGGATCCGTTTCAAGGCGTTCTCCGGGACGGGCGATGAGGGGTCGTGCGACGGGCGTGTCGCCGGGCGGTGCCGGCCGTCACGGCTGCGCCACCTTC
This sequence comes from Methylobacterium oryzae, assembly GCF_021398735.1. Classification (NCBI taxonomy): domain Bacteria; kingdom Pseudomonadati; phylum Pseudomonadota; class Alphaproteobacteria; order Hyphomicrobiales; family Methylobacteriaceae; genus Methylobacterium; species Methylobacterium oryzae. The sequence continues at coordinate 232,169 of NZ_CP090350.1, forward strand.
TTCCAGGCGAACAGGCGCTGCTCGGCCGGCTTCAGGACGAGCGTCTCGAGCCCGATCATCAGGGCGACGAGGGTGAGGGTCCAGGCGAAGACCTGGTCGGTCTGGACGAGGTCGGCCGCCTGCCGCAGGCGGTAGCCGATGCCGCTGCTCGCCCCGAGCGATTCCGCCACGAGGACGACCCGCGCCCCGAAGCCGATGGCGAGGCGCGCGCCCGCGAAGAAGGCGGGCAGGATCGTCGGCAGGTAGATCTTGGTCAGCACCTTGCGGCGCGGCATCCGGAAGGTGCGGGCGAGCTCGAGATGCTCGGCGCTGACCGTGCGCGTGCCCTGCCAGACGTTGGTCAGGATCAGCGGCATCGCGGTCATGAACACCACGAAGATCGTGGTCCAGTTCGAGAGGCCGAACCAGATCAGCGCGAAGATCGCCCAGATCGCGGAGGAGACGGTGTTGGTCACCGTCAGCACCGGCTCGAAGAAGCGCCCGAGGCGCGGGCTCGCGCCGAGCAGCAGGCCGAGCGGCAGCCCCACGAGGGCCGCGAAGGCGAGGCCGGCGCCGATCCGGCCCAGCGTGATGCCGAGATCGGCGGCGAAGCTCGGCGTGGCGACGAGGCCGAGCCACGTGTGCCAGACCCGCGCGGGGCTCGGCAGGACGAAGCTCGGCGCGTGCAGCGATCCGAGCTGCCACGCGGCCAGCGCCAGGGCGAGCAGGGCGAGCCGCTGGAGCAGCACGCCCGCCCGGCGTCCGGCGCCGGACGTCCGCGTCCGCCGGATCAGGCGCGGCGGGGTCTTCACGAGCATCGCGCGCTCGCGGCGGAGAGGCTGATGCGCAGGCGCCGGACCTCCTCGGCGACCTCCGTCGAGAGCGGGTCGCGGGGGTACGGCAGATCGATGGCCCGGACGGTGCCGATCCGGCCCGGCCGCGGGTGCAGGACGACCACCCGGCTCGCCAGCACCACCGCCTCCTCGACGTCGTGCGTGACGAAGACCAGGGTCATCGCCCGCAGACCGGCGATGCGCAGCAGCTCCGCGTGCATCTGCGCGCGGATCTCGGGATCGAGCTTCGAGAACGGCTCGTCGAGGAGCAGGATCTTGGGCTCGGTCACGAGGCTGCGCGCGAGCGCCACCCGGCTGCGCATGCCCCCCGACAATTCGTGCGGGTAGGCGTCGCGGAAGGCCTCCAGCCCGACGAGCCGCAGGGTCTCGTCGACCCGCCGCGCCCGCTCCGCCCGGCCCATGCGTCCGGCCTCGAGGCCGAAGGCGACGTTCTGGGCGGCCGTGCGCCAGGGCAGCAGCCGGTCCTCCTGGAACATGTAGGTCATGGCCCGCCAGTCGCGGAAGGCGTGCGACGGGATGCCGTTCAGGAGGACGGCGCCCTGATCGGGCTCGACCAGCCCGGCGATCATGTTGAGGAGGGTGCTCTTTCCGCAGCCCGACGCGCCCAGGATCGCGACGATCGCGTGCTGCGGGATCGCGATGTCGACGGTGTCGAGGACGTGGAGCGGCCCGCCCTCGCGCCGGTCGAACCACTTGCTGACGTGGTCGAGCTCGACGGCGTTCACGGCTCGCCCCCGTCGACCCGGGCCGGCCGCACCGGCGCCACCACCGCGGTGTCGCGCAGGCTGGCGATGACCTTCTCCAGGGTCATGTCGCGGAACGTCTCGACGTGGCGGCGGGCCACCAGGGCGGCGCTGTCGGCGTCGCCCGCCACGAGGTGCTCGATCATCGCGGTGTGGTCGTTCTCGATGTTCGGCCGCACCCCCTGCACGCCGAAGCCGAGGGCGACGAGGCGGGTCATCTCGTCGAGGAGGCCCGACAGCGTCCGGTACAGGCGCCCGTTCCCCGAAGCCGCGGCGATCGCGAGGTGGAAGCCCCGGTTGGCCTCCAGGAAAAAGTCGATCTGGTTGCCCATCTCCACCGTGATCTTGCGGCGGCAGGCCTGCTCCAGGCGCTCCAGATGCGCCCGGTTCACGCGGCCGGCGGCGCCCCGCGCCGCGAGGGGCTCAAGCTCCATCCGGAGGGCGAAGACCTCGTCGACATCCTTCACGGTCACCGGGCTGACCCGGTAGCCGTGCCGCGGCATCGAGCTGACGAAGCCTTCCTGGGCCAGGCGCTGGAGCGCGATCCGGCAGCTCGCCTTGCCGATCTCGAACCGCTCCATCACCTCGGCCTCGGTGAAGCGCGTGCCGGGCAGGAGGCGGCAGGCGACGATCTCGCGGCGCATCAGGTCGTAGGCCTGGTTGCCCTTGCGCGTGGCGTCGGGGACGGCGAGCACCGTCGTGGTCGGGCGAGCGGGCCGGGACCTGTCATCGCGGGTCGTCATCGCACCTCGCTGTTCGGGCATTGAGGCTCCCACAGCATGCTGTGAGCTGCCCACCACACGCAGGACATGTGCCAACCCCGCGCCGGCCCGCCTGCGCGCGGCGCGCATCGGCAGGCGGAACGATGGTCGGGTGCCGGCATTCGTCGCGCGGTGGGAAGCTCAGATGCGACGCGTGATCAGCTCAGCGCGCGCTGTGGGCATTCCATGCCGTATTTATGCGCAACGTCTCCGCGTTCTGTAAATGGAATGCGCGTCCAATTTTCGCGAAGATGTTGGAAGAAAGAGCTTTTCGCGGCACTCCAAGGCAGAACGATCTGTATTTTCTTTGAGCAGTGGGGCCTGCTGCGGGCCGCGTCGGCGACGCCCTACAGGATGTCGGGCTGGCCGCGCCGATGCTCGTGCCCCGCGATGACGCGGCGCAGGAGCCGGGTCAGGGTGTCCTGCTCCGCCGGCGTGAGGGCCTCGACGGTGAGGGCGTGCGCGGCCCGCGCCGCCGGCTCCATCGCGCCGTGGAGCGCGGCGCCTTCGTCCGTCAGCCGGCAGACCTGCGCGCGGCGGTCGAGGGGCGAGGTCGTGCGGCTCACCAGACCGCGGGCCGCGAGGCGCTTCAGGGCGCCGGTCGTCGTCGTCCGGTCAAGGGCGACCGAGCTCGCGAGCGTCGTCTGATCGGCCTCCCCCAGATCGCGCAGCAGCGAGAGCAGGCTGTACTGGAGCGGGGTGACGCGAAACGCGGCACAGCGTTCGGCGAAGAGGCTGACGTGGATCTGGTGCATGCGGCGGGCGAGGAAGCCCGGGCGCTCGGCTAGTGGCCAGTGCCGCGCCTTCGCGTCCGTTGCCGCGCTCGCCGCCCCCGCGGCGACCCCCGCCTCTGCCGACCCCGCAGCGAACCCGGCGTCCGGGACCTCATCCATCGTCCGCCTCCACAGAACGGTTCCAGCCTTGGCACGCGGTGTGCAACGCCGGAATACGAAGCATGCTTCGCTTTTGGCAAGGGCGAGGCCGGCGTGCGCCGGCCGGGACCACGAGGTCGACATGGACAATCGCCGCTATGATCTGGTTCTGCGGGGCGGGCGGGTCATCTGCCCTGCCTCAGGCATCGACGGCATCCGCGACGTGGCGGTGCGGGACGGGCGCATCGCCGCCGTGGCGGAGACGATTTTGCCCTCGGCCGCCGCCGAGGTGGTCGACGTCTCGGGCAAGCTCGTCCTGCCCGGCATGATCGACACCCACGCCCACGTCTACCAGTACGTCACCGGCCGGTTCGGCCTGAACCCCGACATGGTCGGCGTGCGCTCGGGCGTGACCACGGTGGTGGACCAGGGCGGGCCGTCCTGCATGACCCTGCCGGGCTTCCGCCACTTCATCGCCGAGCGCTCGGAGACGCAGGTCCTCGCCTTCCTGTCGGCCTACCTCGTCGGCGGCCTGGAAGGGCATTTCTACCCGAACCTCTACAGCCCGGACGGCGTCGACATCGACGCGACCGTGAAGTCGGCCACCGAGAACCGCGACCTCGTGCGCGGCATCAAAGGCCATGCCGAGATCGGCGGCTTCGCCCGCTGGGGCATCAAGGTGATGGAGATGGCGGCCGAGATCAGCCGGCGCGCCGACCTGCCGCTCTACGTGCATTTCGGCCAGCTCTGGGGCCTGCCGGAATCGGGCGCCAACGGCGAGGATGCCGACACCATCGTCGAGCGGGTGATCCCGCTGCTGCGGCCCGGCGACGTGCTGGCCCATCCCTTCACCCGCCACCCGGGCGGCTTCATCAACGAGCAGGGCGAGGTCCACCACATCATCCGCCGGGCCATGGAGGCCGGGCTGAAGGTCGATGTCGGCCACGGCAGCCACTTCTCCTACCGCGTGGCCCGCGCGTCCCTGCCGGCCGGCGTGATCCCCTACACGCTCGGCGCCGACATGCACGGCTACAACACCGAGGTGCCCGAGGTGACGAAGCCCGCCGGCACCCCGGACGAGCACCACGACGACGAGAACCATCCCTTCCTCGGCCAGGCCCGGTTCAGCCTGACCCAGGCGATGAGCTCGATGATGGCGCTCGGCATCCCGCTGGAGGAGGTGGTGCCGATGGTGACGTCGCACCCGGCCGAGATGCTGCGCATGGGCGACCGGATCGGCGCCCTCAAGGTCGGCTACGCGGCCGACGTCTCGGTGCTGCACGACGATCGCGGCCGCTTCCTGCTGCGCGACAACGAGGACACGCGGGTGATCGCCGACCGTCTGCTGCGCCCGGCCTTCTGCCTGCGCGCGGGGAAGCGCTTCGAGGCCGACTCGCCGATCCTGCCCCAGGCGATCGCGGCCTGAGGTGGCGCCGGTGACCGCCTTCGTCCTCGACGACCCGACCCCGCCGGACCCGCGCCGCCGCTGGGACAGCCTGGACTTCGCGGCCCGGGGCGCCTCCTACGACAACAACGCGGGCGTGCCCGACAGCGCCGCGCAGGTCGCGGCCCGCAACGCGGCCTCCGCGGCCTACCGCGCGGCGCACCCGGCCGGGCTCGACATCCCCTACGCCGCCGGCGCACGCACCGGCTTCGACCTCTACCCGGCGTCGGAGACGGGGGCGCCCTGCCTCGTCTTCGTCCACGGCGGCTACTGGCAGCGCAACGCCCGGGCCGATTTCGCCTGCTTCGCGGAAGGGCTGAACGCCGCCGGCTGGTCGGTGGCGATGCCGGGCTACACCCTGGCACCCGAGGCGAGCCTCACCGGGATCGTCGCCGAGATCGGGGCCGCCCTCGACTGGCTCGCCGCGCACGGGACGGCGCGCGGGATCGGAGGCCCGATCGTCCTCGCCGGCTGGTCCGCGGGGGCGCAGCTCGCCGCGCTCCATCTCGGGCATCCCGCCGTGTCCGCGGGTTTGGCGATCTCCGGCGTCTACGACCTCGCGCCGATCCGCGAGACCTACCTGAACGAGAAGCTCGGGCTGACCGAGGACGAGATCGGGACGCTGTCGCCCCTGCGCCTGCCCGTCGTGCCCAAGCGCATGACGATCGCCTACGGCAGCCGGGAGCTGCCCGCCCTCGTCCGCGACGCGCGCAACCTCCACGCTCTGCGCGGCGCCGCCCACGCGCCGGGCGCCCTGCTGCCGGTTCCGGGCGCCGACCACTTCTCGATCCTCAATGAATTCCGCCGGCCCGACGGCCTGCTGGTCCGCGCCGCCCAGGATGTTCTCGGAGGCGCCCGATGAGCCGCGAGGGCGTCGGGGCTCCGCTGCCCCGCAAGGAGGACGAGCGCCTGATGCGCGGGCGCGGCCAGTATGTCGGCGACCTCCGGCTGCCGGGGATGCAGGACGTCGCCTTCGTGCGCAGCCCGCTCGCCCATGCCCGGATCCGCGCCATCCACGTGCCGGAGGCCTACCGCGACCGCGTCTTCACCGCCGCCGACCTCGACGGCGTGCTGCCGATCCGGGCGGTCTCGGGGCTGCCCGGCTTCAAGGTGTCCGAGCAGCCGGTGCTCGCCACCGGCAAGGTCCGGCAGGTCGGCGAATTGGTGGCGATGTGCGTCGCCCCGACCCGCGCGGAGGCCGAGGACATCGCCGCCGCCGTCGTCCTCGACCTGGAGGAGCTGCCGGCCGTCCACGACATGCTGGCCGCGCGCGAGCCGGGCTCCGCCCTCGTCCACGAGCACTGGGGCGACAACGTCTTCCTGGAGACCCTGGTCGACGTCGGCATCGAGGGCGCCCTCGACGCGCCGGTCAAGGTCAGCCGTACCATCTCGACGGGGCGCCAGTGCATGGCGCCGATCGAGGGCCGCGGCACCGTGGTGCAGCTCGATCACCGCCTCGACCAGCTCGTGGTCCACACCGCGAGCCAGATGCCGCACATCGTGCGCAACGGCCTCTCGGAGTGCCTCGGGATCGAGCAGGGGCGCATCCGCATCGTGTCGCCGGATGTCGGCGGCGGGTTCGGCTACAAGGCGATCCTGCTTGCCGAGGACGTGGCGCTGGCGTGGCTCGCGCTCCGCTGCGGCCACCCGGTCCGCTGGCTGGAGGACCGGCGCGAGCACCTGACCGCCAACGCCAATTGCCGCGAGCACCATTACCGCATCACGGCCTACGCGGAGCGGGACGGGACGCTGCGCGGCATCGACTGCGAGGCCACCGTCGATTCCGGCGCCTACTCGGCCTACCCGTTCTCGGCCTGCCTGGAGGCCGCGCAGGTCGCCAGCATCCTCCCCGGCCCCTACGACTTCCCGGCCTATCGCTGCCGCACGTGGTCGGTGGCGACCAACAAGTGCCCGATCCTGCCCTACCGGGGCGTCGCGCGCACCGGCGTCTGCTTCGCCTTGGAACTGGTGCTCGACGCCGTCGCCCGCGCGGCGGGGGTCGCGCCCGAGACCGTGCGCGAGAAGAACCTCGTGCGGCCCGGGCAGATGCCGTTCGAGAACATCACGAAGAAGCACTTCGACAGCGGCGACTACCCGGAGGCGCTCGCCCGGGCGCTGAAGGCCGTCGACGTGGCGGCGGTCCGCGCCCGCCAGCGTGAGGGCGAGGCGGACGGGCGCCGGATCGGCCTCGGCCTCGCGATCTACTGCGAGCAGGCCGCGCACGGCACCTCGGTCTATTCCGGCTGGGGCATCCCGATGGTCCCCGGCCACGAGCAGGCGAGCGCCCGCCTCACCCCGGACGGCGGCCTGGAATTGCGAATCGGCGCCCATTCCCACGGCCAGGGCCTGGAGACGACGCTGGCCCAGGTCGCCCACGAGATCCTGGGCGTCCCGGTGGCGCGCACCCGCCTCGTCCACGGCGACACCGCCATGACCCCCTACTCCACCGGCTCCTGGGGCTCCCGCGTGATGGTGATGGCGGGCGGCGCGGTGGCGGCGGCCTGCGAGGAACTGCGGGCCCGGGCCGTGCGGATCGGCGCCCACCTGCTCCAGGCGCGGCCCGAGGAATGCCGGTTCGAAGGTGGCCACGTCGTCGGCCCCACGGGCGATGTCCCGCTCGAGGCGATCGCCCGCACCTGGTACCGCCGCCCGCAGGACCTCGCGCCCGACACCGATCCCGGCGGGCTCGAAGTCACTGCCGGCTACAAGCCGGTGCGCGATTCCGGCACCTTCTCGTACGCGGCGCACGCGGCCGTGGTGGCGGTCGATCCCGATCTCGGGGCGGTGGAGATCCTCGACTACGTCATCGTCGAGGACGGCGGCACGCTGGTGAACCCCCTCGTGGTCGACGGCCAGATCTACGGCGGCCTCGCGCAGGGGATCGGCACGGCCCTGTTCGAGGAGATGCGCTTCGACGCCCGCGGCCAGCCGCTGGCCTCGACGTTGGCCGACTACCTCCTGCCGGGCGCCCCCGACGTGCCGATGGCGCGCATCGAACACATGGAGACGCCCTCGCCCTACACGCGCTTCGGCCAGAAGGGCATCGGCGAGGGCGGCGCCATCGCGCCGCCGGCGGCGCTCGCCAACGCCGTGAACGACGCCCTCGCGCCGCTCGGCGTCGAGCTGCTGCATTCGCCCCTCACCCCCCGACGGATCGTGGAGGCGGTGCTCGCCACCCGCGCGCCCGCCGAGACCGCGCGGGAGGCCGCATGAAGCCCGCCGCCTTCGCCTGGGAGCGCCCCGACAGCCTGCCCGCGCTGCTGGCGCGCCTCGCCGAGGCCCCCGCGGGCGTGAAGCTGATCGCGGGGGGCCAGTCCCTCGGGCCGATGCTGAACCTGCGCCTCGTCGAGCCCGCCCTCATCCTCGACATCACCGGCGTGCCCGAACTCCGGGACGCGCGGGTCGAGGGCGACACGCTCGTCCTCGGGGCCTGCGTGACCCATGCCGACATCGAGGACGGGCGCGTCCCGGACCTCACCGGCGGCGCGCTGCGGCGGGTCGCCGCCGCGATCGCCTACCGGCCGGTCCGCAACCGCGGCACGATCGGCGGCAGCCTCGTCCACGCCGACCCGGCCGCCGACTGGGTGAGCGCCCTGACCGCCCTCGGCGCCGAGGTCGAGATCGCCGGGCGGAGCGGCCGCCGCACCCTGCCGGTGGAGCATTTCGTGAACGGCGCCCTCGAAGTGGCGCTCGGCGCGGACGAGATCCTGGTCGCGGTGCGCGTCCCGGCGCTGCCGGCGGGCGCGGCCTGGGGCTACGTCAAGCACTGCGCGAAGATCGGCGAGTTCGCCCACGCCATCGGGGCCGTGCGCCTCGAGCCCGGCGCGGGCCGGGGCCGGGCCGTGATCGGCGCGGTCGAGGGGCCGCCCGTGCTCCTGGCCGATGCCCGCCCGCTCTTCGGCGGCCGCATCGGCGCCGACTTCGCCGCGCGCTTCGACCCCCGGGCCGCCGACCAAGCCCTGCGGGAGGCTGGCATGGCCGATGCGGTCGAGCGGCACATCCACGTCACCGTCCTGAGCCGCGCGGTGGCCGCGGCGGCCGCGCCCGATCCCCGCGCCAACACCCTTCCGGAGGCCGCATGAGCGCCGCGCTGGCCGAACCCGGGACGTCGCGCATGGCCCTGGCGCTGACGGTGAACGGCCGGGCCGTGCGGGTCGCGGCCGAGCCGCGCAGCCACCTCGGCGACGTGCTGCGCGACGGGCTCGACCTCACCGGCACGCATCTGGGCTGCGAGCACGGCGTCTGCGGCGCCTGCACGGTCCTGCTCGACGGCGAGCCGGCCCGCGCCTGCCTCACCTACGCGGGGGCCTGCGCGGGCGCCGCGGTCACGACGATCGAGGGCCTCGACGCGGACGCGATCGCGGGCGAACTGCGGGCCGCCTTCAACCGCGAGCACGCGCTCCAGTGCGGCTACTGCACGCCCGGGATGCTGGTGGCCGCCCGCGATTTGGTCTTGCGGCTGCCCGAGGCCGACGAGCGGCGGATCCGCGTCGGCCTGTCGGGCAACCTGTGCCGCTGCACCGGCTATGCCGGCATCGTCCGGGCCGTGATGGCGGTGATCGCGGAAAGGCGCGGGCGCGGCATCCCCCCGGAGACCGGTGCGGCGCGGCCGCTCGGCCCGGTCGGCGCCCGGATCGGCGACGCGGCTTTCGCGCCCCTGGAACCGCCGGCGGATCGGATCGCCCCGGCGGCGCCCGCGGCCGTCGCGGACCTGTCCGACGCGTTCACCCCGGCCCACGGCTTCACGCAGGTGCTCGACCTCCTCCACCCGCCGGAGGCCGTCTTCGCCCTGCTGGGCGACATCGCGGCGGTCGCCGCCTGCCTGCCGGGCGCGGTGCTCACGGCGCGGCCCGCCCCCGACACGGTCGAGGGCGGCCTGCAGGTGCGGATCGGGCCGATCGCCGCGACGTTCCGCGGCCGCGCCCGCCTCGCGCGGGACGAGGCCGCCCGGACCGGCGCGGTCCACGGGGCCGGCACCGACGCGGGCGGCCGCTCGGCGACCGAGGGCCGGATCCGCTACCGGGTCGAGGCTGGGCCGACGCCCGGCACCGCCCGGGTCGAACTCGACGTCGGCTACACCCTGACCGGGCCGCTCGCGCAGTTCGGCCGGCCCGGCCTCGTGCGCGACCTCGCCGGCCGCATCGCCGCGGAGTTCACCCGCAACCTCGATGCCCGGCTCTCGGGTGTCGCAGCGCCGGTGCCCGTCGGCCTCAACCCGCTCCGCCTGCTCCTCGGCCTCGCCCGCGCGCGCCTCGCCGCGTGGTTCGGCCGCGCCTGATCCCATCCCGCCCCAACGCACCGGAGACACGCGAATGCTAGGCAGGTTCACCCTCACGACCGCGATCCTGCTGGCGCTGACGGCCACCGGCGCACGGGCGGAGGCGATCCGCATCGGCGTCAACGAGCCGCTGACCGGGCCGTTCGCGGCCTCGGGCACCTACGTGGTCAACGGCGCCAAGATCGCCGCCGACGAGATCAACGCCAAGGGCGGCGTCCTCGGGAAGAAGCTCGAACTCGTGATCGAGGACAACAAGAGCAACCCGACCGAGGCCGCCGCGGTCGCCGAGAAGCTGATCACCAGCGATAAGACCCCGGTGATGATGGGCGCCTGGGGCTCCAGCCTGACGCTGGCTGTGATGCCCAAGCTCGCGGATTACGAGACGCCGATGCTGGTCGAGACCTCCTCGTCCGGCAAGATCACGACCTCCGGCAACCCCTACGTGTTCCGGATCTCGCCGCCCTCGTCGCTCGAGGCCGAGACCTTCGCGCCCATGGTCGGCCGCCTCGGGCTGAAGAAGGTCGACTTCCTTGTCCTCAACAACGATTTCGGCCGCGGCGCCGCGACCGATTTCGGCAAGATGCTCAAGGACAAGGGCGTGACGGTCGGCCTCGTCGAGACCATGGACCAGGGCGCGCAGGACATGAGCGCCCAGCTCGCCAAGCTGAAGGCGTCGGATTCCGACACGATCATGATCACGAGCTCGGTCGATCAGCTCGTGCTGCTGTTCAAGCAGATGGCGGCGCTCGGCCTGAAGAAGCGGGTCATCACCACCGGCGGATCCCAAAACCCGGACCAGATCATCGCCCAGGCCGGCGCGGCCGCCGACGGCACGATGCACCTGACGACCTTCCTGCCCTGGTCGCCCGACAAGACGCCGGACCCGAAGGCTACCGAGGCCTTCATCGCCGCGTGGAAGACGCGCGGCTTCGACTTCGCCGGCGTCACCGAGAGCTTCCGCGGCTACGACGGCATCCGCGCGATCGCCCACGCCATCGAGAAGGCGGGTTCGGCCGATCCGTCCGCGATCACCAAGGCCTTCTGGTCGGTCGACTTCGTCGGGCTCAACGGGCCGATCCGCTTCGCCAAGGCCGGCCCCGCCGGGAAGGAGAGCGGCCAGAGCAAGCCCGACGTCTACCTCATCGAGATCAAGAACGGGACGGTGATCGTGCCGGCGCTGTGAGCGCCCCTGGGCCGGCGCTCTGATGCCGGCCCCCTCGCCCGTCCGCCGGCCTCCGGGCCGGGGCGCACCCTCGGAGGCCGCCCGTGAACGAACTGATCCAGCACCTCGTCAACGCCCTCATCCTCGGCGGCACCTACGCGCTGCTGGGGATCGGCCTGACGCTGATCTTCGGGATCATGAACGTCGTGAACTTCACCCACGGCGCGCTCTACACGGTCGGCGCCTACGTCATGTACCTCGCGGTCGCCGCGCTGGGACTGAACTTCTTCCTGGCGCTTCCTGTGGCGATCCTCGGCGGGCTCCTGCTCGGGGCCGCGATCGAGTTGCTGCTGCTGCGCCCGTTCCGAGGCTCGGACATCGACACCACCATGCTGGTGATGATCGGCGCCGGCATCGTCCTGCAATCGGGCACGCTCTGGACCTTCGGCGGCGTCGCCAAGGCGATCCCCGCGCCCTTTCCCGAGGCGCCGCTCCAGGTCGGCCCGGTCTCGGTGTCGTGGCTGCGGCTGTTCGTGCTCGGGGCGGCGCTGACGCTGATCGCCCTCACCTACGCGCTGATCAATCGGACCAAGCTCGGTCTCGCCATGCGCGCCGCCTTCCAGGATTCCGACACGGCGGCGCTGATGGGCGTCGACGTCCGCCGGATCTACACCGCGACCTTCGCCCTCGGCTCGTCGCTCGCCGCGGCCGCCGGCGCGCTCCTCGGTCCCGTCTACGTGGTGTTCCCGCAGATGGGCGGCCTCGCCGAGCTCAAGGCCTTCGCCATCGTCATCCTGGGCGGGCTCGGCAACGTCACCGGCGCGGCGATCGGCGGCTTCATCCTGGCGCTCGCCGAGGAACTGGGCGCCGGCTACGTCTCCTCCGGCTACCGGGACGCGATGGGCTTCCTGATCATCATCGCGGTCCTGCTCTGCAGGCCGACCGGGTTGTTCGCCAAGGCGGAGCGCGTCGGATGAACCGGCTCCTCCCCCTCGCCCTGCTCGCCGGCCTCGTCGCCCTGCCCCTGGGGCTCGGCGCCAACCCCTACCTTCTCAACGCGCTGATCGTGACCGGCATCCTGACGATCGGCGCCATGAGCCTGAACCTGCTCCTCGGCCTCACCGGGCAGCTCAGCCTCGGCCACATCGCGTTCTTCGGGATCGGCGCCTACGTCAGCGCGCTGACCAGCCTCGGCTTCGACGTGGATCTCGGCTTCGGCATCCGGGCGGTCCACGAGCCCTGGCCGGCGGTGGTCGGCCTCCTGCTGGCGACGGCGGCGGCGGGCGCTTGCGGCTACCTGATCGGGCGGCTCTCCTTCCGGGTGCGGGGCGCCTACTTCGTCATTGTGACGATCTCGTTCGCCGAGGTCGTGCGGCTCGTGGCGCTCAACTGGGTGGAGCTGACGCAAGGGCCGCTGGCGCTCACCAACATCCCGGCCATCACCCTCGGCCTGCCGGGCCTCGGGATGTGGACCCTCAAGACCAAGCTCCAGAACTACTACCTCGTGCTGGCCGTGGGGACGCTCTGCTACGCCGTGATCGCCCGCCTGGTCGGCGGGCGCTTCGGCCGGGCGATGCGGGGCCTCAAGGAGAACGAGCCGCTGGCGCTCTCGGTCGGCATCAACGCCACGCGCACGCTGACGGTGGCGGCGGTGATCTCGGCCGCCATGGCCGGCGCGGCCGGCAGCCTCTACGCCCATTACCTGCGGATCATCGATCCCGACGTGTTCCTGTTCGCCACCACGGTCACCATGGTCATCATGGTGGTGGCGGGCGGCAAGGGCACCCTGCTGGGCCCGGTCGTCGGCGGCCTGATCTTCGGCCTGCTGCCGGTGGCGCTCCGCCCGGTCATGGCGCCGGAGGCGCAGTGGATCGTCTACGGCCTCGTGCTGATCGTGATCCTGTTCGTGATGCCGCGGGGCATCGTGCCGGGACTGGCGGCGCTGCTGGGCCGCCGGCCGGCCCCGGCCGCGCCCGTCCTCGAGGCCAACCCGGCGGTGCAGCGATGAGCGCGATCCTCTCCGTCGAGCATGTCGGCGTCCGCTTCGGGGGCCTCGTCGCCATCGCCGACCTGCATTTCGACGTCCGGGCCGGCGAGATCGTCAGCCTGATCGGCCCGAACGGGGCCGGCAAGACGACGGCCTTCAACGTGATGACGGGCTTCCTCAAGCCCAGCCAGGGCGCGGTCCACTTCCGCGGCACGTCCCTGAAGGGCCTGCCGCCGCACGCGATCACGCGGCTCGGCCTCGCCCGCACCTTCCAGCGCACCAGCGTCTTCCCGGACGACACGGTGTTCGACAACGTGATGATCGGCCTGCACCAGATGGGCGCCGCGGCGGGCCGCGCGCCCGTTCTGGACGCGCTCCTCGGCCGCGCGGGGGCCGGCGAGAGGCAGCTGCGCGCCCGGGCCGCGGCGCTCCTCGACTGGGTCGGGCTCGCCGGACGGGCGCAGGAGAAGGCCGGCGCCCTCGCCTACGGGGAGCAGCGCCTCGTCGGCGTGGCGCTGGCGCTCGCCACCGAGCCCGCCATGCTGCTTCTCGACGAGCCGGTCTCGGGGATGAACGCTTCCGAGACGCGGGTCTTCGTGCGCCTGATCCGGCAGATCCGGGAGCGCGGCGTCACCATCCTGCTCGTCGAGCACGACATGCCGATGGTGATGGAGGTCTCCGACCGCATCGTCGTCCTCAACTACGGGCGCCTGATCGCCGAGGGGCCGCCGGACCGGATCCGCAGCGACCCGGCGGTGATCGAGGCCTATCTCGGCCAGGGCAGCGCCGCCCGGCAGGCCGCCGCGGCTGCCGCGCAGGAGGCGGTCCATGCTTGAGATCCGCGACCTCGTCTGCGGCTACGGCCACGTCACGGCTCTGAAGGGGCTCACGATCGACGTGCGCGCGGGCCAACTCGTCGCCCTCGTCGGCGCCAACGGCGCCGGCAAGTCCACGACGCTCCGGGCGATCTCCGGGCTCGTCCCGCCGCGCTCCGGCGCGATCCGGTTCGCCGGCCGGGACATCGCGGGGGCGGAGCCCCGCCGGATTTTGGCGGCGGGCATCGCCCATTGCCCGGAGGGCCGGCGCGTCTTCCCGCAGATGACGGTCGCCGAGAACCTCGCCATGGGCGCCTACCTGCGCCGCGACCGGGCGGCGGTCGCGGCGGACCTGGCGCGCATCTACGGGGAGTTCCCGCGCCTCGCGGAGCGCCGCGACCAGGCGGCCGGCACGCTGTCGGGCGGCGAGCAGCAGATGCTGGCGATCGGCCGCGCGCTGATGGGGCGCCCGAAGCTCGTGCTGTTCGACGAGCCCTCCCTGGGGCTCGCCCCCAACATCGTCGAGCGGATGTTCGCGGTGATCGGCGCGATCCGCGACGCCGGCACGACCGTGCTCCTCGTCGAGCAGAACGCCTTCGCGGCCCTCGAACTCTGCGACTACGCCTACCTCCTCGAGACCGGCCGCATCGTCCTCGAGGGGCGCGGGCAGGACCTCATCGCCGATCCCCACGTTCGGGACGCCTATCTCGGTGGCTGAGCGGGATCTGCCGGGGCGGATCCGCCTCGGCCCGGTCGACCTTCTCGGCGACCGGGACCTGCTCCCCGTCAACGCGGGCGGCCGCCGCCTGCTCCTCGTCCGGGACGGCGCGCGGATCGTGGCCGCCGAGCGCGCCTGCCCGCACGAGGGGGCCGACCTCGCCCTCGGACGCTGCGTCGCGGGCCGGCTGCACTGCCCCCGGCACCAGGCCTCGTTCGACCTCCGGGACGGTGCCGTCTCGCCGGGCTGGTCGTTCCGGGCCCTGCGCCTGTCCGCGGTCGAGGCGGCGCCGGACGGGCTCTGGCTCAGGACCGGCTCCGGCCTTCTCGCGCCGGACACCGCGCCGCCGGGCGGCCGCGGATTCCCGGCCGGCCCGGAGATCCGACGGTAGAGCGACCGAGATCAGCCGATCCGTCTCGCTCTACGGCAGCGAGGTCGGGATCGCGGCGCTCACCGCCTGTCTCGTGCGGACGAACGGCCCGCACGCGCGCCTGCTCGCGCGGGGACGCATCGCGAGGACGGTCGCGGGTCCCTCCGGCCGCTGAGGATCGGCGCTGATCGCCCGTCCGAAGGTGTCGGCCCAGGACAGCCTCGTCACGTTGTCCGGGGTCGGAGCGGGCGGAGCTTCCCGGTCGGCCGCCCGGCCGCGCTTGCGGGCCGCGGCACCGATCCACCGCACGATCAGGGGACCCTTCGCGTCGAACGTCGGATCGGACGCGGTCCGGCCGATGCCTCGTCTCTGACGGCGATGAACCATGGAATTCCCTCGAATCGACTTGGGAGGGCCGCGCGCGCGGTCCGACGGACGTCACCGCCCGCGATCACCGGACCGTCGCCGCGACGGCAGCGGTGTGAAGCGCGGGCCGCGCGGGCTGGCGGGCGCCCTCGCCCAGCATCCGATCCCGTCCGCGTGGTCTCCAACTGCATGTCCGGGCGCGCGCGATCGAATTCCTCGACCCGTGGCTTAGCCGATCGGAATGGCTTCGTGGACCAGTCCACATGGACTGGTCCATGACCCGTGACGGCGCCTGTGCGGTTGCTCTAGACAGGATCCGCATGGCGCAGGAAGCAATCCTCATCATCGATGACCACGCGCTGTTCCGGTCCGGCATCGTCTCGATGCTGTCGACGGCGTTCGATGAGATCCCGGTTCTCGACAGCCCATCGCTGCACGAGGCGCTCGCCATCGTGGCCGTCGTCCCGACGATCGTCCTCCTCGACATCCAGTTGCCGGGCATCGGCGGGCTCGAGGGGATGGGCCTGCTCCAGCAACGCTGGCCGGCCGCCCGGATCGTCGTCGTGTCCGGCCTGGATCTGCCCGATACCGTCAGCACGGCTCTGGCGCAGGGCGCCTGCGCGTTCCTGTCCAAGACCGACCGCCCCGAGCGGATGATGACGGTCCTGCGCGAGATGCTCGCCCGGTCGTCCGCGGTCCCGCAGGTCGGGGGCGCCCTCTGCCCGACGCTCACGCCGCGGCAGGCCGAGGTGCTGACCCTCGTCGGGCGCGGATTGTCCAACAAGATGATCGGACGCAATCTCGGTCTGTCGGAACACACGGTCCGCGGCCACGTGCAGGGTCTGCTGTCGGTCCTGGGGGTGACCCGGCGCGCCGAGGCGGTGTTCAAGGCGCAGCAGTTCGGCCTGATCCGATGAGCCCGTCGCAGGAGGAGCGGATCGCGGCCGAGCAGTTGCGCCTCGTCCTGGACGGCGTCACGCAGTCGGTCGCCGTCGGTTTCCTCGTCTCGACGCTCATGCTGGCCGTGCTGTGGACGCTGGTGCCCCACGCCGTCCTGCTGAGCTGGTACGGCGCGTTCCTCGTCGAGCGGTTCGGGGCGGCCGCCTACGCGCGTCGGGTCCGCGCCG
Source organism: Methylobacterium oryzae (assembly GCF_021398735.1). Taxonomy (NCBI): domain Bacteria; kingdom Pseudomonadati; phylum Pseudomonadota; class Alphaproteobacteria; order Hyphomicrobiales; family Methylobacteriaceae; genus Methylobacterium; species Methylobacterium oryzae. The sequence continues at coordinate 248,645 of NZ_CP090350.1, forward strand.
CGATCGGCGAGCCCGACCGCGCCCGCCGGGTCGAGCGGGTCATCTTCCTGAGCAAGATCGTCGAGGGCGCGATCCTGGGATCGCTGATCTGGATCGCGCTGCCGCTCCAGGTCCCGGCGGTGAGCATCCTGACCATGTCGCTGCTGGGCGCGACCTGCAGCAACGGCGTCTCGCTCCTGGCGCCGCGGCGGCACCTCTACCTCGCCCTCGTCGTGCCCGTCGCCGTCCTGGCCGCGGGAACCCTCTGGTCGCTCGGCGGCGCGCCCTACCGGGCCCTGGCAATCTGCTCGATCCTGTTCGTGGTCGGGCAGTACGGTCAGGTCGTGCTCGCCAGCCGCCGCGTGCGGGAATCGATCGAGCTCCGCTTCGAGAACGCGGCCCTCGTGGAGCAGCTGCGCGCGGAGACCGCCGCGGCGCACCGGGCCCGCCGCGACGCCGAGCACGCCAACACCGCGAAGTCGCAGTTCCTCGCGGCGGCCAGCCACGACCTGCGCCAGCCGGTCCACGCCCAGGGCCTCTTCCTCCAGGCGCTGAGCCAGACGGATCTCGCCGCGCCGCAGCGGCGGATCCTGCAGAACGCCCAGACCGCGAACGTCGCGTCGACCGACATGCTCAACACGCTTCTGGACTTCTCGCGCCTGGAGGCCGGAGTCATCACGCCGCGGCCCCGCGCCTTCGAGCTCCAGCCGCTCCTCGACAAGATCGAGAACGAGCTGGCGCCGCTGGCCGACGCCAAGCGCCTGATCTATCGGACGCCCCAGACGGACCTGGCGATCGTCTCGGACCCGGCCCTGCTGGAGCTGGTCCTGCGCAATCTCGTCCTCAACGCCATCCGGTACACCGAGCGCGGCGGCGTCCTCATCGGCTGCCGGCGCCGGCGCGCGGGCGTGTCGATCGAAGTCTACGACACCGGGATCGGCATCCCGGTCGACAAGCGCGAGGACATCTTCCGGGAGTTCTACCAGCTCGGGAATCCGGAGCGCGATCGTCACAAGGGTCTGGGGCTGGGACTCGCGATCGCGCGCGGGATCGCCGCCTCGCTCGATCACCCGCTCTCCCTCTCGTCGAAGGTGGGGAGCGGCAGCGTCTTCCGCATCCTCGTCCCCCGGACGCTCGATGCTGGGCGGGACGCCAGGCTCGACGACGCGCCCGCGGCCGCCATCGCGGAGAGCGGTGGCCTGGTCGGCGCCCGCATCCTGATCGTCGACGACGATGCCATCGTCCGCGACGCGATGGTGGCGCTCCTCTCCGGCTGGGGTTGCCTGTGCTGGGCCTTCGAGGATCCGACCGACGTCACCGAACGGCCGCCGCAGGGGCCGCCGCCGGACGCACTGATCTGCGACTACCGACTGCGCAGGGGCCAGACCGGCGCCGAAGCCATCGCGACGCTGCGGCAGCATTGGGGACGGCCGATCCCGGCGATCCTCATCACCGGCGACACCGCGCCCGTCCGCATGCGGGAGGCCTTGGACAGCGGGGTCCCTCTGATTCACAAGCCGGTCCGGCCCGACCTTCTCCAGAAGGCGCTCGCCGCGCTGATCCCGCCGGGCCGGCCACCCGTCGGTCCCTTGGGCGCGGAGGTTCGGCGCGGACCGGAGACGACGGATCTCGTCCGCGCGGAGGGATAGCCGGCGCCTCACGCGGCGCCGCGGACCCTCGAACGCCCGCCGCGCCGCCGTCGCGGTCTCGCCGCGCGGCTGGCGCGAGCGTCAGCGGGACGGCTCGGCGGCAGCCTCGGTCCAGCTCGGGAGCGGGAAGGTTCGATCGTAGGCGAGATTGAACACGAAGGCGTAGGCCACGTAGAAGGCCGCGATCGCCAGATCCATGAAGAAGGCCTCCACGAGGCCGATGCCGAGATACCACGCGATCGGCGGCAGCAGGATCAGGAGCAGCCCCGCCTCGAACAGCACCGCGTGGGCGACCCGCAGGACGAGGCTCTTGCGCGTGTGCCCGGCGAGCCGCTGCATCGTCCGGTCGAAGCCGAGATTGTAGACGTAGTTCCAGCTCGTCGCGACGAGGGCGCTGCCGATTCCGATCACGCCCATGTCGGCGGCGTGCAGGCCGAAGGCCGCGGTCCCGAGCGGGACGATGAGGAGCAGCCCGATCACCTCGAACAGGATGGCGTGGCGAATGCGGTCGCGGGTGGTGCGCATGGTCTCGCTCTCGAGAGGCGGATTGGTCGGCCGCTCTCTATCTGCGATAAGGCGATCCACAAGTTAGGAAGTATCGGGTAATCAGATAGATGGCGGTCTCGCTCGACCAGCTCCAGGCTTTCGTGGCGGCGGCCGAGGCCGGGTCGTTCTCGGGCGCGGCGCGGGTGCTGCGGAAGGCGCAGTCGGCCGTCAGCACGCAGGTGGCTAACCTCGAGACGGATCTGGGGCTGGCGCTGTTCAGCCGCGCGGGCCGGAACCCGGTGCTGACCCCGGCGGGCGAGCGGCTGCTGCTGGAGGCGCGCGTGGTGCTCGACCGGCGGGAGCACCTGATCGGTGTGGCGAGCAGCCTGGAGCAGGGCGTCGAGAACCGGCTGGTGGTCGCCATCGACGAGCTCTACCCCGAGCACGCCCTCGGCGCCCTCTTCGCCAGCTTCGCCCAGCGCTTCCCCTTCGTGGAGCTCGAGCTGCTCTTCCCGCTGATGGAGGATGTCAGCCGCATGGTCCGGTCGGGCGCCGCCGACCTGGGCGTGATGTGGCGCCAGGAGGAGCTCCCGACGGAGCTCGGGTTCCGGACCATCGGCTGGGTGCCGCTCAAGCTGGTCTGCGGCCGCGATCACCCGCTCGCGAAGGAGCGGGTGGCGTGGGAGGAGCTGAAGCGCCACCGCCAAATCCTCGTGGCCGCCCGCGGCGACGGGGCGGAGAAGCGCCGTCTGCGGGTCGCCGCCGAGGTCTGGTGGGTGGAGAGCCACTGGGTCATCCTGGAGATGGTGAAGCACGGGATCGGCTGGGCCTTCGTCACCGACCACGTCATCGCCGCGTCCCTCACGGCGCCGTACCTCGTGACGCCCGACCTCCAGTTCGATGAGGGCGACTGGCCGATCGCCCTGGAACTGGTCTGGCACAAGCAGCGGCCCTGCGGCCCCGCCGCGGCCTGGCTCCGCGAGCGTTTCGCCGCGGAGCGCGTCGGGATCCACCCGGGCGGGACCTGAGCGCGGTGCGGGACGGACGCCCGCCGGGCCCCGCCTCGGCGACACGCCGCTGTCGACGGTCCTGACGGGCCGGCGAGATCCCCGCCGTCGAGGACGTCCACCCCGCGGGTCTAGACGCAAAAGACCTTCCGTGCTTCTATCCATTCGAAATTCCTATGGGTCGGCCCATGGAACTCCGGCATCTTCGCTACTTCGCCGCGGTGGCGGAGCATCTCAGCTTCACCGCCGCCGCCCAGAGCCTGGGCGTGTCGCAGCCGCCGCTGAGCCAGCAGATCCGCGATCTCGAGGTGGAGATCGGCGTCAACCTGTTCGAGCGCTCGAGCCGGCGCGTCGTCCTGACCGCGGCGGGCGAGGATTTCCTCGGGAACGCGCGGGCGGTCCTCGCGCAGGTCGCCGATGCCGTCGACCGGGCGCGGACGATCGGCACCGGAACGGCCGGCATCCTCAACATCGGCATGACGAGTTCCGTCCTCGCGGGGCCGGCCGGTTGCCTGATCCGGGCCTTCGAGCAGCGCTTCCGGGCGGTGGACGTGCGCATCCACGAGATGGCGCCGGCCGACCAGATCGCGGCCCTCAAGGCGAACCGGACGGATCTCAGCTTCCTCCGCAGCCCCCCCGAGGATCCGGATCTCGTCGCCCACCTGGCGTGGCCGGAGCGGCTCTGCGTGGCCGTGCCGCGCGAGCACACCCTCGCCGCCGGTCGCAGTGTCGCGATCGACGTCTTCCGCAGCGAGCCGCTGATCTCGCTCGGCCTCGAGAGCTCGCGCTTCGCAGCGGATATCTACCAAGCCTGCATCGCGCGCGGGTTCACGCCGAGCATCTCGCAGCAGGTCCGCGAGGCCTCGTCGCTGATCAACCTGGTCGCGGCGGGCTTCGGTCTCGCCATCATCCCGGAATTCGTCGGCCGACCGAGGCATCCGGACGTCGTCGTCCTGCCGATCAAGCCGCCGTTCCTGTCGGCGGACGTCTACGCGCTGCATCATCAGCGCCGGAACCCGGTGATCGACAATTTTCTCGGGCTGATCCGCGAGGAGGCCCCGGGCTTGATCGCGCGCTTCCAGAGGCGGTGACGCCCTTCGTCTCCGCACCCGCTCGCCGGCGCCGTCCGCGACCGTCTCCGAGGCAGCGTCCTGCGCGCAGGCGCCACCCCGAAGCCACCCCGAAGCCACCCCGAAAGCCAACGCGAAACCACGCGACAGCCCGCAGCGGCGTTCCCGGTGGCGTCCCCGGCGGCGCCTGTCTCAATCCTCGACGAGCCGGCGCAGCCGGGTCCGATGCAGGCACACCTGTCGGCCGCCGTCGCGTCGCAACACCCCGTCCTCCTCCAGCTGCGAGAGGGTGCGCGATACGGTCTCGATGGTCAGGCCGAGGTAGTCGGCGATGTCGCGGCGGGTCATCGGCAGCGCGAAGGTGCCGGCGGCGCCGAGGCGGTCATCGACCTCCAGCAGGAAGGCGGCGACCCGCTCCTGGGCCGAGCGCCGTCCGAGCAGGAGCGCCAGGTCCTGGGCGTGTCGCAGGTCGCTCGTGGCCATGCTCCAGAGTCGGCAGGCGACCTCGGCCCGCCCGGTCGCGGCGCGCTCGACCTGTCGTCGCTTGAAGATCAGCACCTTGGTGCTGGTGAGGGCCTCGGCGGTCTGGCGATTGATCTCGCCCTGCCCGAGCCCGAACAGGTCGCCGGGCAGGTGGAAGCCCGTGATCTGGCGGCGCCCGTCGCTCAGGACCCGGTGGGTGCGCACCGCGCCGCTGAGGACCTTGTAGACGAACTCGGCCTCCTCGCCCTCTCCGTAGATCTCCTCCTCGCGGGCGTAGGAGAACGGTGTCCCGACGACGTCGGGGCATCCCGCGAACAGGGTGCTCCCCTCGATCTCCGGGACGGGAGCGGGACGGGCTGCGGGCCCCTCCGGTGCTGTCCGTGCCGTGAACTCGGTGCTCATCGCTGCGCTCCTCGCCTGCGTCGGTCGGGACGAGATTGGCAGCGGGCGGGAGGCGGAGAAATTCCGGTCGGAGCCTTAAGGCGCGCCCCTTAAGGGCAATCCCGTAGTTGCGTGTGCCGGCCGGATGCCCGCGGCCGCGGCGGCGACGGGCGCGCCTCAGACGGAGCGCGCCTGGGGCGACACGAAGAGCCGCCACAGCGCGTACGCGGCCAGCGCGGCCACGGCGAGCCCGGTCAGGCCGTGCACCCACACGGGTGCCGTCGCGTCGGCGAAGCCGAGAAGCCAGGGCGCCATGGCTGCCCAGAACCCGAGGGCGACGTTGAGGTATTCCTCCCAGGCGCAGGTCACGCCGAGGGCCAGAAGTGCGACCACGGTGATGGCGCCCCCGGTCACGAAGGCGTTGCGCGCGGCGGCCGTCTCGTAGCCCAGATTCAAGTACCACGGTGCGAGGAGGAGCGCGACGCCCAGGAGCATGTTGAGCGCGTTCGGGACCATATCCGCCGTTCGGTTCTCGATCGTTCTCACCGGATTCCCCGCGCGGGCTGACGGCATCGGCGGCCCGATGTCCGGGCGCCCGAGCCCTGAGCGACAGACGACCTGCCATCTTTCACGGGCCGAGCATCCGGTATCCGTGCGACCGGTCATTGATCTGGCTCAAGTCGATCGCGGCTTGCCCGCGTGTCGGGATCCGGCAAGCTTGGCGCGGCCGCGGATTTGCTGCGCGCTGTGGGTGGCAGACTCGATTGTCGAGATTGTCGTCGCCGATGGGACGCGCGCGTCGGCGAGATCCGCGTCCTCCCGTCGGACCGGGCGGACGCGGATCTCGGCCGTGGCCACCCTCAGGCGGCGCGGACGGTTGCGAGGAAGCGGGCGACCTCGGCGCCGAGATGCTCGGATTGCCGCGACAGCTCCGAGGCCGCCGACAGGACCTGCGAGGCCGCCGCCCCCGTCTCCTCCGAGGCCTGCGCAACGCCGGCGATGTTGCCCGTCACTTCGTTCGTCCCCGCCGAGGCCTGCGCCACGTTGCGCACGATCTCCTGGGTCGCTGCACCCTGCTCCTCGACGGCCGCCGCGATCGAAGTCGCCACGCTGTCGATCTCCCGGATCCGGCCGGTGATCCCGCCGATCGCCGTCACCGCCTGCGCGGTCACACCCTGGACCTCGCCGATCTGGCGCGCGATCTCCTCGGTCGCCTTGGCGGTCTGCTCGGCCAGCGCCTTCACCTCGGAGGCCACCACCGCGAAGCCCCGCCCGGCCGCGCCGGCGCGGGCCGCCTCGATCGTGGCGTTGAGCGCCAGCAGGTTGGTCTGGCCGGCGATGCCGGAGACCATCCCGACCATGTCGCCGATCCGCGCGGCGTTCTGGCTGAGCGCCTGGACGAGGTGGGCGGTCTGGTCGGCCTCGCCGACCGCGGCCTGGGCGAGGTGGGCCGAGCCGGTCACCTGCCGGCCGATCTCCTGCACGGAGGAGCCGAGCTCCTCGGCGGCGGCCGCGACCGTGTTGACGTTGGTCGACGCCTCCTCGGCGGCGGCGGCCACGGTGGTCGACTGGGATGCGGTCTCCTGGGCGGTGGCGGTCATCTGCTGGGCGGTGGCCTGGAGTTCGGTGGCCGAGGACGAGACCAGGCCGACGATCCCGCCGACGGCGCGCTCGAAGCCGTCGGCGAGCTCGATCATGGTACGCTTGCGCTCGGCAGCCGCGGCCTCATCGGCGCGGCGTTTCACCTCGGCCTCCTCGGCGGCCTTGCGGGCGACCATGGCCTTGATGCCCTCGACCGCCTGGCCGACGGCGCCGATCTCGTCGCCGCGGGCGGCCTCGCGGATCTCGGCATCGACCGCGCCGCGGGCCATCCGCTGCAGGACGCCCACGAGGCTGCCCAGCGGGCGCGTGATCTGTACGACGATCACGTACACGCCGTAGGCGATGCTGAGCGCGGCGAGCGCGAGCGCGGCCAGGAGCGCGAGGCGCGACCAGCCGGCAATCGTCTCCGAGCGCCGGAACTCCGCCTCGGCTTCCCGGACCTGCAACGCGGTCAGCTTGCTCAGCGTGGCGTTGGTGGCCTGCATGCTCTTCAGCAGGTCCGTGTGGGTGGCCTCGAAATCCGAGGCCGCGCCGGCGGCGACGCGCTTGAGGATCTCGGCCGCGATCGAGTCGTTCCGATCGATGCCCAGCTGCAGGTCCTTGGCGAGGGCCTCCTCCTCCGGGGTCAGGTAGGTCGCCAGATAGGCCGACCACTCCTTGTGGAGCTTCGACAGATCGCGCTCGATCTTGTCCTTGGCCTCTGCCGGCTCGATCTGCTTGCCGCGCAGCTGGCGCGAGGCGTCGAGCAGGTCGTCATAGGCGTCGCGAATGATGCTGAACTGCCGGAGACAGACGACGCGATCATCGAAGACGGTCTTCAGGCTCTGATGGCTCCAGTGGAGCGAGAGATTTCCGAGCGCCGCCGTGGCGAGCAGCACCAAGCCGAGTCCGCCGAGCAGCGAGACGAGTCGCAGTTTGATGGTCATTTTCATGAGGCGGATGTCCAGGCGACGGAACCCAGGGCTGCGAACGCGTCAGCCAGGCTGAGCAGTCATGATCGGGTTGCGTAAAATATACGCAAACTGATTAAGATTTATTCTGAAGAGTTTCCCGTTACGGGGTCTGACATTCGGTCTCCGGCTCGCGATATCGTACGTGCAAAGGCGGTTATTCAACTTCAAGATGAGGAATCGGAGCTGAATCAATCGGAAAGGGCCTCCGGGGCGGACAGGAGCGTCACCGCCCGACGTGTCGGATCGCCGCACAGCGGGCGGCGCGGGAGCCGGGATCGACCGAGGCAGGAACGTCGCCGGTCTCGGGATGGGGGGCCAGCACGGACGCGGTCCCGGTCTTGAGGCAGGTCAAGGTCGGCCGCCGCGGACCACCCCTAATCTCGGCACCATGACCTCACTGGACGCCACGCTCCCGGCGAACGCCACGCTGTCCGCCGCGTCGAGCCTCATCTACGTCGTGGACGATGACCCGGCCATCCTGCACTCGACCCGCTTCCTCTTGGAGAGCGCGGGCCACCGGGTGGAGACCTTCGCCGACGGACGCGCGCTGCTGGCCGCCTTCCCCGGCCCGCACCCGACCTTCGTCCTGCTGGACCACGTCATGCCGGGGATGGACGGGCTCGCGGTGTGGGGCCGGCTGCGGGACCTCGCTGCCGGCGTGCCCGTGATCCTGATCACCGGCCACCCCGATCCGGGCATCCGGAGCCGCGCCCGCGCCGCCGGCATACCCCTGGTCGAGAAGCCGCTGGCGTTCGACGCCCTGATGGGCATGCTCGCCGCCGGCCCGATCCCCGCCAGCCGCACCCGTTAGGGTCCGCGGTGCCCGCCCGGGACGCCCGACCGTCGGCCCGCCGACGCGGCGGCGCGTGAGGTCGTCGACCCGGCACGGGCAGGCTCCGCCGGATCGACGACAGGCCGGTGGCGATCCGCCCGACGGCGCTCCGGCACTCAGATCAATGATCGCGCCATCTAAACGTGCAACCTATCAATCAAGCCGAACAAGATATTGGACCAACGGTCGGGCGTGCGTCTATCTCGCGTCGGAACGAGGGATCACGCCATGTTCGACCTCGACCAGGACTATCCCCGCGACATGGTCGGATACGGCCGGCATCGACCGGACCCGGCCTGGCCCGGGGGCAAGCGCGTCGCCGTTCAGTGCGTCATCAACTACGAGGAGGGCGGCGAGAACTGCATCCTCCACGGTGACGCGGCGTCCGAGGCCTTCCTCTCCGAGATCGTCGGGGCCCTGCCCTGGCCGGGGAAGCGCCACGCCAACATGGAGTCGATCTACGAGTACGGCGCCCGCGCCGGCTTCTGGCGCCTCTGGCGCGCGTTCACGCGCCGCAACCTCCCGGTCACGGTCTTCGGCGTCGCCTCGGCGATGCAGCGCAACCCCGAGGCCGTCGCCGCGATGGTCGAGTCCGGCTGGGAGATCGCCAGCCACGGCCTGCGCTGGATCGACTACCGCGACCACAGCCCGGAGGCCGAGCGCGCCGATATCGATGCCGCCGTCGCGCTGCAGGCATCGCTGACGGGCAGCAGGCCCCTCGGCCTGTACCAGGGACGCACCTCCGCGAACACGCTCGCCATCGGCGCCGCCGAGGGCGGGTTCCTGTACCTCGCCGATTCCTACGCCGACGACCTGCCCTACTGGCTGCGGATCGGGGGACGTCAGCAGCTCGTCGTCCCCTACACCCTCGACGCCAACGACATGCGGTTCGCCACCGCCCAGGGCTTCAACAACGGCGACCAGTTCTTCGGCTACCTCAAGGACACGTTCGACGTCCTGTACCGCGAGGGCGAGGCGGGACGGGGCGGCATCATGTCGGTGGGGCTGCACTGCCGCCTGGTCGGGCGTCCGGGGCGGATGGCCGCGCTGGAGCGGTTCCTCGACTACGTGGGCGATCACCCCGACGCCTGGGTGACCACGCGGCTGGACATCGCCCGTCACTGGATCGCGGCCCACCCGCCGCGCGGCGGCTACCGGCCGACCTGCATGGGCCGCGCCCTGTTCGGCGCGGTCTTCGGCCCGGTCTGCGCCGGGCTGGCCGACGCGTCGCCCGCGGCGGGCGTGGCGATGGCGGAGCGGGTCCACGCGGCCGGACTCCCCGCGGAGGCGGACGACCCGTCCGGCCTGGCCCGGCTCCTCGCGGAGGCCGCGGGCGCCCCGGCCGACGCGGGCGGCCTCCGGACCCGCCTCGCGGCGGTGGTCGCGGGATAGACAAGTCGACGTCGCGACCGGGACTGGGAGGTCCGAATTCGGTCGTGATCTGTATTCAGGTCGTGTTTTTAGAAGTCAGGAGACGGAGAGTTCCAGGTTTTGCATGGCGGTCCCAGCGGGTCGTCAGCGTCACGGAAAAAGCCCGGCAACAGGGCTGCGCCAGTCAGGGAGAAACGCCATGTACGCACAGGTTGAGGCCGCCGGCATCAGCACGGCCGTGTCGGACGAACGGGAAGCCGTCGTCATCAAGCCGAGCTACGATCCGGATCTCGTGAACAAGGATCTGGCCCCGCTGCGCAAGCAGACCTGGGGCACCTACAACATCTTCGCCTTCTGGATGTCTGACGTCCACAGCGTCGGCGGATACGTGACCGCCGGCTCCCTGTTCTCGCTGGGCCTCGTGAGCTGGCAGGTGCTGATCGCCCTGCTCGTCGGCATCGTGATCGTCCAGATCTTCTGCAACCTCGTCGCCAAGCCGAGCCAGCAGACCGGCACGCCCTATCCGGTGATCTGCCGCGCCTCCTTCGGGGTCAAGGGCGCCAACATCCCGGCGATCATCCGCGGGCTGATCGCGGTCGCGTGGTACGGCATCCAGACCTACCTCGCCTCGGCGGCGCTGACGGTGGTGGCGCTCCGCTTCTACCCCGAACTCGCCGTCTACGCCGACGTCAAGCAGTACGGCTTCGCCGGCCTGTCGGGTCTGGGCTGGGCCGCCTTCATGACGCTCTGGGTCCTGCAGGCGCTGGTCTTCTGGCGCGGCATGGAGGCGATCCGCGTGTTCATCGACTGGGCGGGGCCGGCGGTCTACGTGGTGATGATCGCGCTCGCCGCGTACCTCGTCGCCAAGGCCGGGATCGGCGAGATCGGGCTGACCCTGGGCACCGTGAAGTATACCGGCTGGGACGCCCTGCCGGTGATGATCAATGCCGTCGCCCTCGTGGTCTCCTACTTCTCCGGGCCGATGCTGAACTTCGGCGACTTCTCGCGCTACGGCGCGAGCTTCGAGGCGGTGAGGAAGGGTAATTTCTGGGGTCTCCCGGTGAACTTCCTCGGGTTCTCGCTCCTGACGGTCGTCACCGCCTCGGCGACGGTTCCGGTCTTCGGCCACCTGATCACCGACCCGGTGGAGACGGTGAGCCGCATCGACAGCACCTTCGCGGTCGTGCTCGGCGCCTTCACCTTCATGACCGCGACCATCGGGATCAACATCGTCGCGAACTTCGTCTCGCCCGCGTTCGACTTCTCGAACGTGTCGCCGCGGCGGATCTCGTGGCGCATGGGCGGGATGATCGCGGCCGTCGGCTCGATCTTCATCACGCCCTGGAACCTCTACAACAATCCCGCTGTGATCCACTACACGCTCGACGTCCTCGGCGCGTTCATCGGCCCGCTGTTCGGGATCCTGATCGCCGACTTCTACTTCGTGAAGAAGCAGAAGGTGGTCCTCGACGACCTCTACACGATGAGCCCCGCCGGGACGTACTGGTACAGTGGCGGATACAACCGCGCCGCGGTGACCGCCATGATCCCCTCGGCCCTCATCCCCGTGCTCTGCGTGATCCTGCCGGGCCTGGAGGGCGTGGCGAACTTCACGTGGTTCATCGGGTGCGCCCTGGGCTTCGCGATCTACACCGCCCTCATGCGCCGCCCCGCGGGCGCGGCCCGTCCTGCCTGAGGCCGTCCGGACCTGGACCCGCCCCGGTCCGGACCTGGACCCGCCCCGGTCCGGATCGGAGACACGAACGGCCCGGCGGCGCGGCCTGACCCGCGCCGCCGGGCACCCCGACCTCCCCATCCCCGGCCGGCTGCGTGCGGGCCTCTGCCCGGCCATCCGGCCGGCTCCCGCTACCCGAGGGCGCCATGCGGATCCTGCTGCTCAATCCGAACACCAGCACGTCTGTGACCGACCTCCTGGCCGGGCAGGTCGGGACGATGGCGGGCGCGACTGCGACCTTCGTCCCGGCCACGGCGCGGTTCGGCGCCGCCTACATCGCCAGCCGGGCGGCCCTGGCCATCGCCGGCCACGCCGCCCTCGACGCCTTCGCGGAGCACGGCCGGGACTGCGACGCGGTCTTCCTCGCCTGCTTCGGCGATCCCGGGCTGCTGGCCCTGCGCGAGGTCTCACCGGTCCCGGTGGTGGGGATGCTCGAAGCGTCGTGCCGCGAGGCCCAGCGGGTCGCCGGGCGCTACGCCATCGTGACCGGCGGGGCCCTGTGGAAGCCCATGCTCCGCGAGTGCGTCGCGAGCCTCGGCGTCGGTGACGGCCTCGCGGGCATCCGGACGATCGCGCGCACCGGCGGCGAGATCGCCAAGGACCCGGAGGCGGCGCTGTCCGACCTCGCGGCCGCCTGCCGGGCCTGCGCCGAGGAGGATCGCGCCGAGGCGGTGATCCTCGGCGGCGCCGCCCTGGTCGGCCTCGCGGCCCGCCTGCAGCCGCACGTGCCGGTCCCGGTCCTGTGCTCGGTCACGTCGGGGGTGAAGGCGGTCGTCGCCGCCGCGGCCGCGCCCTACCGGCGCCCGCCCGCCGTCGCCGCGGACAATGTCGGCCTCGGCCACGCCCTCGCGACGCTGCTCGCGCCGCGCGAAGCCATCGGCTGAGACGGGGCGGGCGGCCGCCGGCGCGAGACTGGCAGCCGTCCTGCATCGCTCGGAATTCCAACGCCCCGTTCCGGATGGGGCAACCTTGTGGGGCCAGCCATGACGATCCAGGCGCACCACGCGACCGACATGCCGGCCCTCGCGGCGCCCGCGCGCCTGGACGACGCCTACCGCCGGATCACGTGGCGGCTGCTGCCATTCCTGATGGTCCTGTGGATCCTGTCCTGGATCGACCGGGTCAACATCGGCTTCGCCAAGCTGCAGATGCTGGCCGAGCTCCGGTTCAGCGAGACCGTCTACGGCATCGGCGCAGGGATCTTCTTCATCGGCTACTTCCTGTGCGAGGTGCCGAGCAACCTGCTGCTGGAGCATATCGGCGCCCGCAAGACGATCGCGCGGATCACCCTGCTGTGGGGGCTCTGCTGCGTGGCGATGATGTTCGTCACCACGCCGGCGTTCTTCTACGTCCTGCGCTTCCTGCTCGGCGTCTTCGAGGCCGGCTTCTATCCCGGCGTCATCCTGTACCTGACCTACTGGTATCCGAGCGAGCGCCGGGCGAAGGTGTTCGGGCTGTTCATGTCCGCCTCGGCGCTGGCCGGCGTCATCGGGGGGCCGCTCGCGGGCGCGATCATGTCGGGGATGCACGGCGTCAACGGCTGGTCCGGCTGGCAGTGGGTGTTCCTGCTCGAGGGCATCCCGTCGATCCTGGCCGGGATCGTCACGCTGTTCTACCTCACGGACCGGCCCGCCAAGGCCGGCTGGCTGACGGCGGAGCAGAAGGCGCTGGTCGAGGCCGACCTCGCGCGCGACGCCGCGGCCCTCGGCCACCGCGAGCACCGCATCCTCGCCTCGCTGAAGGACGCGCGCGTCTGGCAGTGCATCGCGATCTTCTTCTGCATCGTCACGGCGAACTCGGCCCTGACCTTCTTCGGCCCGAGCGTGGTGCGCGACGCCGGCTTCACCGACCCGCTGACGGTCGGCTGGATCATGTCGGCGGCCTATCTCTGCGGCGGCGCCGGGATGATCCTGAACGGCCGCCACTCGGACCGGACCGGCGAGGCGCGGCTGCATTGCGGGGTCCCGGCCTTCATCGGGGCACTGGCCATCGCGCTCACCGGCGTCTTCATCGCGGGCGCGCCGGTCCTCGCGCTGCTCATGCTCGGGGTGGCGATCGTCGGCACGATGAGCGCGATCCCGGTCTTCTGGCAGATCCCCGGCCGCTTCCTGGCCGGGTCGGCGGCCGCGGCCGGCATCGCGCTCATCAACTCGGTGGCCAACCTCGCGGGCTTCGGAGCGCCGGCGGCGATGGGTTACCTGCGCGAGCAGACCGGCTCGGTCGCGACCGGCCTCTGGCTGGTCGCCGCCGTCGAGGCCGCGGCGCTCGTCCTGATCCTGGCCTTCGTCCCGCCGGCGACGCCGGAGATGGGTCGGCGCGCCCGGGCCCGCGCGGCGCACGAGCCGGCGTGAACCGCTGCACGAGAGGGAGGCTTTCTTGGAACACGGACCCGAACGACACGCTCTGACGCGGCGCGGCCTCGTCGCGACGGGGCTCGGCGCCGCCGCCGCGGTCTCCGCGGGCCCGGCGCTGGCGCAGGGCATGCCCGCTCCGGCGGCGGCTCCGGCCAATGCTCCGGCCGGTTCCCCGACCAAGCCCGGCACGCTGAACACCGCGCCCGTGTCGCAGGCCGGCCTCTCGCCGCGGCTGACCCTGCACGCCATCGACAATTTCCACGGCACGCCCGGTGCCGGGATGGTCTGCGACCTCGCGATGCACGACGGCACCGGCTACCGGCCGATCCGGACGGTCACCACCGCGCCGAACGGCCGGACCGCCGAGCCGCTCCTGGTCGACGAGGCCTTCAAGGCGGGCCGCTACGAGCTGGTGCTGCACCTCGAGGCGTATTTCGCGAACCTGGGCGTGAAGCTCCCGACCCCGAACTTCCTCGGCCTCGTGCCGATCCGGTTCCGGATCCGCGACGCGAGCCAGCGCCACCACCTGCCGGTGCTGTTCACGCCCTGGGGCTATTCCTACTACCGCGGCAGCTGACCCGTCCGATCCCCGACGCGACAAGGAGACCCGGCATGGCGGGCATCACCACACACGTCCTCGACACCGATCGCGGCCGCCCCGTCGCGGGGGTCCGGATCGACTTCTCCGTCCTCGAGAACGGCCAGTGGCGGCTCGTGAAGAGCGTCGTCACCAACGCCGACGGCCGGACCGACGCGCCGATCCTCCCGGCCGACAAGGCCGAGACCGGCCAGTATCAGCTGGAATTCTTCGTCGACCCGTATTTCCAGGGCCGGGCCGGCACGGCGGAGGCCGACATCTTCATCGACAACCCGGTCGTGCGGTTCACCGTCTTCGACGCCAAGCAGCATTACCACGTGCCGATGCTGTGCGCCCCGTCGAGCTTCACCACCTATCGCGGAAGCTGAGCGGCATGATCGACCTCGACCGCCTCAACGCCCTCGAGCGCGACGCCTTCGTCGCGTATCTCGGCGGCGTCTTCGAGCACGCGCCCTGGGTCGCCCGAGCCGCCCACGGCGCGGCGCCCTTCGCCGACCTCGACGCTCTCCACGGGGCGATGATGGCGGCCGTGCGCGCGGCGCCGCCGGACGTGCGCCTGGCCTTCCTCAACGGCCATCCCGAACTCGCCGGCCCGGAAGCCCGGGCCCGGGCGATGACCGCCGATTCCGCGCAGGAGCAGGGCAGCGCCGGCCTCGACCGGCTGACGGAGGCGGACGCCGCGGCCTTCGACCGGCTGAACGCCGCCTACCGGCACCGGTTCGGCTTCCCGTTCATCGTCGCCGTGCGCGGCCGGGACCTGCGCGAGATCCGCGCGCTGTTCGAGGAGCGCCTCGCGCGCGCGGTCGCGGACGAGGAGGCGACGGCCCTGGAGGAGATCGGCGCGATCACCCGGATGCGGCTCGACCGGCTGGTGCGGCCGGTCTAGCGCGGCGCCCCGCGGCGATTTCGATCTTGGCCGGCCGGTCGGGCGCGTCCATGCTGGGCGCGGTCGGGACCGCCGTCCCGGTTCGAGGGCTGCATGAAGCGACTGGACGTGGCCGTCATCGGCGGCTCGATCGCCGGACTGACCACGGCGTGCCTGCTCGCGCGGAGCGGCCACGCCGTCACGGTGTTCGAGCGGTCGGCGGCCGCGCTCACGGGCCGCGGGGCGGGGATCGTCACGCATCCCGGCCTCCGGGCGGTGCTGGCGCGCTGCGGTGCTCCGGCCGGGGCGGGCGATCTCGGCGTCACCGTCGAGGGCCGCCGGGTCCTCGACCGGGACGGGACCGTGATCGCGGAACGGAGCCTGCCGCAGGTGCTGGCGAGTTGGGGACGGCTCTACGGCCTGCTCCTGGACGCCGCGCCCCCGGACAGCGTCCGCTACGGCGCGGCGCTCGCCGCGGTCGAGCCCGACGGCGCGCGCGTCGTCGCCTTCTTCGAGGACGGTCGCCGGATCTCCGCGGATCTCCTCGTCGGCGCCGACGGGCAGTTCTCGACGGTGCGGTCCCGGTTCCTGAGCGGTGTCGCGCCGCGCTACGCCGGCTACGTGGCGTGGCGCGCCGTCGTCGACGCGGCAGCCCTCGCGCCGGCGACCCGGGAGGCGATCGGCGGCCATTTCGCGTTCTGCCTGCCTCCGGGCGAGCAGATCCTCGGCTATCCCGTGCCCGGGCGCGCGGACGAGGCCGCCGGGCTGTGCTTCAACGCGGTCTGGTACAGGCCGACCGAGGAGGCCGCGCTCGCCGCGCTGCTGACCGATACCGGCGGCGTCCGCCACGCCCTCTCCATCCCGCCGGGCCGCATCAAGGCCGCGGTGCTGGAGTCGATGCGCGCCGACGCGGCGCGGATCCTCGCGCCGCCCTTCGCCGAGGTCATGCTGCGCGCCGAGCAGCCGTTCCTGCAGGCGATCCTGGACATCGAGACGCCGACCATGATCCCGGCGCGCGGCGTCGCGCTGATCGGCGACGCCGCCTTCGTGGCCCGGCCGCATGTCGGGATGGGCGCGACCAAGGCCATGGAGGACGCCGCCGCCCTCGCGGACGCCCTGGACGCGGCCGGCGCCGACGTGGACGCCGCGCTCACGGCCTTCGAGGCGCGCCGACGCGCCTACGGCGCGGCCGTCGTGGCGCGGGGACGCGATCTCGGCGCGTACCTGCAGGCGCAGCAGCGCGGCGCGGCCGAGCGGGCGGCGGCGGAGCGGTTCCGCAGCCCCGAGGCGGTGATGGCCGGGACGGCGGTCCCGCCCGATGTCCCCCGCGCTTAGGCCGCGCGGCGGGTCGCCTCCGCGCGCACGGCGGCCGGGAGCGCGAGGGGCGGGTTCGCGCTGTCCAGGAACTCGACGGTGGTGAAGATCAGCTCCGTGTCGCCGATATTGGCGAGGTCGTGGGTCATCGACTCGCCCGGCCCGAACGACAGGTGCTGGATGTCGCCCGCGCGGTAATCGACCTCCGCGACCCGCCCGTCGCCGTAATGCGAGCGGGCCCGCCCCGCCGTCACCGCGGTCCAGAAATAGTCGAGCACGTGCGTGTGGAAGCCGATCCGCGCGCCGGGCGCCAGGACGATGGTCCAGACCCGGGAGCGGTCATCCTCCGAGAGCAGCCGGGTGCCGACGCAGCCGTTGTCCCGCGCCGCCGCGTATTCCTGTGCCAAGTGGGGCGGCAGCGCCGCCGGTTCCGTTCCCTGGGTCATGGCGTTCCTCCGGCCCGCGAGGCTAACGCAGTTCCCGCGAAAGTCATCGCCGCGGCGGCCCGCTTCGGTGACGCGGGCGGGCTGGACCGGCGCCTCCCGTGATCCGGGGATCCCGGGATGGCCCTACAGCGCGTCGGACGACCGCGCCGCCGACACCACCCGGCGGTGGGTGGCGAGCAGCCCCGGAAGCGCGGCGTCGAGCATGGCGGCCCGGACCGCGTCGCGGTCCGCCGTGCCGTCCATGCCGTAGACCCGCGAGCGCAGGCCGACGTAGACCAGCGCGCCGTGGATGCCGAACAGGAGCTCGAACTCGTCCGCGGCGAGCGGCTGCACCTCAGGGTCCGGCAGGTTCGACTCGGCGCGCATCCCGGCGAGCAGCGGCGCGAAGATGCGCGCGCGGACCATGCCGAGGTAGCGGCTCGGCAGATCGAACCCCTTGAGGCCCGCCGAGACGAAGATCCGCAGCCACGCGTAGTCGTCGATCCGGCGCTGGTAGTCGATCTCGAAGCGCCGGAAGCGCTCGAGGACGGGGAGCGCGGTGTCGCGCACCGTCGCCTCCCAGCCGGGATCCCAGCGCCTGAGATAGACCTCCTCGTAGATGCGCTCGATCAGCGCCGCCTTGGTCGGGAAGTAGCGGAACAGCAGCGGCTGCGTGATGCCCAGCCGGCGGGCGAGCTCCCGGGTGTGCCCGTCGAGGCCGACCTCGGCGAAGTAGGCGACCGCGCCCTCGACGATCTGGCGCTCGCGGGCCTCCGGCGTCAGCCGCCGGCCGGTCGGCACGCGACCGTCACTGTCCGCCGGCCTGCTTGACGCCATCTCGGTTTCGCCTTCTATTGAGCGAACGATCAATAAGGGCCTCCAGCCTGTCCCATCGGGGCGGTCATGGGCAAGCCCATCGGGAGGAGGACCAGGGCTTGAAGGCGCCCGACTTCGCCTACGCGCGTCCGGCCTCGCTCGACGCGGCGCTGGCCCTGCTCGCCGAGCACGGGGAGGACGCCGTTCCTCTGGCGGGGGGCCAGAGCCTCGTCACGGCCCTCAACATGCGGCTCTCGGCGCCCGGCCTGCTGGTCGACCTCAACGCGATCCCCGAACTCACCGGCGTCTCGGAGGCCGGCGGCGAGGCCGGCGGCATTGTGCGGATCGGCGCCATGACGCGCCACCGCGACGTCGGGACCGCGGCGCTCGTGCGCGAGCGCCTGCCGCTGCTCGCCGCCGCCCTGCCGCACATCGCCCATCCGGCGATCCGCAACCGCGGCACGATCGGCGGCTCGGTGGCGCTGGCCGACCCGGCCACCGAGTGGCCCGCCTGCTGCCTCGCCGCGGGCGCCTCGATCGTGGTGCGCGGGCCCGGGGCCGAGCGGCGCGTCCCGGCGGACGATTTCTTCCAGGGCCTCTACACGACGGCCCTGGAGCCCGGCGAGATCGTCACGGCGATCGAGTTCCCGGTGCCGGGGGCCGACGCGGTCTGGGGCTTCGAGGAGTTGTCGCGCCGCCACGGCGACTACGCCCTCGTCGGCCTCGCGGCGACCGGGCGGCGGTCCGCGGGCGGCCTGTCGGACCTGCGCCTCGCCTTCTTCGGCGTGGCCGACCGGCCGGTGCTCGCCCGCGACGCCGCGGCGGCCCTGGAGGCCGGCGATCTCGCGGGCGCCCAGGCGGCGCTCGCCGGTGAGCTCGACCCGCCGGACGACCCGACGACCAAGGCCGCGACGCGGCTCCACCTCGCCCGCGTGATCCTCGGCCGCGTGGCGGCGAGGATGCGCGGCGGCAGCGCGCAGGAGGACGGTCCCGATGGCGTCTGAGAACCCCGACCGCGCGCACGCGGTCGCCTTCACGCTGAACGGCGAGGCCGTGCGGGCGCATGTCCCCGCCCGGATGCATCTCGGCGACCTGCTGCGCCAGTCCTTCGGCCTCACCGGCGTGCATCTCGGCTGCGAGCACGGCGTGTGCGGCGCCTGCACGATCCTGGTCGACGGCCGGGCGGTGCGGTCCTGCCTGATGCTCGGCGTCCAGGCCGACGGCGCCACCGTCGAGACCGTGGAGGGCCTGACCGAGAGCGGGCGCATCCGCGACCTGCAGGACGCCTTCCACGCCCGCAACGCCCTGCAATGCGGCTACTGTACCCCCGGCATGCTGGTGACGGCCGCCGAGCTTCTGGACGACGCGGACGCGGCCACCTCGCGCGAGGCGATCCGCGCGGCGATCGCGGGCAATTACTGCCGCTGCACCGGCTACCACGCCATCGTCGACGCCATCGCGTCGACCGCCGAGGCGCGCGGGCAAGGCCGCCGGGATGCCGGCAGGGATGCCGGCCTGGAGGCCGCCGAATGAGCGCGGATCCGGGCGGCCTCACCTTCCTCGACCGGCCGAACAGCTATATCGGCCGCTCCGTCCCGCGGCCGAACGCGCGGCGCCTGCTCGAGGGACGGGGCGTCTACGTGGACGACGTGGCCGTCGCCCGCCTCGGCCACGTCGCCTTCCTGCGCAGCCCCCACGCTCACGCCCGCATCGTCGCCCTGGACACCGCGGACGCGAAGGCGATGCCCGGCGTGATCGCCGTGGTGACGGGGCCCGAACTGGCGGCCGTGTGCACGCCGTGGGTCGGCGTGCTCGGCCACTTCAAGGGCCTGCGCTCGGCGCCCCAGCACGCCCTGGCCCTCGACCGGGTGACCTGGGTCGGCGAGCCGTTCTGCGCGGTCGTCGCGCACGGCCGGGCCGAGGCCGAGGACGCGCTCGCGGCGATCACGGTCGAGTTCGACCCGCTCCCCGCCGTCGTCGACATGGAGACGGCGCTCGATCCCGCGACGCCCGCGATCCACGCCGAGCTCGGCGACAACCTCGCCTTCGAGCGCGTCCTCAACGTCGGCGACGTCGACGCGGCCTTCCGCGACGCGGCTCTGGTGGTCGAGGAGACCTTCCAGTTCGGCCGGCACACGGGCGTGTGCCTGGAGCCGCGGGCGATCCTGGCCGACTGGGCGGCGGCGGACGGGATGCTCACCGTCCACCACTCCTTCCAGGCGCCGCACATGATGCAGGACATCCTGTGCAAGCACCTCGCCCTCCCCGAGGGGGCGGTGCGGGTGATCTGCAAGGATGTCGGCGGGTCCTTCGGGATCAAGGTCCACATCTACCCCGACGAGATGGCGACCTGCGCGCTGGCGCTGATGCTCAAGCGCCCGGTCAAGTTCGTCGCCGACCGGCTGGAGAGCTTCCAGAGCGACATCCATGCCCGCGACCACCGGGTCACCGCCCGGATGGCCTTCTCGGCCGAGGGCGACATCCTCGCCCTCGACATGGACGACCTCACGGGCATCGGGCCCTACTCGGTCTACCCGCGCACCAGCGCGGTCGAGGCCAACCAGGTCGTCAACCTGACCGGCGGCCCCTACCGGCACCAGCACTACCGGGCCCGCGCCCGCGTCGTGCTCCAGAACAAGGCGCCGACCTGCCAGTACCGGGCGGTGGGCCACCCGATCGCCACGATGGTCGCCGAGGGGCTCGTCGATCTCGGCGCCGCCCGGCTCGGCCTCGACCCCCTGGCCGTGCGCGAGCGCAACGTCATCCCGGACGACGCCTATCCCTGCGCGGGCGTCTCGGGGATCAAGCTGGAGAAGCTGTCCCACCAGGCGGCGCTCGCCAAGCTCAAGGCGATGATGGATTACGACGGTCTCAGGGCCGAGCAGGCGGACCTGCGCCGGCGGGGGATCCACCGGGGCATCGGGCTCGCGGCCTTCATCGAGATCACCAACCCGTCGGCGGCCTTCTACGGGGTCGGCGGCGCGCGCATCTCCTCCCAGGACGGCTGCACGATCCGGCTCGATCCGCAGGGCGGCGTCGTCGCGTCGGTCAGCGTCACCGAGCAGGGCCAGGGCACCGAGGGCATCATCGCGCAGATCGTGGCCACCGCCACGGGCGTGCCGATGGACAAGGTCCGGGTGATCTCCGGCGACACGCAGGCGACGCCCTACGGCGGCGGGACCTGGGCCTCGCGCGGGGCCGGCATCGGCGGCGAGGCCGCGTGGCAGGCCGGCAAGGCGCTGCGCGGCAACGTCCTGGTGGTGGCGGGCGCGATCCTGCAGGCCGATCCGGAAAGCCTCGACGTCCGCGACGGCGCCGTGGTGGACGCAGGCACCGGGACCGAGCGCATGCCGCTCGCGGAGCTCGGCCGCATCGTCTACTTCCGCCCCGACACGCTGCCGCCGGGGGTGCAGCCCGAATTCGTGGCGACCCGGCACTACGTGCCCAAGGACTACCCCTTCGCCTTCACCAACGGCGTGCAGGCCTCCTACGTCGAGGTCGACACCGAGACGGGCTTCGTGCGGCTGCTCAAGCACTGGTGCGTCGAGGATTGCGGCACCGTGCTCAACCCGCTCCTGGTCGACGAGCAGATCCGCGGCGGCATCGTCCAGGGGATCGGCGGGGCCCTGTTCGAGCACTGCCTCTACGACGGCGAGGGCCAGCTGCTGAACGGGTCGATGGCCGACTACCTCGTGCCGATGGCCGGCGAGATGCCCGATATCGCGGTCGCCCACGTGGTCTCGGCCACCGCGTCGTCCGAGATCGGCGCCAAGGGCGCGGGCGAGGCCGGCACCGCCGGCGCGCCGGCCGCGGTCGTCAACGCCATCAACGACGCGCTCGCGCCGCTGAACGCCCGTGTCGCGCGCCAGCCGGTGACGCCCGAGGTCGTGCTGGAGGCGCTGGGACTGATCTGAAACCGGCTGCGGGCTTCCCCGTCTTTGCGAGCGCAGCGAAGCAACCCAGGGCAGCGGGACGCTGCCGAACGTGGCGGATCCCTGGATCGCTTCGCTGCGCTCGCGAGGACGGATGACCCTTTCGGGTCAGGACACATCGACCATCACGGGGCACGGTCCGCCGAAGAGACCGGTCCCGATCAGGAAACGCCGACGGAGGGACGGGAATGGG
Organism: Methylobacterium oryzae; assembly: GCF_021398735.1. NCBI lineage: Bacteria > Pseudomonadati > Pseudomonadota > Alphaproteobacteria > Hyphomicrobiales > Methylobacteriaceae > Methylobacterium > Methylobacterium oryzae. The sequence goes on from NZ_CP090350.1 coordinate 270,690, forward strand.
AACGGGCTTCGACAGGCGCCGGCTGCTCCAGGGCAGCGCCGCCGCATCCGCGCTGGCGCTCGCCGCCCCGGCGCTCCTGCGCTCCGCGATCGCGCAAGGCGGTTCGACCGGAGGCCCGATCCGGATCGGCTTCCCGGTGCCGCTCACCGGCGCTTTCGGGGCCGAGGCGAACGACCAGGTCCGCGCCGCCCAGCTCGCCGTCAAGACGTTCAACGAGGCCGGCGGCTTCCAGGGCCGCACGGCCGAGCTCCTCGTGCGCGACGACAAGCTCAACCCCGGCGAGGCGGCGACCCGGACCCTCGAATTGATCGAGAAGGACAAGGTCAACTTCCTGGTCGGCGGCCTCTCGGCGGCCGTGACCCTGTCGATCAACAACGTCGCCCGCGAGCGCGGCGTGATCTACAACTCGATCAGCCAGTCCGACGCGATCAACGAGGCCAAGGATTTCGGCCGCACGACCTTCCACGAGGCCCTGAACCCGCACATGACCGCGGGCGCGGTCGGCCGCTACGTCTTCCCGAAATCGGGCAAGCGCGTCGCCTTCCTCAGCGCGGACTACGCGTACGGCCACGAGATGATGCGCGGGTTCAAGCGCGCCGGCGAGGCCTCGGGCATCGAGGTCGTGGCCGACATCCGCCACCCGATCGGCGCCTCCGACTACTCGGCCTTCCTGCCCCGGATCGCCGCGCTCAAGCCCGACGTGCTCTGCCTGTGCAATTTCGGCCGGGACCAGGTCGTCTCGATCCAGCAGGCGACCGAGTTCGGCCTGAAGCGCACCACCAAGCTCGTCGCGCCGGTCCTGCTCTTCACCGCCCGCAAGGCCGGCGGCGACGCCTTCGACGGCGTGATCGGCGGCACCTCCTACTACTGGCGCCTGGAGGACAGCGTGCCCTCCGCCAAGGCGTTCAACGACCGGTTCCGCGCCGCCTACAACGGCGCCGTCCCGTCGGATTACGGGGCGCTGGGCTATGCCGGCATCCGCTCGGTGCTGGAGGGCGTGAAGGCCGCCGGATCGGTCGAGACCGACAAGGTCGTGGCCGCCATGGAGGCCCTGAAGGCCGACTTCTACAAGGGTCCGCAGAGCTTCCGGAAATGCGACCACCAGTCGGTGCAGTCGGTCCTGATCGTCGAGGCGAAGTCGAAGGACATGAAGACGCCGGACGACGTCTTCACGATCCTCGGCACGGAGGGGCCCGACGAGCGCTTCCTGCGCGGCTGCGACGAACTCGGGCACAAGGCGTGAGGCGCCCCATGCGAACCCGCGGGAGGGCGCGGCCTTGAGCGCCATCACGATCGGCGGCTTCCCCCTCGATCTCCTCGCCCTCCAGCTCGTGACCGGCATCGCGCTGGGGGCGATCTACGTGCTCGTCGGCATCGGCCTGTCGCTGATCTTCGGGCTGATGAACGTCGTCAACTTCGCCCACGGCGCGTTCTTCATGGTCGGCGCCTATGTCGGCGTCTTCCTGTACGGCTACACCGGCAGCTTCTGGCTCAGTCTCGTCGCGGCGCCGCTGGCGATGGGGCTCCTCGGGCTCGCCGTGGAGCGCGTGCTCGTGCGCCCCCTCTACGGGCGCGGCATCGACGACCCGCTGCTCCTCACCTTCGGCCTGTCGTACGTGATGGTCGAGAGCGTGCGCATCGCCTTCGGGCTGACGGGCCTGCCCTTCGGGGCGCCGCCCGAGCTGCGCGGCGCGGTCGACATCGGCATCGGCTACTTCCCCCTCTACCGCCTGTTCCTGATCGGGTTCGCGCTGGCGGTGGTGGGCGTCCTGTGGCTGTTCATCGAGCGCACGCCCTTCGGCCTCGTGATCCGGGCCGGCGCCCGCGACCCGCAGATCGTGCAGGTGCTCGGCATCGAGATCACCAAGGTCTGGCTCGCGGTCTTCGCCCTGGGCTGCGCGCTCGCCGGGCTCGCCGGCATCCTCGCCGCGCCGCTGCAGGGCGTCACGCCCGAGATGGGGGTCCCGGTGCTCGCCGAGGCCTTCGTGGTCACGGTGGTCGGCGGCATGGGCTCGCTGGCCGGGGCCGTGCTCGCCGGGCTGATCGTCGGCATCGTGGTGGCGATGACGTCGCTCGTCGCCCCCGACATGACCAAGATGGCGATCTTCGCCCTCATGGCCCTGGTGCTGCTCGTGCGGCCCCGAGGCCTCCTCGGCCGGGCCGGAGCCCTCGGATGAGCGCCCGCGCCCCCGCCTCCGCCGTCACGAAGGGAGGCGCCCTTCCGGCTACCTTGCCGGCGGCCCGGCCGGGCTCCGGCCGGGCCGGGCGCCGGCTGGCGTGGTGCGGCCGGCATCGCGTCGCCCTGACGCTCGCCTTCCTCCTCGTGTTCCCCTGGATCGCGCCCTACCAGGCCCTCGCCGTGAACATCCTGGTGCTCGGGCTCTACGCCCTCGGGTTCAACCTGCTGTTCGGCTATACCGGGCTCCTGTCCTTCGGCCACGCCGCCTTCCTGGGCGGCGGCGCGTACGGCTGCGGCATCGCCATCGTCCATTACGGGCTGCACCCGGCCCTGGCGCTCGTCGCCGGCACGCTGCTCGCGACACTCATCGCCGCCGTCATGGGCGTGCTGGCGATCCGCACCCGCGGCATCTACTTCGCGATGACGACCCTGGCGCTGTCGATGTGCGTCTACTACGCCTTCTACCAGGCGGAGGCCTTCACCGGCGGCGAGAACGGCCTGCGCGGCATCAACGTGCCGGCGCTCGCCCTGCCGGGCTTCAGCCTCAATCTCCTCGACCCGGTGGTGAAGTACTACGCCGCGCTGGCGGTGGTCGGCGTCGCGGTCTGGCTGTTCTCGCGCCTCCTGTCGTCGCCCTTCGGGGCCGCCCTCGAGGCGATCCGCGAGAACGAGGGCCGGGCGCAGGCCTGCGGCTACGACGTGCGCCGCATGAAGCTCGCGGCCTTCGTGATCTCCGGGGCCCTGTGCGGCCTCGCGGGCGGTCTCCAGGCGATCCACCTCTCGATCGTGCCGATCGAGACGATGCACTATTCGACCTCCGGCCAGGCCGTGATGATGGCGCTGCTCGGCGGCATGGGGACCTTCTTCGGGCCCTTCGTCGGCGCCGCGACCTTCGCGCTCCTGCAGGACGGGCTCGCCACCGTGACGAGCCACTGGCAGCTCTTCGTCGGCGCCGTCTTCATCGCCTTCGTGCTGTTCCTGCCGCTCGGCATCTGGGGCGAGGTGCTGGCGCGCCTGAGGAGGGCCGGATGGTGAGCGTCGCCGCCGCGCCGGCAAAGGCTCCGAGTACGGCGCCGCCGATCCTCGCCACGGAGGGGCTCGGCAAGCGGTTCGGGCATTTCCGCGCCCTGTCGGACGTGACGGTCGCGTTTCCGGAGGGCGGCATCACCGCGATCATCGGACCGAACGGGGCGGGCAAGTCGACCTTCTTCAACCTGATCTCGGGCGCCTTCCCGCCGAGCGAGGGCCGCGTGCTGTTCCGCGGGCGCGACATCACCGGGGCGGCCCCGCACGCCTTCGCCCGGATGGGCATCGCCAAGTCGTTCCAGATCACCAACGTCTTCCCGCACCTCACGGTGCGCGAGAACGTGCGGGTGGCCGCCCAGGCCCGGCGGGTCCGCTTCGCGTTCTTCCGGGACCGCGCGGCCTATCCCGAGCTGGCGGAGCGGGCCGAGGAACTCCTCGGCGAGGTCGGGCTCGGCGCCCGGATGGACCGCCTCGCGCGCGAACTCGCCCACGGCGAGCAGCGCGCCCTGGAGATCGCGGTGGCGCTGGCCGCCGAGCCGAGCCTCCTCCTCCTCGACGAGCCGACCGCCGGGATGAGCCCCGAGGAGACGCGCGAGATGATGGACCTCGTGCAGCGCCTCGCCGAGACCCGGACGCTGATCCTCGTCGAGCACAAGATGAAGCTCGTCATGGGCCTGTGCCGGCGCCTCGTCGTCCTCCACCAGGGCCAGCTCCTGGCCGAGGGCAGCCCCGACGACATCCGGGCGCATCCGGAGGTGCGCCGCGTCTACCTGGGCAACACGGCGGGCAAGATCACGGGCACGACCACATGAGCGCCGCCGTCACGCAGCCGCTCCTGGCGGTCGAGGACCTGCGGGCGTGGTACGGCCACTCCCACATCCTGCAGGGCCTCTCGCTGGAGGTGCGCCCCGGCGAGATCGTCACGCTGGTCGGCCGCAACGGCGCCGGCAAGACCACCACGCTGAAGGCGATCATGGGCCTCGTGGCGAAGCGCGAGGGCCGCGTGACCTTCGCGGGCGCCGACATCCTCCACCGGCCGCCCCACGAGCGCTTCCACCGGGGCCTCGCCTACGTGCCGGAGGAGCGGCGCATCGTGCCGGGGCTGACCGTGGAGGAGAACCTGCGCCTCGGCATCCTGGCCGCCCGGGGGGCAGGACGGGGCGCGCGCGCGACGCGCCGCGACGAGGCGCGGCGGATCGAGGTCATCGCCGAGACCTTCCCGCGGCTGAAGCAGCGCCTGAAGCAGGAGGCGGTCACGATGTCGGGCGGCGAGCAGCAGATGCTCGCCATCGCCCGGGCGCTCATGGCCGAGCCCGTGATGGTGCTCCTCGACGAGCCCTCGGAGGGGATCATGCCGATCCTGGTCGAGGAGATGTTCGCGCAGTTCGTCGCGATGAAGCGGGCCGGCACCACGATCCTGCTCGTGGAGCAGAACGTCGAGCTCGCCCTCGACGTGTCCGACCGCGTCTACATCGTCGACGGCGGCGCCGTCGTCTACCACGCCCCCGCGGCCGCGCTGCGGGACGATCCCGAGATCCAGGCGCGCTACTGCGCGGTCTGAGCGCCCGCACCGGCCGGTGGGCGGCGCAGTGTCAGGAGGAGACCAGGATGGACATCGCTGGCGCGTATCGGATCCCGGTCGCGCGGGAGGCCGTCTGGGCGGCGCTGAACGATCCGGAGGTGCTGGCCCGCTGCATCCCCGGCTGCAAGGAGCTGGTGCAGGCCTCCCCGGAGGAGATGACGGCCAAGGTCGCCCTCAAGGTCGGGCCGGTCTCGGCGACCTTCGCGGGCACGGTCCGCCTCGAGGACTTGCGCCCCCCCGAGGGCTACAGCCTCGTCGGCCAGGGCAACGGCGGCATGGCGGGCTTCGCCAAGGGCCGCGCCGCCGTCAGCCTCGCGGCGGAGGGCGGCGAGACGCTCCTGACCTACACCGCCAAGGCCGAGGTCGGCGGCAAGATCGCGACGCTGGGCGGCCGGCTCATGCAGGCGACCGCGCGCAAGCTCGCCGACGAGTTCTTCGGCAAGTTCGCCGCCGAACTCGGAGCGACCGGCGACCCGGCCGCGCCCAGGGCGGCCGAGGCCTAGGAAAACCGCGCCTCGACCGCGCCGGCCGGGACGGTCGCGCCGGTCCGGCGCGTCGGAGACCGGTCATCGCTGCGATCCGATCTGCAGGACATTGAAGCCGCGCTGCAGGGAGGTCCCGAGGAACTCTCCGAACGGGGTGTTCGCACCCGCGGCACGATCGACGCGGAGGACGGCGGCACAGCCGCGCTGCGGGCTCTCGACCGAGCGGCCGTCGACGGAGGCCGCGGGGGCCATGCCGGCTCGCCAACGCGCCTTCAGCGCGGCGACGGCCCGGTCGGCCGTCCGGCAATCGGGATAGGCGAGGGATACGAGCAGGGCCGGACCGTTCTTGCCTTGATAGTCCGCCACGATACCGCCGGCATAAGCCGGGACGCCGTCCCGTCCGCGCTCGCGCTGATCCGCGATCGCCTTCCTCTGCGCGGCCAGATCGGTCGTCGCCGACAGGAGGGCGGCAGGATCGTCGGGGGTGATCCCCATCAGCGGCGTCACGACGGCCGCTTGAAGGATCGCGCCCGGGTCGCGCTCATCCGCGGCGGCCAGACCCGTCAGCGCTGTGGCGACCGCCTCGTGATCCGCCGCGCTCCGGCCGACCCCGACGCGTGTCTCCAGATCCGCGGCCGCGGACGCCTGCGCGACGACGCGATCGATCGCCAGGATCGCGCTGGTCTCGCCCATCGGGCCGGACCAGGGATCGGTCGGCTGCCGGGCCCTGAGATTCAGGGCGCGGGGCTCCCCGTTGGCGAGAATGCGCGGCGCGGTCGGGACCGGCCGGAAGTTCCTGTCCTTCAGTTTGGCGACCAGGGTGTCGGCTGCCGCCTTCGTCGCCAGACCCCAGTGAGTCACGCGCGCCGGAGGCTGGCCGAAGGCCGCGAAATACGAGATGTCCTCGAACGGGATGCCGGCCTTCTCGGTCCATGTCTGCGCGCCGCCGTAGCTGAGGGCGTTCAGCGGGCGGATGCTCTGCGCGAAGGCCATGCGCCGCAGGCCGGCGTCGCTCAGCGCGCCGCCGGCTGCCCGGGACAGCGCCTGGACGTCCATGAAGACGATCGGCATCGGGTCAGGCGTCGCCAGGACGGAATCCGGCACCGCGCGGAGAGCCGCCTCCAGAGTGCTGGCCGCCCGCGCCGCCGGCGCGATCATCAGTGCTGAGAAGGACACGACGACGAGGCGGGATGAAACTGAGCGCCAGAGAGGTCGTGTCACGTCGAATCCCATGCTCCAGGTCCCTCGGGAGCGCCGATGCCCGTCTGCCGGTCATGGCGATGACCGCGTCGGGCAAGAAGAGATCTCCGCAGTGCTCACCCGATCATTGCTGGACAGGCTCTCTTCTGTCTCCGTCAGTCGACTTTAGCTGACCCGCTCTCGGCTACCACTAGTGAGGGTGACCTATTGACCGCGCCGCCCGGATCGCCGCCGATCGGACGCCCGGAACCATCGAGACGAGCGACGATCGATGAAGGCGTTCGGCTCGGTGAGAGCCGCAACGTGACTTCGGCCTCCGCGTGTCGCCCCCCGCGCGCCGATAATCTCACGCGAGCGATTCTCCGGTCCGATCGCGCATCGTGAGGACTGCGGCGAGCGAGATGGCCGACAGCACGGCGACGTAGAGGCCCGGCCCCGTGGGCCAGGCCAGGTGGTGGACGATCCACGTCGCGGCCATCGGGGCGGTGCCCCCGACCAGCGCCATCGAGGCGTTGAAGCTGATCGCGAGGGCCGTGCAGCGCGAGCGGTGCTGGAACATCTCGACGAACGCCGTCGGCACGACGGCGGCGTTGCCGGCGATCAGGATCGCGAACGCGACCTGGCCCAGGACGATCAGAAGCGTGTCGCCGGTGGTCAGCAGCATGAAGAGCGGCCACGACAGGATTGTCAGGCCCGCCCCGGTCAGGACCAGAACACGCTTGCGCCCGAAGCGGTCGGACAGGGCTCCGGCGATCGGGATGCACACGGCTTGAACCACCATGGCGAGGGAGTTGATGAGAAACGCCGTGTGTTGCGGGAGGCCCGACACGGTGTGCATGAACGTCACGAGGTAGACGAACACCACGTAGAAGCCGCACGCCAGGCCGAGATTCATCGCGAAGGCGCGCAGCATGGCGGAGCCGTCGATCTCGACGGCCGTGCGCAGCGGTGAGCGCTGGTCCGTCGGTGCCCGATCTTCGCGAAACACGGTCTCGACGTGATCGTCGTCGATATGGCGACGCAGGGCGAAGATGAAGACGCCGAGCACGATCCCGAAGAGGAACGGCAGGCGCCAGCCCCACTGGTGAACGTCCTCCGGCGTGAGCAGGCCGGTGACGAGCGTCCCGGCAATGGAGCCGAGCAGGATGCCTCCGGCGGCCCCGATGCAGGCGAGGCTGCCGGTTAGGCCGCGGCGCGCCGGTGCTGCGGTCTCGGACAGGAAGATGGCCGAGGAGGTGTACTCGCCGCCGACGGAGAGACCCTGGCCGAGCCGCAGCACCACGAGCAGGACGGGCGCGAGGAGTCCGGCCGACGCGTAGGTGGGCAGGCAGCCCATCAGGAAGGTCGAGACGGCCATGAGGCCCGCCGACAGCAGGAGTGCCGTCTTCCGGCCGTAGCGGTCGCCGATGTGGCCGAACACGATGCCGCCGATCGGGCGCATGAAGAAGGCGGCGGCGAACACCGCGAAGGCCGACAGTAGCGACGTCGTCGGGCTGTCGGACGGGAAGAAGTTCCGGCCGATGACGGCACTGAAATACCCGTAGGTGGCGAAATCGTACCATTCGAGCGTGTTGCCGATGGCGCCCGCGACCACGGAGCGACGCCGCGCCGCGCCGGGGACCTTCGGGCCGTCGGCGATCGCGTCGGAACTGATCGGGAGCGGCGGCTCACCGTACGGAGGGGTGGATTGCATGATGCGCCCGCCTTGCCGCCGAATTCAGTCTAGACGCTAGACTGAAACGCCAAGCTTGGCGAGACCATTGGAGAAGGACGACATCGCTCTTCCGCTCGACAGTTAATAGGCGCGGGGCCGCCCCGCGCGGGCGAGCCCGCCAAGGCCGCACGCACCTCCGTCCTCCGCGGCCAGACCGCGATCGGGAGGCCCTCCGTCCTCACGGTGCCTCGGCGTCGGCGGGAAGATCCGGAGCTTCGGCCGCCGCGGCGAACGCCCGCCGGGCCCGCTCGATCTCGGCGTGGTGCGTCTCGGCCCAGATCCACACGCCGCAGAACGCGGCGCCCAGGCTCCGGCCCAGCGGTGTCAGCGTGTAGTCCACGCGCGGCGGGATCACTGGGTGCACCGTCCGCCGGACGAGACCGTCCCGCTCCATCTGGCGGACGGTCTGCGTCAGCATCTTCTGGCTGATCCGGCCCACGGCCCGGCCGAGCTGCGTGAATCGGAGGGTGCCGTGCTCCTCCAGGGCCTCGAGGATCAGCATGGTCCACTTGTCGGCCACTTGGCCGATGATGTCGTTCACCAGGGCCTCGATCGCCGGATCGACGTCCCGCGGGGGTGTCCCGCGCCGCTTCGCCTCGATCGCGGGGTCAGGGGCAGCCCTGCGCATTCGACACTCACCTTTCGGTGCGTACAAATCTTTTCGGTGCCTACTTCAGGGCGGAGAGTGTCAACCATACTTTCTGCGGCGACAACAACGGGGTCGCCATCATGAAAACCTCCGGCAACACGATCCTCATCACGGGCGGCGGGTCCGGGATCGGAGCCGCGCTCGCCCATCGCTTCCACGACCTCGGCAACATCGTCATCGTCGCCGGTCGCCGCGTGGAGGCACTGGAACGGGTCACGGCCGGCCGCCCGGGCCTGCACGCGATGCCCCTCGACATCGCGGATGCCGGAGACATCGCGGCGTTCGCCCGGCGCGTCACGGCCGAGCACCCGGCCCTGAACGTGGTGATCAACAACGCCGGCATCATGCGCTTCGAGGCGCTGGATCAGGCGCGCGACCTCTCCGACGCGGAGGCGACGATCACCACCAACCTGCTCGGCCCGATCCGTCTGACGGATGCCCTCGTCGCGCATCTGGTCACACGGCCGGACGCGGCGCTGATCAACGTGTCGTCCGGGCTGGCCTTCGTGCCCCTGACGACCACACCGACCTACTCGGCGACGAAGGCGGCGATCCACAGCTACACGGTCTCGCTGCGCGAGGTCCTCAAGGGCCGGGTCGAGGTGATCGAGCTGGTGCCGCCGGCGGTCCAGACGGATCTCACGCCCGGCCAGGCCACCCGCGCGGGCTACCTACCGCTGGCCGACTTCATCGACGAGGTGATGGCCCTGTTCCAGCAGCAGCCGACGCCGGCCGAGATCCTGGTGCAGCGCGTCGCCTTCCAGCGCAACGCCGAGGCCGAGCACCGCTTCGACGCGGCCGTCGCGACCCTGAACGAGGCCGCTCGCGCGGCCCGCGCGGCGCAGGAATGAGGTGCGCGCGGAGATCCGCGAGGAGATCCACGTCGCCGCGCGCGGGCGCGACCCGTGTTTCATCAGTTCAGCCCGGAGACGATCGATGCCGTTCGCCAATTTCAAGATCCCGCAGGGCATGATGACCGGTCCGCAGAAGGCGGATCTGATCCACCGCACGACGGATCTGCTGGTCTCCTTCTTCGGGGAGGCCGCGCGCCCGCACACCATGGTCCTGGTCGACGAGGTCGTGGATGGCGGCTACGGGCGCGCCGACGAGGTCTTCGATCTCGAGGCCCTGCGACGCCTGCGGGCGCACCACGAGACGGGTTCGCGCTGACGGCCTCCACATCGTGCCGGCGGCCCTGCTCGGAGCCGTCGACGATCTCGTCGCGCGTGTCCGTCCCCGGACCGCGCGCCGGGCGCCGTTCCGACGGGACTAGGAGGGAGCGCCGTTGCGTGAGACTCTGGGCCTGCCCCGGCGGGCGGGGCGAGGCGGAGTGCCATGCGATGAGCCAGGACGACGAATCGCCGCCGGCGCGGCGCCGCTTCCTCGCACAAGGCGCGGCGGCGGCCGCGGCCGTCCTCGCGGGCGGGCCGGCCCGATCGGACGAGGCGGCGCCTCCGGCCGTACCCGAATGGATGAAGGTCCCGGGCGCCGATGTCGGCAGCCAGACCTACGGCCGGCCCTCGCGCTTCGAGGAGGGCGTCATCCGCAACGTCCCGAAGGGTCTGAAGCAGTACATCTCGGCGTCGAGCCGCACGCCGCTGCAGGATCTCGACGGCATCCTGACGCCCAACGGCCTGTTCTACGAGCGCCACCACGGCGGCATTCCGGACATCGATCCCGCCCAGCACCGGCTGATGATCCACGGACTCGTCGAGACGCCGCTCATCCTGACGATGGACGACATCCGCCGCTTCCCGTCGGAGTCGCACATCTACTTCCTCGAATGCTCGGGCAACCCGGGCTTCGAGGCGATCAAGGGCAAGACGGCGTCGGACCTCGTCGGCCTCGTCAGCTGCGCCGAATGGACCGGCGTGCGCCTCGCGACGGTCCTGGCGGAGGCCGGGCTCAAGCCGGACGCGCGGTGGGTCGTGGCCGAGGGCGCGGATTCCGCCGCGCTGACCCGCAGCATCCCGATCGCGAAGTGCCTCGACGACGCCCTGCTGGTCTACAGCCAGAACGGCGAGCGGCTGCGCCCCCAGCAGGGCTACCCGCTCCGGGTGCTGCTGCCCGGCTACGAGGGCAACATGAGCGTGAAGTGGCTGCGCCGGCTCAACGTCACGGCGGAGCCGGCCTATTCCCGCGAGGAGACGTCGAAGTACACCGACCTGATGCCGGACGGCACGGCGCGGCAATTCACCTTCGTGATGGAGGCCAAGTCGATCATCACGCGGCCCTCGGGCACGCAGCGGATCGCCCCCGGTTTCCACGAGATCACCGGCCTCGCCTGGAGCGGGCGCGGGCGGATCCGCGGCGTGCAGGTGTCGACGGACGGGGGCGGGAGCTGGCGCGACGCCGCCTTGCAGGAGCCGGTGCTCAACCGGGCGCTGACGCGGTTCCGCCTGCCCTGGCGCTGGGACGGGACGCCGACGACCATCGCGAGCCGGGCGATCGACGAGACCGGCTACGTGCAGCCGGGCTTCGAGGCGCTGACGGCGGTGCGCGGCCTCAAATCCTTCTACCACAACAACGCGGTCGTGCCCTGGCGCATCGCGGCGGACGGCGAGGTGGCCAATGGCTATGCGTGAAGCCCGCGCCGCCGCGGGGATCGCCCTGGCGCTCGCCTGCGCCGGGCCGGCACGGGCGACGGAGCGCCTCGGGATCGGGCGTCCGGCCACGGAGGCCGAGATCGCCGCCTGGAACATCGACGTCGACCGGGACGGCCGGAAGCTGCCGCCCGGACACGGCAGCGTCGCCCACGGCCGAGAGGTCTTCGAGACCCAATGCGCCTCGTGTCACGGCAGCCGGGGCGAGGGCGGGACCGGCGAGCGGCTGGCCGGCGGCCAGGGCACGCTCGCCTCGGCGAAACCGCTCAAGACCGTCGGCAGCTTCTGGCCCTACGCGCCGACCCTGTTCGACTACATCCGGCGGGCGATGCCGATGAACGCCCCGCAATCGCTCAGCGCCGACGACGTCTACGCGGTCTCGGGCTACGTCCTGTACCTGAACGGGCTCGTCCCGGAGAGCGCCGTGCTCGATGCCGCCACCCTGGCCGCCGTCCGCATGCCGAACCGCGACGGGTTCGTGCCGGATCCCAGGCCGGATGTGAGACCCTGACGGGAGCGGCGTACCCGATCAGGCCGCCCCGGCCCCGCCCGCCGCCGTGGCGCCGCGGTGCTGTGGCCGTTCCGCCACTGTCGTCGCAACATTATTACATTCGGTTGCCGGGGCGTTGACCCGGCCGGTCGCCGCGGCAAGTATTTTCCTGCCAAGGTTATCCGGGCACGGTCCGGAGCCGGGGTGGTAATCCGGTGCGCGCTGCGCGGTGCGTCCGGATCTGCCCCGCACCTGTCGACTGGGCGCGCCCGTTCCCCGCGGCCGCCGGTGCCGCGCACCGGGACGGTCCGGCGGCGGCGATGACGTGCGTCACGGGAGGCGGCCTTCGGCGCGACGACGTTCCTCGGGCGCGGTGCCCCAGCGGAGCGCACGGTGCCGCCCGTCCGGGCGTGACGCCGCCCGCCTCCGCGTGGCCGCGCGCCGACAGCAGCGAGTGTGTGGTGGCGAGTTCTGGACGATTGTCGTTCCGCGAGAGTCCCAGGCCGCGCCGGGGATGCGCCCGCCCTGCTGGGGCGCGGCGCGGCAGCCCGCGCCTGGCCCTGGCGGCCATGCTGTCCGCCGGCGTGCCGGTCGGGGAGGTCCGCGCGCAGGAGAGCGTGACCCTGGAGGAACTGTCGGTCGAGCATGTCGGCGAGGGTGCCGCCCGCACGACGGCGTCCGGGCGCGGCAGCATCGGCCTGATCGGTCCGACACCGGGCTACGGCGCCGGCGCGGCGGTCAGCGCGACGCGCACGGCCACACCGCAGATCGACGTGCCCGTGGCCGTGTCGGTGGCGCCGCGCGAGACGATCACCGACATCGCCGCCACCCGCGTCGACCGGGTCTTCGACTACCTGCCCGGCGTCGCCCGCCAGAACAATTTCGGCGGCCTGTCGATCTTCAGCTACGCCATCCGCGGCGTGACCACCTCCGAGATCTACAAGAACGGCTTCCCCCTCAATCGCGGGACGCCGCCGCCGCCCGACGCCCAGAACATCGAGCGCATCGAGGTGCTCAAGGGGCCGGGAGCGGCCCTGTTCGGGCGCAGCGACCCCGGCGGGCTGGTCAACCTGATCACCAAGCAGCCGACCGCCGAGCGGTTCGTCGAGTTCGGCAACCAGGTCGACTCGTTCGGCCTGACCCGGGGCACGATTGATGCCGGCGGTGCGCTGAGCGCGGACGGCACGGTGCTCTACCGCTTCAACCTCGCCGCCCAGGGTGCGGGCAGCTTCCGCGACTTCGTCGACAGCGACCGGCTCCTCGTCGCGCCGGTGGTGAGCTGGCAGGTCACCCCGGACACGCGGATCACGGTCGAGACCGAGTTCGTGAAGAACCGGATCGTCTTCGACCGGGGCGTCATCGCGCTGAACCGGCAACTCGGGTTCCTGCCCGTCTCCCGCTTCCTCGGCGAGCCCGGGCAGAGCACCTATCAGAACAACAACACGCTGCAGGTCCGCGTCGACCACCGGTTCGACGAGAACTGGCAGCTTCGCCTCGCGACCTACTTCAACACGGGCGATCTCGCGGGCGAGTCGGCGGAGATCCGCGCCATCGCTGCCGACAACCGCACGGTCTCGCGCGACCGCAACGTGCGCGACTACCGCTGGGACGTGGCCGTCGGGCAGGCCGACCTCGTCGGGCGCTTCGATACCGCCGGCATCGGCCACACGCTACTGCTCGGCATGGACCGGGAGAGCACCGACAGCCGCACGCAGTACTTCCGCTCGAACTTCCGCACGAGCCCGTTCGCCCTGGACATCTACGCCCCGGTCTACGGGCAGGCGCTGCCGCCGATCACCATCCCGCGCAACAACCTGGAGCGGATCACCAACACCGGCCTCTACGCGCAGGACGAGATCGTCCTGAGCCCCGAATGGCGGGCGCTCGTCGGTGTGCGCCTCGACATCTTCGAGCAGAGCTTCCGCGAGCGCGCCGTCCGCAGTCAGGTCGACCAGTCGCGGGTCGCCGCGTCGCCCCGGGCGGGCCTCGTCTACCGGCCGATCCCGGAACTCGCCCTCTACACCAACGTCGGCACGAGCTTCCGGCCGAACATCGGCCCGGACGCCGCCGCCGTGACCCGCGGCACGGCCCTGCCGCCCGAGACCGGCCTCGGCTACGAGGTCGGCGCCAAGTCCGAGCTGTTCGGCGGCAGCCTGCTCCTCACCGCCGCCGCCTTCCGGGTGGAGCGGGAGAACGTGCTCACGCCCGATCCCGCCAATACCGGCTTCTCCCTCGCCGCCGGGGCCGTCCGCAGCCAGGGGTTCGAGCTGACGGCCCAGGGGCAGATCACGCCCGAGCTGAAGCTCCTGGCCGGCTACGTCTACGCCGACGCCCGGGTGACCAAGGACAACGTGCTCCCGGTCGGAGCCCCGCTCATCAACGTGCCGCGCCATTCCGGCAGCCTCCTCGCGGTCTACGAGCCGGAGGGTGCGTGGCGCGGCTTCGGTATCGGAGGCGGCGTGCGGGGCGTGGGCGCGCGCGCCGGCGACGCGGCCGGCTCCGGCTTCACCCTGCCGGCCTACGTCGCGGTCGACGCGCTCGCCTACTACCGCTTCGACAATGCCCGGATCGCGCTCAACGTCGAGAACATCTTCGACACCGCGTACTACGAGAGTTCGCTGAACGTGTTCCGGGTCTATCCGGGCTCGCCCCGGCGGATCACGGGCTCGGTGACGGTGCGGTTCTGATGGCGGGCCCGCGGCCCCCGTCCAGGCAGCCGCCGGGGTCGTCGCTCCGGCGAGAGGACGCGCCTGCGGGACTCCGCAGGCCGACCGCTTCTGCGCTATGTCGGATTCCGTGCTGCACGGCAGCAGCGACGCGACAGGCCCGGGCAACGGGGCCGAGGGGACGGTATTCGGGTGGGTAAGGCTTTGATGGAAGCGATCGTCCCGTCCGATGGCACGGCGCCCCGCGTCGTGCGGCGCCGCATCGTTCTGCTCTACCTCGTCCTGATCGCGGCCAACGTCGCCGCCTGGTCCTGGGCCTACAGCCTGTTCGCGGGGCAGCCGGCCCTGCTCTCGACCGCGCTGCTGGCCTACGTCTTCGGGCTGCGCCACGCGGTCGACCCCGACCACATCGCCGCCATCGACAACGTCACGCGCAAGCTGATGCAGGCGGGCCAGCGGCCGGTCTCGGTCGGCTTCTGGTTCGCCCTCGGCCATTCCACCGTCGTGGTGGTGGCCGCGGCCGCGGTGGCGCTGGCCGCCACCAGCCTGATCACGGCCTCGGAAGGCTACCGGGAACTCGGCGGCCTGATCGGCACAGGCGTCTCGGCCGCCTTCCTGATCCTCATCGGCCTCGTCAATCTCGTCGTCCTCGCGGGGGTCTGGCGCGCGTTCCGGCAGGTGCGGCGCACCGGCCGCTACGTCGAGGCCGACCTCGACATGCTGCTCGCCAACCAGGGCGTCCTCGCCCGGATCCTGCGGCCGCTGTTCCGCCTCGTGACGCGCTCCTGGCACATGTACCCGCTGGGCCTGCTCTTCGCGCTCGGCTTCGATACCGCCACGGAAGTGAGCCTGTTCGGGCTCTCGGCCGCCCAGGCGAGCCAGGGCATCGATCTCTGGACGATCCTGGTCTTCCCGGCGCTGTTCACCGCCGGCATGACGCTGGTCGACGCGACCGACGGCGTGCTGATGCTCGGCGCCTACAGCTGGGCCTATGTCCAGCCCATGCGCAAGCTGTTCTACAATCTCACCATCACCCTGGTGTCGGTGGTGGTCGCGCTGGTGGTCGGCACGCTGGAGGCGCTGAACCTCCTGGCGGACAAGCTCAACCTCCAGGGCTGGCTCTGGGAGCGGATCGCCGCGATCAACGACCATTTCGGCGTGCTCGGCTTCGCCATCGTCGGCCTCTTCGCGGCGGCTTGGCTCCTGTCGTTCCTCATCTACCGCCTCGGCCGGTTCGACCGGATCGACGTCAAGCCGGCCGACATCCCCTGACCGGCGTCGGCCGTGTCCACGCGGGACGTCCGGCGCCGGTGAGTTGGGCCGATGTCGGAGCGCGCCGGATGCGCGCGGCGGGCTGAACCTACCCGGCCGCCTCGCTGAGCCTCAGGCCGGTGAACGTCAGCGTCGCCGTGTAGATCGGCGCGCCGGCCGCATCCCGGACGACCACCGTGTAGGTTTGCCTGTCCCCGTCGCTCGGGATCTCCCATCGCGCGACGTCCGGGAGGGAGATCATCGCTTCTCTGCGCGCAGCGTCGAAATCGGCGCACTCGGTCCCGTCCTCGTCGCGTTGCAACTGACCGTCGTGGATATCGAAGAAATAGCGCGGCACCCACGCCTCCATGACTGGCTTCCCCTCACGAAAGCTAACCGGGATCGGAAACGCCGGTTCTCGGCGCGCGGCGCCCGATCCGCGCCGGTGACCGCGGCCGACGCCCTCGGATGAGCGGGCGTCGGCCGGGCCCGGCCGGCTATCCGTTCCGGGCCTTCCGGCGCTGGCGGCCGTGCCGTCGCGTCGCCGGATCGCGTCCTCGAACGGACACGTCGCGCGGGGCTGCGGATCGGAAGTGAGAGCGCCGCGCGACGGCGTGCGCGGCGTGACGGGACCGCTCCGGCCGTTCCGGCCGGGCCCGTGCCTCCGGACGGGCGGTCGCGGACCCGCGGTCTCTCAGCGGTCTCTCGTCTTCGTGGTACGGGAATCCTGAGTCTTGTTTCCGTCGTCGGCCGGCGAGGCGCCCGGAACGCCGGTGTTGCCCGAGCCCCCGCCCCTCTCTCCGCCCTTCATCTGATCGCCGTGCTGCATCCGCTGCCCGCCCGACCCGGACGGCGCTGGCCCGGACGTCGATCCTCCGGCGGCGCCCTGCGCCGTTGCCGCGCCGGCCGTGCCGAGAAGGAGCGACGACACGAGGACGAAGATCCGGATTGCGGTCATGATGTTCTCCAGAAAACTACCATTGGGCAAGCACAGAAAGCTGTCTGAGTTCCGGAATATCGCAAAGTATCGAGCTTGAGATCATAGTGTTATGTTTTTCTTATTGAATACTTCGGGTTGACGTGCCGAAATATCCGATAGCGGTCCGGGCGCGCGCATCGGCGGGCAAACCGCCCGGATCGCGCCTGAGCTGTGGGACGCCGACGTGGACCGGCCTCCCCGCGGGGAGCCCGCAGATCGGTCCGACACGGCGCGGCGGGCCGCGCTGAGAGTGGCTCGGAGGGCCGGAGGGGCCGGTCCGCCGACGATGCCGGCACGAAATGACCGCCGCGGCGTGAGCCGGGCGGTCCAGGTGGTCTCGGGATGTCCAGAGTTAGACGATCGCGGGCCGCGCTTAATCCGCGCCGCATCCGCGCCGCGAGGAGCGGACCGCCGTGCCGGCCGCGCCGGCCGCGTCGTCCGGCGGGCCTCGTCGTGCTGCGGCGCTCGCGCGCCATGTCCGCGTCGTCGGCGGCGATGCCGACGCGTCGGTTCTGACCCGCGTCCGCGACGAGGACACGCGCCCCATATAACCGTCGCGGGAGCGCGGGCCTCCGAGAGGCCGTCCGTGGCGGCGCGGGGATCCTGCAGAGCGCCGGGTTCGACGCGGTGCTTCCCGATCGGAGCCGCGCAAAGCCGGGGGACGAGGAGGACCGAGATGCTGCGCGACAATGTCGAGCGAGGCCGCTTCGAGCTGCAGGTCGGCGGTGACGTCGTCTTCGCGACCTATCGGCGGGAGCCCGGCCAGCTCGTCATCAGCCACGTCTACGCGCCGCCGGTCCTGCGCGGCACCGGGGCGGCCGGCCGTCTCATGGAAGGCGTCGCGGCGCACGCGCGCGCCGAGGGCGATCGGATCGTGCCCCTGTGCGGCTACGCCCGGGCGTGGCTGCGCGGGCATCGGACGCATCGCGACCTGCTCGCGTGAGGCCGCGACCGGGCCGGGATCGGCCGCCGCCGGGGGCCGGTGCCGGGATCGCCTGGCGCTAGGTCATCCGTTGCGCCACGTGCCGCCGCCGGCGCTGGACGGCCTCGCGGACATGCGCGACGAGCAGGGCGACGAGGCGGATCTCGACGCTCTCCGTCCGCCTGTGGGCCTCCATCCGGATCGTCTCCGCCGCGAGCGCGTCGGCCTCCCGCTCCAGATGATCGAGCTCGACCGGATCGGCGCTCGACACGGACAGCCAGATCTCCAGGAGGCGCATGACCCGGGTGGGCGGCTGCAGCGGCCGGAAGCGCCGATACAGGCCGATGCCCGCCGCGCCGAGGGAGGCCAGCGCGCTGATCATGAGCCCGACCCAGTAGGCCGCGTTCTGCGCCTGATCGCTCAGGCTGGGCTGGTTCCCGGTCAGGTACGCCGTCGCGCCCGGGTGGATCGGGAGCGCCTGGACCTTGTCGTCGGTGTCGGGGGCCTCGATGCCGGCCAGATCGTCGTCGAGCGCGACGAGCCGCGGCTTGCCGGTGAGAACCTCGCGGGTGATCTCGCCGGCGAGCCAGTCCGGCATGGCGCCGCGGGCCACGAGCCGGTGGCTGACGGACAGCGTGGTGATGTCGTCGCCCGGTGCCGGCAGGGAGCCGAGGAACGCGCCCTTGGGCACGTCGATCGTGTCGAGCACGGGGTGCTCCTTGGCGATCGCCGCCGCCTCGTCGACTTCGAACAGCTTCGCCGCCCCGGAGCCTTTGCGCAGCGCCGTGAACAGGGGCAGCCACAGCGCGCTCCCGACCGGAGCCACCACGAACACCGAACCGATCTGGCGGCTGCGGGCGGCCTCTGTCAGCTGGTCGATCGTCAGGATCCGGCGATGCACGCTGCTCGGGGGCACGCCGAAATGCGTCAGGATCAGGTCGAGCAGGAGCGGGTCGAGCTTACGCCCGTCGAGGAGACCGACGGTGCTGCCCCGCAGCTTGGCCACGCTGTCGACGGGGCTGCCCCCGGGCGCGACGAAGACCACCGCGTCGCGGCGCAGGATGACCAGGGTCTGCCCGTCCTTCGGCGCGGCGTCGCTGCGCACCAGGGCGAGCTGGGTCTCGCCCTTGTCGAGGGCCGCCGAGGCGCCAAGGCGATCCGGCTCGAAGATCGTCCGGATGCGCACCCGCGGATGCTGGGTCTCGAAGAGCTGCGTGAGCGCCTGCGCGGCCTCCCGATCCTCGGTGCTGGTCTTGGCGACCGCGATGTCGAGGGAGAGCAGGCCGAGGAGGAGATGGATGAGCAGAGCAGCGACGGCGGCCCCGGCGATGACGCCGAGGACGATGACTGTCGTTCTGGAACGCCGGATCATCCGTGCCGCGCTGATCTGCCGATCCACCAGCATAGCGCGCGTGTCTGGCCCAGTCTCCCGCTCCCGGACAGGATCGGTCGACGCTCCGCCCCATGCTGTATCTTGCTCGGGACACCGCGATCAGTTCATCTGGCGGTGCCGGTCCTGGACCTCCTGGAGGGCGAGCCTGCGGCCCAGCGTCATCAGCAGCGCTTCGGCCTGCACCTTGAGCTCCGCGTCCCGCAACTCGCTGATCGCGTACATCGCCGCGATGGCGTGATCCGCTGCCAGCTCGAGGGGCGACGTCTCCGCACGCGGCACGGCCTCGTCGGCCATGTCCTCGAACATCCGCATCCGGGTGATGTCGAGGAGGATGCCGCTGCCGCCCTGGAGCCGCCCGACATGATCGCCGGTGAAGCGCCCGCGCACCAAGACCCAGCGCGTCCGACCGTCCGCCGAGGTCACCCGATGCTCGGCGAGGTACGGTGTCCCCTCGCGGGCGCTGCGCCGAATCAGATCATCGATCCGCTCGCGATCGTCCGCGTGGATGCTGCTCATGTAGCGGCCGAGCGGGACGCCTTCCTCGGCCTCGGCCGGATCGACGTTGTACACCAGGGCGACGAAGGCATCGGCCCGCACCCGATCGACGCCCGCGTCCCATTCCCAGCGGCCGACGACGTCGAGCGCGTCCAGCGCCGTCTGGAAGGTTTCCGAGGCTGTTTGCCCGTCCAGGGGCTTAAAAGCTGCCACCCGAGCACCCGTATTCAGTTAACAGTAACATACGTTGGTCCTAAAGCGCTGCAACCGCAAGGGGCATAATCTGGTCTGCAATCAACTGTTGCGTGCCGGACACGGGTCGGCCCCGGCGAGCCGCCGGGGCCGGGTGCCGACGACGGGCCGCGGGCGGTCCTTGCAGATCGGAACCTGGACACCCATTATGACCACAGTGGTCACGGAGAGCGCCATGCAGGAGATCCAGCTTCGGGACGCCAAGGCGACGCTGTCGGCCGTCATCGACCAAGCGAAGCAGGGCGCGCCCTCGATCATCACCCGCCACGGCCGCCCCGAGGCCGTGCTGCTCAGCTTCGAGGACTGGCAGCGGCTGTCCCGCGTCCCGTCGTTCGGCCGCCTGCTCATGGCCGCGCCCGTCGCGGCGGACGACCTCGCCCCCCCGTCCGGCGGGCTCAGAAGCGCCGAGCTGTGAGGCGGTGTACCTCGTCGACACCAACGTGCTCTCGGCCGGCGCGCCGACCAAGGCCGTTCCGGCCGTCGCACTGATCGACTGGATGGACCGGAACAGCGCGGGGCTCCACCTCTCGGTCGTCACGATCGCCGAGATCGAGGACGGCATCGCGAAGAGCCGCAGGGACGGTGCCGCGCGCAAGGCCGAGCGCCTCGCGGCGTGGCTGGAGACCTTGCTGCACCTGTACGCCGCCAAGGTCCTCCCGATCGACCTCGCCGTCGCGCGCCACATCGGCGGGTTGTCCGATCTGGCGCGCGGACAGGGGCACGCGCCCGGCTTCGCGGATCTCGCGATCGCCGCCACCGCGCGCTGCAACGGCTGGACGGTCCTGACCCGGAACGTGCGGCACTTCGCGCCGCTCGGCGTTCCCGCCTGCGATCCCTTCGTCGCGCTGCCGGCCGATGGGCGGTGACGGCGTCGCGCCCGTCACCGCGGGGCCGCGGCGGCGTGCCGATCGCGGCGGGACTATCGGGACGGTGTGCAGAACTCGGCCGTGAGACCGGCGAAGGCCGCCCGCAGGAAGGCGTCCACGGGACGGTCGCCGCCCGCCTGGATCCAGGCCTCGATCGCCAAGCGCATCGCACCGAGCGACGCCATGGCGACGAGGCGCAGCGGGGCGCTGCGGACGGGATCCGGCCAGCGCTCGATCAGCGCGGCGTGCAGGGCCTGCTCGTGCAGGCCGTAGGCCGCCTGCTTGCGGGCCTTCAGGGTCTCGCTGGACCGCATGACGCGATCGATGCTGATGAACTCCTGGGTCCGGAAACCCGTCGACAGCGCCAGCAGGGCGTCCCGGACGGCCTCGACCGGGACCTTGCCATCCGGCTGGGCCAGGACGGCCTTGCGTAGCGCCGCGCCGAAGCCGCGCATCTGCCACTCCAGCAGGATCTCTTCCTTTGACTTGAAGTAGTAGAAGAAGGTTCGACGCGAGATGCCGGCCGCCTCGGCGATCGCGTCCAGGGTCGTCGCCTCGTAGCCGTGCCGGCTGAACAGCCGCAGGCCGGTCTCGGCGATCCGTTCCAGTGTCTCCTGCCGTTTTCGCGCGCGCAGGCTGCCGGGCTTCGGTGGCGGGCTCCCCATGCCGGCGTTGTGACATGCGATTCCGCACTTGCAAAGTTGCACGCGGTGCAATTATATTTTTACACCGAGTGCGATTTTGATGCGCGGTCTCGGGACGCGGTGCGGAGTCCGGTCGGGCGCCCGCCCCTTCCTGCCGATATCGGCAGCCTCGTTCGCCGTCGGGGCCTCCGTCGGCGAACGGAATTCGGTTGGCGCGCGCCGGGGGCGAGGGCGCGTCGTGATCGGGCTGCGGCCGGCGATGCGCGGCTCTGCGAACCCTCCTGGCTCCCCTCCTCTCGCGAAAGCCTTCCCCATGCTCGAGTCTTCCGGTCCGACAGCGGCACGGCCATTGCCCAACCGTCGGCAGGTCGGCGCCATGCTGCTGGGAACCCTGGCCGCGGGTGTGACGCGGCCGGCCGCGGCGGAGCCCGTCGTCGAGGACGTCCGGATCGTCGACTTCGACTGGGTCGACGGCGCGCGCCAGCGACCGGTGCCGGTACGCCTGTACTGGCCGAACACGTCGTCGCTCCGGCGCCGCGTCCCGCTGGTCGTGTTCTCGCACGGTCTCGGACAGTCCCGGACCGGCTACAGCTATCTCGGTCGGCACTGGTCGTCCCACGGGATCGCGAGCCTGCACCTGCAGCACGTCGGCAGCGACAGCTCCGTCTGGACCGGCAATCCCCTGGCCCTGCTCGACCGGATCGAGCGGGCGGCGCAGGAACGGGAGGCGATCGCCCGGGCGCGCGACCTGCGCTTCGCCCTGGACCGCCTCCTCGTTCAGGACGGGGGCGCCTTCGGAGACCGGATCGACCCGCGCCGGATCGTGGCGGCCGGCCATTCCTACGGCGCCAACACGACTCTGATCGCCGCGGGTGCGCGCGTCGTCCGCGACGGGCACGCCCTTCAGGCGCGGGATCCGCGAATCGCGGCCGGGATCGTGATCTCGGCGCCGCCCTTCTACGGCGAGCGCGACCTGCGGGCGGTCCTGGGCGCCGTCGAGATCCCGACCCTGCACGTGACGGCGACCGAGGATGTCATCCAGCTGCCCGGTCGCACCTCGCCGTTCAGCGACCGCCTCGCCGTGTACGAGGCGATCGCGACGCCCCGGAAGTCCTTGGCGGTCTTCCAGGGCGGCTCGCACAGCATCTTCACCGACCGTCCCCTCACGGGCGGTCTGAACCTGAACCCGCAGGTCAAGGCGGCGACCGCCGCCGGGACGCTGGCCTTTCTCGACCTCGCCTTCCGCGGCGATCCGGAGCCGCTGCGCGCGTGGTCCTCGACCTGGCGACCAATCCTCGCCGTCGCGCCCGCGGGCTACGCGGGCGCGTCGCTGGCGCAACCCGCGATAGCGACCCGCGGAAAGGACCGGACGCGCGCCCAGCCCGTGGAGCCGCTCTGACGGGCCGCTCGTCGCGCCTCCTGGCAGCTGAGGTCAGGAGCCCGGCCTCCTCCGCGAGGTCGGTGCACGGGGTCGGCGCCTCGGGTCAGGTCGCTTCGCGCGCCGTCAGGGTGCGGTCGACCAGCTCGAGGATCCGTTCCCGGTCCAGCGCGGTCCCGAACAGAATCCGGTAGAGGATCGGCGAGACGACCCCGTCCAGCACCGCCTCGGGGTCCGGGAAGGCCTCGCCGCGGGCCACGGCCCGATCCGCGATGATCGCGATCTGATCGCGGGTGAAGCTGCAGCATCGCTGGGCACAGTTCGCGTCCGCCGCCGCCAGGACGTCCCGGATCATCTCCCGCCCCGGCGCGGACGACATCTCGTCCGCGTACTGCTCCGCCCACGCCTCGAGATCGGTCCGGCCGCTCCCGGTATCGGCCGGCTCGCCGTCGGGACGGAGCCGCTCGACCGCGACATCGGCCAAGAGCTCGGCGAGCGTGCCCCACCGGCGGTAGATCGTCGACGGCGTCACGCCGGCCGCGGCGGCCACCAGGGGCACCGTGATCTCCGAACGGTCCGTCGTGGTCAGGAGCGCGCGCACGGCCGCCTGAACCGAGGTCTGCACCCGCGCGCTGCGGCCGCCCGGACGCGGCCCTTGCCTCGTCGTCATCCTGCACTCTGCCATCTGGGGCACCACAAACGCAAAGATATTGCGTTTGTGGTGCGGAGGGCCTACGCATCAAACGCAACGGATTAGCCTTTAGGTTCGCCAATGACCAGGGACCGCAAGCTGAAAGTTGTGGCTGTCGCGGGCAGCGGCACGCTGTTCTTCCACGCGGCGGTGCTCGGCACCTTCCTCGCCGCGTCCGCCGCTCCGACGCCGCTGTACCGGTTCTACCAGGAGACCTACGCGCTCTCCCCCGTGCTCACGACCGCGGTGTTCGCCGTCTACGCGCTGGCGCTCCTCAAGGCGCTCCTCGTCGCCGGGTCGATCTCGGACCATCTGGGCCGACGGCCGGTGATCTTCGGCGCGCTGCTCCTCGAGCTGGTGGCGATGGCCCTGTTCACGACGGCCAGCGGGGCGTGGGGACTCATCGCGGCGCGCTTCGTCCAGGGCGTGGCGACCGGCATCGCGGCGAGTTCGCTGGGCGCCGCGCTCGTCGACGTCGACCGGGCGCGGGCCCAGCTCGTGAACGCGATCATGCCGCTGATTGGGATGGCGGCGGGCGCGCTCGGGACCAGCGCCCTCGTGCAGTACGGCCCGCACCCCCTCCACCTCGTCTACGCGATCCTGGGCGCGGTGTTCGCCGCGCAGGCCGCTCTCCTCTGGCTCACGCCCGAGACCGGCGAGCGCCGCGCGGGCGCCCTGCGGGCCCTGAGGCCGCGCGTCGTGGTTCCGCCACAGGCCAGGCGGCCGCTGGCCGCGATCACGCCGACCAACATCGCGACCTGGATGCTCGGTGGCTTCTACCTCTCCATCGTTCCCTCGCTGGTCGTCGCCGCGACGGGCAGCCGGACCCCGTTGACGAGCGGCGTCATGGTCGCGGCCCTGATGGTCGCCGGCGCCTTCGCGGTCCTCCAGCGGCGCGGCCGGGACGCCGCGGCCAACCTGACGATCGGGACGCTCGCCATGACCGCCGGTCTCGTCATCGTGCTCGCCGGCATGCACGGCGGGAGCGTGCCGGTCCTGATCGGCGGGACCCTGGTCGGCGGGGCCGGCTTCGGGACGAGCTTCCTCGGCGCCCTCGGCACGATCGTCCCGCTGGCGAAGCCGAGCGAGCGGGCGGAGCTCCTCGCGAGCTACTACGTCGAGAGCTACCTGGCGTTCAGCCTCCCGGTGATCTGTGCCGGGTATCTCGTGCGCCGGATCGGCTACGTGACGACCGCCGACCTCTACGCGGCCGCGATCCTCGCCATGAGCGCGGCCGGGTTCCTGGCGCGGCGGGCGCTGACGTCGCGACGCGTCTCGCCCGGCTGACGTACCCTGCCTGCGGCGCTCCGGTCGGGTCCGCGTCCCGGAAGGGCACCGAAGCCGGCCGCCGGGGGCCGACAGCCCTCGCGCGATCGCGCCGCCAATAGCCGTCGTGCCGGGCGGGGCGATCCCGGCGTGACCGTCCCGGCCCGGCCGCGTTGACCCGGATCAACGTCGCGCGAACGGGACGGCCGGTATCGGCACGCTCCCGGGACGCGGAGCCGAGCGGAGGCATCATGCGAGACTTCACCGTCGCCTGGGACGCGAACCGGCTGGCCTGGGTGCGGGAGCGCGTGCGGGCCTACCGCCTGCCGCGCCTGCCGACGGGAGCCGGCTGGCGCTACGGCTGCGATCCGGCCGTCCTGGCCGACCTGTGCGCCCACTGGCTCGACGGCTTCGACGAGGCCGCGGCCGCGGCCGCGCTCAACCGCTTCCCGCAGATCCTGGCCCGCGTCGAGGATCTCGACCTGCACGCCGTCCACGTCGTCGGCGAGGCGGAAGGCCGGCGCCCGCTGCTGCTGATCCATGGCTGGCCGGGTTCGATCTACGAGTTCTGGTCGGTGATCGAGCTCCTGGCCTTCCCGTCGCGCCACGGCGGGCGGACGGAGGACGCGTTCGACTTGGTGATCCCGGCGCTGCCCGGCTTCGGCTTCTCGGGCAAACCC
Organism: Methylobacterium oryzae; assembly: GCF_021398735.1. Classification (NCBI taxonomy): domain Bacteria; kingdom Pseudomonadati; phylum Pseudomonadota; class Alphaproteobacteria; order Hyphomicrobiales; family Methylobacteriaceae; genus Methylobacterium; species Methylobacterium oryzae. The sequence goes on from NZ_CP090350.1 coordinate 296,101, forward strand.
GCCGCGCCGATCGGCGCGCGCACCGCGGCGCGGCTGTTCGACCGCCTGATGCGCGAGCAACTGGGCTACCCGCGCTACCGGGTGCAGGGCGGCGACTGGGGTGCCGGTGTCGCGGCCTGGCTCGGTCTCGACCACGCCGCGTCGCTGGAGGCGATCCACCTGAACTACCTGCTGGTGCAGCCCGATGCCGAGCCGGAGAGCGCCGCGGAGCGGGCTTGGCAGAAGCAGGCCGGAGCCACCCAGCAGGCGCTCGGGGCCTACGCGCAGCTGCAGGGCACCAGGCCGCTCTCGCTCGGCTACGCCATGGCGGACGAGCCGGTGGCGCAGCTGGCGTGGCTGGTCGAGCGCTTCCACGACTGGGCCGACCTGCGGGAGCGGCCCTTCGCGCAGGTCTTCACGAACGATCAGCTCCTGACCAACGCCCTGCTCTACATCCTCACCGATTCCTTCGCGACGGCGACGTGGTTCTACGCCGGCGCGCAGCAGGAGGGTGTGCGCCGGATGCCGCCGGGGCGGCGCGTCACGGTGCCGACGGCCTTCGCGGCCTACCCGGATCCGCGCACGCCCGCGCCGCCGCGAGAGTGGCTGGAGCGCGGCTACGCGGTCTCGCGCTGGCAGACGATGCCCCGCGGCGGCCATTTCGCCGCCATGGAGGCGCCGGACCTGTTCGTCCGGGACCTGCGGGACTGGGGCCGCGGCTGACGGCGTCGTCCCGCCGCATCGCGGACTCGGCCGGACCCGGCGGCACGAACCGGATCCTCTAGATCAGCGCGTAGCCCGCCCCGTCCCGCTCGATCCGCCCGCGGGCGGCGAGGTGCATCCCGGTCACGCTCAGGCCCTCCGCCGCCGCGCGGTCGAGGATGCGCCGGCGGGTCGCGATCGCCTCCGCCGGATCCGTGTCCCAGATGACGGTCCAGTCCGGGTGCGGCATCTGCAGGAGCCGCGAGTGGATGACGTCGCCCCAGATCAGCAACCGGTCCACGCCGTCCGCGATCAGCACGCCCATGTGACCCGGCGTATGGCCGGGGAGCGGCATCGCGTGGATGCCGGGGGCGAGCTCGGCCTCGCCCGAGAGGCGGCGGATCCGATCGGGGTAGGCGGCGAGCACGGCCTGCGCCGTCTCGAACATCGGCCGCAGGGCGTCGGGCGCGGCGGCCCGCGCTCCCGCATCCGACCAGTAGGCGACCTCGCGCTCCTGCACCACGAGCTCGGCGTTCGCGAACCGCGCCAGGCGGCCCGGCGTCAGGAGACCGCCCACGTGGTCGGCGTGGAGATGGCTCAGCCAGATGGTCTCGACCTGGTCGGGCCGCACGCCCTCCGCCGCCAGCGCGGCGGTCACCCGGTTGAAGTCCGGTCCGAAGACCGTTCCGCAGCCCGCGTCGAGCAGCCAGTGGCGCGCGCCGCGCCGGATCAGGAAGGCGTTGACCGGCTCCGGCGACGGACCCTCCCCGGAAAGACCGGCCCCCGTCAACAGACCCCGTCCGGCCGGGCTCTCGGCCGCGGGCATCATGCGCGGCTCCAGCGGAAACAGCCCGTCGCGCAGGGGCGTCACGGTGAAGGCGCCGACCCGGTGGGGCGCGGGTCCGGGCGCGGCCGCGCCGGGGCGGTGCAGGCCGAGCGGCAGCAGGGCGGAGGCGGCGAGCAGGCTGCGGCGGGACAGGTGAGAGGCCATGGCGGGCTCCGCGGGAGACGAAACGCCGCCATCCTGCGAGGCGTGCGGGGCGCGGGCCAGGGACGTCCTCCCGCGCACGGCCGGGCATTCTTCCCGCGCTGCGTCGGCGCGGCTTGCGCGCCGGGCCCTTCCCGGTGCCAGATCGGCACGTCGCTTCGAGCCCGGCCGTTTCGCCCCCATGAGCCTGCCCGCGCATCTCGGCCTACGCCTCCTCGTGGTCGCCCTCCTGTGCCTGGCCGGAGCGGTCGCCTGGACCGGCTTCGCGGCCCAGGCGAGCCTGCAGCGGGAGGCCGCGACCTCGGCGGAGCGGATCGCCGCGCAGCTTGCGCGTCAGCCGGGGCTCGGCAGCGCCGGTCCGGTCGCGATGCCCGCCGCGCCGCCGCAGCCCGCACCGGCCCTCCTCACCATCCTCCCGGGGATCTGCGCCGACATCCAGCTCGGCGTCGAGTTGCCGCGGCGCGTCTGCGGCGACTGGGATGGCCTCGATGCCGCCCCCGCGTGGTTCCGGGAGGCGGTTACGGGGGACGCCGCGGCCGCGCCGACGATCCGCGCGATCGTCTTCCGCGAGCGCACGATCGGCAGCGTCACCGCCTGGCCCGATCCGACCGCTGCGGCGGCCCGCGTCTGGCAGCGGGTGCGTCTCGCGGGCGGGCTCGCGCTCGCTCTGACGGCGGCGACACTGCTCCTCAACTGGCTCGCGGTCACGCGCCTCGTCGCGCCCGCCGGGCAGATCGTGCGCGGGCTGGCGAGGCTCGACGCGGCCCGGACCCGGTCGCCGCTGCCGCGCTTCGCCGCCGCCGAGTTCGACCGGATCGCACGCGCCTGCGATGACCTCGCCGACCGGCTCGCCCGCGCGGAGGCCGCGCGCGCGGAGCTGATGCAGCGGCTCGTCACGGTGCAGGAAGAGGAGCGGCAGGCGCTCGCGCGGGACCTGCACGACGCCTTCGGCCAGTGCCTCGCCGCCGCGGGCGCCCGGGCGGCCGCGATCGAACTCGCCGCGCCCGACGACCGCGAGGATCTGCGCGCGGACGCGCGCGGCATCGAGGCCGTCCTCGCCACCATGCGGGAGAGCCTGCGCGGGGCTCTGGCACGCCTCGAACTGCCCGACCTCGCCGAGACCGGGCTGGAGGACGCGCTGCGGGGCCTCGTGGCGGATTGGCGGGCGCAGCTCAGGTCCGGCCCGGCCCTCCATCTCGACGTGGCCGGCGACCTCGCCGACATGCCCGTGACCGTGTCGGCGAGCCTCTACCGCATCGCGCAGGAGCTCCTGACCAACGCCCTCCGCCACGGGCGTCCGAGCCGGATCTTCCTGCGGGTCGTCCGGACGGAGACCGGAACGCGGGCGGTGACGCTCACGCTGGACGACGACGGCAAGGGCGATGTCTCGCGCACGGCCTCCGGCACCGGCCGCGGCCTCGTCGGCATCCGCGCGCGGCTCGCCGCCCTCGGCGGCAGCTTCACGCTGACCGGCACCGGCAGCGGGATCCGCGCCTGCGCGACCGTCCCGACCGCGGTCTGAGGCGTCTCATGCCCACGTCCATCCTGCTCGTCGACGACCATCCGGTGGTGCGCGAGGGCTATCGCCGCCTGATCGAGCGACAGCCGGGACTCGTCGTGACGGCGGAGGCGGCGAGCGCGGCGGAGGCCTACCGCCAGTACAAGGCGCACGGGCCGGATCTCGTGATCCTCGACCTGTCGCTCCCGGGGCCGAGCGGCATCGAGGCCATCCGGCACATCCGCCAGTGGGACGGGGCGGCCCGCATCCTGGTCTTCAGCATGCGCACCGGAGCCGTCGTCGCGCGCCGAGCCTTCGCCGCGGGGGCGTGCGGCTACGTCACCAAGGCGAGCCCGCCGCGCGCGTTGCTGGCGGCGGTGGCGGCCGTGCTGCGCGGCGAGCGGGCGATGAGCGCCGACATCGCCCACGCCATCGCCCAGGACGAGGTGGCGGGCGGGCGCTCGGCCGTCGACGCGCTGAGCCCGCGGGAAGTCGAGATCCTGAGCCTGACCGCGGGGGGGATGACGGCGCAGGCCGTGGCCGAGGCCCTCTGCTTGAGCCTGAAGACGGTGCACAACAACCTGTCCGGGATCCGCGCCAAGCTCGGTGCCCGAACGGATGCACACCTCGTCTGGATCGCCGTGGGCGCCGGGCTCGTGTGCCCGCCCGAAGAGCTGGCCGGCAGGGCGTGACGGGGACCGCGCGCATCTGTCTGAGTGACGGATGATCCTTCCCGACATCCATCGCTGAACTAAGCGCCGCGTTTAATCCGCGCCGATGCGTGCGTGAGGGCACTCCGCGATTGCATGTCACCATCTACTTTGCCATCGCGGCACGAAATGATGCGTGAAGTCACGGTTGGTGATTTTGCCGAGACTGCGGATTAAACGACGATTACATGGAGAGGGCGTCTCTGCTCTTGGTCGGCGCGGTGCGCCGGTCGCGGGCCGGTAGGGAATAACCGTGCGCCGATGGCCGTGTGGTCGATCGTGGATCTCCCGTCGGTCGTCGGCTCTCGCCCCGCGGACGAGGCGCGCATCACCGCGCAGGCAGATCGGATCGGAGATTGAATCGGGAGGCTCGCCATGACTGTCGGACAAGCGATGACCCGTGGAGCGATCATCGGCCTGATCGCGCCGTTCATCTGCATCCATGCGGCGCTGGCAGCCGCGTTCACGGGGACGGGCGGCGGCCCTGAGACCACGATCAACGCGCCGTACCGCTCGTCGGTGGGGCAGACGGTGCCGCCCGGCGCGGGGGCCGCGCCGCTGCACGATCCGCGGGAACGGACGCGACGGCAGAAGGACCTCGACGCGGTCCTCGGCAGCGTCTGCGACAAGTGCTGACGCCGTCGCGACAGGTCCGCCTCGAACATCGACCGACACGAACGGGAACGAGCATTTGCGTCCTCCGCACGACATCCGAATTCTCAGCCAGGTGCGCTGCCACCTCGGTGAAGGACCGAGCTACGATCCGCGCACCGGGACGGCGTGGTGGGTCGATATCCTGGAAGCGCGCCTGTTCGAGAAGCCGATCGCCAGCGCCCAGAAGGCGCTCGTCCACGTCCTGCCCGTCCAGGTCAGTGACATCGCGGCGATCGACGGCGCCCACCAGCTGCTCTCGGCGGAGGACGGTCTCTACGTCCGGTCGATCCGGGACGGGGATATCCGGATGCTCTGCCCCCTTGAGGAGGATCTGCACCACAACCGGTCCAACGACGGCCGCGTCCATCCGAGCGGCGCGCTGTGGATCGGCACGATGGACCGCGACGCCACCAAGGGGCGCGGCTCGATCTATCACGTGGCCGGCACGAAGGTGCACCGCCTCTTCGGCGGCCTGACGATCCCCAACGGCATCAGCTTCTCGCCGGACGGCGCCACCGGCTACTTCGTCGATACCGACGTCGGCGTGCTTCACCGCGTCCCGCTCGATCCGAGGACCGGGCTGCCGCGGGGACCGGTCGAGATCCATTTCGACCACCGCGGCGGCGAGGGCGCGATCGACGGCGCCGCCGTGGATGCCGAGGGCCTGATCTGGACGGCGCGCTTCGGCGCCGGCTGCCTCGACGCCTACAGCCCCGCGGGCGAGCGGGTCCGCACCGTGTCGGTGCCGATGCGGCAGCCGACCTGTCCGACCTTCGCGGGACGCGATCTCGACCGCCTGCTGGTCACGTCCGCCTACGAGGGCATGGACGTGGCGGACCGCGCCGAGGATCCGGAGCATGGCCGGACGATCCTGATCGACGTGGGCGCGCGGGGGCTGCTGGAGCCGGCCTTCCGGCTCTGCGCCTGACCAGGCCGGACCGCGGTTCTCGCCCGCCCTGGCCCGACATCAGCCGGCGCGTCGAAGCGCAACACCCAGGAGACTCTATGACCGACGCGGGCGAGCGCCCCTATCAGCCGATCGAAGCCTACGCCCTCCTGAGCAACTGCGAGGGGTGCGCGCTCGTCGCCCGCGACGGATCGATCGACTGGGCCTGCCTGGAGCGCTTCGACGCCGACCCGGCCTTCTCCCGGCTGCTCGACCGCCGGCGCGGCGGCCATTTCTCCATCCGCCCCGAGGGGCGGTACGAGACGGCGCGGCAGTACCTGAGCCGCAGCAACATCTTGGAGACCACCTTCACCACCCCGGACGGCTTCGTGACCCTGCACGACTTCATGGTCGGGCCTGAGGGCGGCCCGCACCGGCCGCTCCTGGTCCGGCTCGTCAGTGGCGTGTCGGGCCGTGTTCCGATGGTGGTCGCCTACCGGCCGCTGGCGGGCTTCGCCGAGTCCTTCGCGCCGCCGGAGATCGCGGGCGGCCGGGTGACGGCACCGGGATGCCCGGGCCTCGTCGCGGATGTCGAACTCGTGCGGGACGGCGCCGGGGCCGCCGCGCGGTTCGTCCTCGAGGGCGGGCAGGCGCGGAGCTTCAGCCTCTACGGCGGTGCCCTGCCGGACGCCTCGCCGGACGCGCGTGCCCTGATGGAGCGGACGCGCAAGGCTTGGGTGCTGTGGACGCAGGACGCCGCCTACACGGGACCGCTCGCCGATGAGCTGATCCGGTCGGCGCTCGTGCTCAAGGCGCTGACATACGCGCCCACCGGCGCGATGGTCGCGGCGGCCACGACCTCCCTCCCCGAGGAGATCGGGGGGATCCGCAACTGGGATTACCGGTTCTGCTGGATCCGCGACGCGTGCCTGTCCTTCTACGTCCTGAAGAAGTTCGGCATGCTGCGCGAGGCCGAGGCCTTCTTCGGGTTCGTGTCCGACCTCTGCGCGCGGGCGGAGGGGCGGCTGCGGCCGCTCTACAGCGTCTCGGGCGAGGTCGACCTCGCCGAGACCACGATCGCGCATTTCGAGGGCTGGCAGGGCAGCGCGCCGGTGCGGGCCGGCAACGAGGCCGCCGCGCAGCATCAGGCCGACGCGTACGGGCAGGTGCTCGACCTGCTCTACCTCTACACACGCCTGGGCGGCACGCTCCCGGAGGCGATGCTCGGGCACGGCGCCCGGCTGGCCGACATCTCCGCCGCGCACTGGCACCGCCCCGACGCCGGTCTCTGGGAGCCGCGCAAGCCCGAGCAGCGCTACCTCCACGCGGCGATCATGAACTGGGTCGCCCTGGACCGGGCGATCCGCCTGTTCGGCCCGCGCGAGACGTGGTGCCGGGAGCGCGACCGCATCGTCGCCTGCGTGAACGGCCCGGGGATCCACCGGGACGGCTACTACCCGCAATATCTCGACGGTGACGACGTCGACGCCGCCCTGCTGATGGCGCCCCTGGTCGGCTTCCCGGTCGACGAGGCCGCCTTCGCCCGGACCGTGGACGTCGTCATCGAGCGCCTCGGCCACGGCCACCTCGTCTACCGCTACCGGAACGACGACGGCCTGCCCGGCCACGAGGGCACCTTCCTGCTCTGCGCCTTCTGGCTGGTCGACGCGCTGCTCTGGCTCGGCCGGGACGCGGAGGCGCGGCTGCGCTTCAACGCCCTGCGCGCCCTCCAGAACGACGTCGGCCTCTACGCCGAGGAGGTCGCGCCGGACGGCGCTTTCCTGGGGAACTTCCCCCAGGCCTTCAGCCATCTCGGCTTCATCCACAGCGCCCTGATGCTCGACCTGTTTGACCACGGCGGTCGCGCGGCGGTGCAGGGCACCTACGCCGACCGGTCCCTGCGCGAGACGGCGCTGCGCCGGACACCGACCCTGGGCGGCCCCGACTGATCGCCGCCCGCCATCCGCCCGTCCGCTGTCGCCACCCCTCATTCAGCACAGGAGTGCCCATGTCCCGATCGAGCCGTCACGAAGCCCGTCTCCTGAGCGTGGACGAGGCCGATCTCGTCGCGCGCTCGCATCACCCCAGGCTCGGTGAGGCCGATGACGGCGGCTTGGCGGAGCTGGTCGCGCGTCTTCGGGCAAGCCGCGACCGTGCGCGGGATATCTCCCGCCGGCAGCGCCGCGAGCTGCGCGGCAAGGCCGCCCCGTCCGGCGCGCGCGCCGCGACCGACAATACCGGGACCCGCCGGAAGGCCGCGGTGCTGGCAGCCGCGGTGAAGCGCGCCAGCAAGGAGAGCGAGCGCAGGCGGAACGCCCGGGCGCGCGGTCGCCTGGTCACGAGCTCCCGCAGGGCGCTGGCGATGAAGCAGGCCGCCGGCGATCACGGTCTCGCGCGACCGACCTCGCGCACCGCGCACGATGGCATGCAGGCCGTTCCGAACGACAGCCTCGCGCCGTCGGGCGCCCTCGACAGCGCGGGACACGAGATCGCGCGGCGGCGCGGCGGCGGTCCGCGGTAGCGCCAGACCCGGACGGCCGCCGCGGGCGCTCCGGGCTCGGCCCTTGCACACCGGCGTCGGCTTCCGCGCCATCTCACCGGTAGCGGACGGGCCGGATCCGCGGCGCGCCTCTCTTCCGGCCGCGGCCGGTCACGGGCGCGGACCCCCGCCTCGCGGTGCGCGCCGGCGCGGATCCCGCGAGATCCCTGTCGCGGCTCTCACGCGAACCTCGCGGACGCGCCCGTCATGGAGCGACAGGAGACGTCGGTCCTGGCAGGGTGGGATCCGATCGTGGCCCCGGGCCGTAGCGGAGCGCGCCCGGACCAGGCGCGCATGAGGATGTTGTCGATGCGGGGCGCCGCGCTGATTTTCGGGACACTTCTCGTCATCGCGACCTTCGTGTGGTTCATGTACTTCGTCCCCCTGGGATGTGCGATGAACACGACGGGGTGCCGGGAGACCTTCTCGGTCTGGAGCGGCGGCGGCCTGGTCCATTTCTGGGCGCCGCTCCTTGTCGCAGGCGCGGCGATCCTTTTCGGATTGTCCGGCTCCAGGTAGATCGGCGGTATTCGCGCATTGCGAGGCAGGGCCGCCGACGCTCCGGTCGTCGACGGATCTGGTCAGCGGCGACGAGAGGGTCGTCGATGAACGTCTAGACGGCCGTGCAGCCGTTCCGGTGATCCCGCCCCTCGGTCAGGGGTCAGCTTGCCGGCGGGACCGGGCCGTGCGAGGTGTCGCACGCGACGATGCCTGACGTGAGTTGATCCGCCGATCGCATGAGCCTCGCCGTCGACCCGACCCGCGCCCGAACCCCGATGACCGCCGATCTGCACCGCGGCTATCGCGGCCGGGAGGGCGACCGACGGGCCGCGCGGGATGCCGGTCGATACCAGTTTCGGCGTCGGACAATCCCCGCGACCCGGCGAAAACGCGACTGGGCCGCCCATCGCAACATCGTGCCGGCGCCTGCCGGAGGAACCGCGTCCCGCGAGGCGGGACCGTTCGCCAAGACAGGGGATGTCTGGGAATGATCATCTGGTCCGGCTGGGGAATGCTGACGGCGCTGATCGCGGCGGCGGGCCTGATCGGCAGCGTGCTGCTCGATCCGGCGCTCACCCGCCTGGGCGTCCCGACGCCCACGGGCGTCATCCTGGTGTGGGTGGTGGCGGCCGGCTTCAACTGGTGGCTCGGCACCCGGCTGAACGGCAGGCCGGGCCGCGAACTGCTCGACCCGCGCACGGGGCAGACGGTGATCCTGCGCCCGCGCCACACCCTGTTCTGGATCCCGATGCAGTACTACTCCGTGCTCATGGTTCTGCTCGGTCTGCTCGCCGTGATCGGCGCGATGCACGCCGGCTCGCCGGGCCGGCCTGTCTGACGGGCGAGCGCCGCGCCGCGGGTGCGCGGCCGCGACCTCTCCGAGGCCTCTCCGGCGCTCGACGCCGCGGCGCAGGGATGAAGCCCGTGGCAGTCCTAGGGGCAGTCCGGAGCGTCCGGAATCGCGTCGAAGGCCTGCGGTCCCGGCTGTGCTCGGGGGCGGACGACGACGCGGACCGTGACCCGACAGTCACCCGCCCGGACGCGGTAGCGCTCCCCGTCGACGCGCTCGACTGCATCGATCGGACGCGATCCCAGCACCCGCGCGGCCGCCTCCGCGACGGCCTGGACTTCACGCACGCGTTGCCAGGACGGCGGCAGGGCGGCCTGGGAAGTCGTCGGAAGCAGCGCGAGCCCCGTCGCGCTTAGCCAGCGCCGCGCGGCCATCATGCCCGGGCCTCCCGGGTCCTGGCGGGAGCCGACACCGGCGCCGGGACAGCCGCCTGGATCGGCCGGACCGCGAAGAGCCGAAGGCGTCGGCGCGTGAGCGTCTCTCCGTTCATGCGGCGGGGACGAACCTCACCTGACCGCGAAGACGGAGGCCGGTGCCCCGTAGCGCCGGTCCCAGCCTTCCCACGCGACGTCGGTCGGTCCCACGGCGAAGTCGACGACCCGCCAGCCGTTTCCGTCCTGGCGCAGCAGCGCGGCGTAGTCGTTCGAGTCTAGATCGTCCGCGGCGCGAGGGAGGGGGCGGCCGTCGGGCCGCTGCATCCGCGCGAAGAGGAAGGCCCAGGGGCCGACTTGGTTCAGGGCGTGCACGACGAACTGCACCGGCTGTCCCCGCCCGGCCTCCGCAGGGCCCCGGGCGACATCGAGCAGGACGCGCCGCGCTGCGCCCTGCGGGGTCTCCGTCCCGGCCTGTGCAGGCTGTCGCGTGCCGTCGCCGCAGGGCTGCCAGGTTCTCTGGGCGCCGGTGTCGGCCGGGCGTCCGTGGCACCAGCCCGCGGCGGCGAGCCGGCGATCGAGGCCGTCGCGCCGTTCGCAGGCAACCTGCGTGCGCGGATCGTCGCCGGAGCCGCCGCGGCAGAGGCCGTTGGCCGTGGTCCAGTCCCGGAGAAGCGCCGCCACCGGCTCGGCGCGCGTCGCCGTCGGCGCCGCGATCATCAGGGCGCAGAGCGCGCCGACGCGCCGTGTTCGCCGGGTCCGGTCTCTCCGGCTTTCGCAGGGCGCGCGGCCATCACCGGGGAGGCCGCCATCGGCCCGCGCGACGGCGTGGCGGGCCGGAGCAGCAGATTCGCGCGTCTCCGCACCGGCGTCACCCGACCGCTCGCCAGTGCCCGGACCGCCGATGGACCTTCCGTGTCCCCCTGTCATGCCCTGAAATCCCTGCCTGCGCCGGTCTCACGTCAGCCTTGAGCAGACCAGACCGAGTTCCGCGCGCGTCCCGCGCGGGACGATCGGCACGATCGTCGCGCTCATGTTGGGCACGCGGCGAGACCTGTCGAGGGGATCGGCGCCGCCGCGGGTCGGAGCGGGTGGGCCTCCGCGGCGCTGCACGGCCGGGTGGCGATCCCACCGCCGGCACCGCCGAGACGGGAGCGTCCCGCCGCGAACAGCCGCGCTCGTCGCCGGCAACCCGTTGCACCGGGCGCTGTTGGGTCCCCGGGGGTGGTTTCCGTATGGCGCGTCGCATCCTGATCACCGGCGCCAGCATCGCCGGCAATACGGTGGCTTGGTGGCTCGGCCGCAGCGGCTTCGACGTGACCGTCGTCGAGCGCGCGCCCGCCTTCCGGGACGGTGGGCAGAACGTCGATGTGCGCGGCGTCGGTCGCACGGTGCTGCGCCGGATGGGTCTGGAACGGGCCGCCCTCGCCAGCGGCACCGGCGAGGAGGGCACGGCCTGGATCGACGGCCGGGGACGGGTCGCCGCGCGGTTCGACGTCGCCGGGGCCGAGGGTGATGGCCCGACCGCCGAGATGGAGATCCTGCGCGGCGACCTGGCGCGCCTTCTCTACGAGCCGGCCCGGGAGCGGGCCCACTATCGCTTCGGCGACCGTGTGGCCCGCCTCGCGGAGGACGGGGACGCGGTCGCCGTCACCTTCGCGGGCGGCGAGACGGAACGCTACGACGCGGTGGTCGTGGCGGAGGGCGTCGGCTCATCGACCCGCGAGCTCGTCTTTCCCGGAGAGAACGCGCCGCGCTGGATGGATCTGACCATCGCGTACTTCACGATTCCCAGAATCCCCGGCGACGACCGGATGTGGCGCTGGTTCAACGCCACGGGCGGCCGCAGCATCTCGCTGCGGCCGGACCGGCACGGCACGACGCGCGCGATGCTGACGCTCCGTCAGCCGCCCGGCGGTGAGCAGGACGGGGATATCGCTCGCCAGAAGGCGTTCCTGCGGGCGCGGTTCGCCGGCGCCGGGTGGCAGGCCGGGCGCGTCGTGGCCGGCCTGGACGCGGCGGACGATTTCTACCTCGACGTCCTGCGCCAGGTGAGGATGAAGCGCTGGTCGTCCGGACGCGTCGTGCTCACAGGCGACGCGGCCTGGTGCGCGACGCCCCTCGCGGGCATCGGCACGACGCTGGCCGTCACCGGCGCCTGCGTGCTGGCCGGTGAGCTGGCGCGCGCCGACACGGTCGCGGCGGGCTTCGCGGCTTACGAGCGGGTCATGCGCCCGTATGTCGAGAGGGCGCAGGGTGTCCCGAAGCTCGCGCCGAAGCTCATGAACCCGCGCACGCGGATCGGCATCCGTCTCCTTCACGCGGCCCTGAACGTCGCGAGCAGGCCCGCCGTTCGCCGCGTCACCGCGAAGCTGTTCGATGGGCGCTCCGAGGAGCCCGATGTCTCCGCTTACGTCGGTCGATTGGCCTGAATCGGCTCCTCGGCACACACGCTCCGGGCGGTTCCACATCGCGCGCTCGGATCGCCACGGCTCGGTTCACTGCGGGGTCTGACCTTGGCTCAGGAACGACGGCGTCCGTTGTCGGGGCCGCCTCTCCCGACAAGACCGGCTGTGCCGGCGGGGGAAAGTCCTCCCTAGAATTGTGAGATCAATGTCTGTTGTTTCATGAATCGGATCCCTGTCGGGTCTCGACGCGCGCGAGCATGTCGAGGGCATCACCGATCGCGGCGAACTCCGCGGTGTTGTCGAAGATGCACCACGCGCGTCGGCCGAGGGCCTTGTGCGCTCCGAGGCGCTCGGCCATCCGGGACAGGACGCGCGGTTCGTACGCCGAGTAGTACATGCGCGGCGAGCCGTGGAGCCGATAGTAGACGAGGTCCGGCCAGCCACCGGGCATGCCGGCGTTCCGGACCGGCGCGGGGTCGGCCGCGACACGGGCGATCGCGAGGCCGACGAGCAGGCGGTCGACATCTTCTGTGAACCACGTGGCGTGGCGCGGCTCGCAGACGATGTCGCCCGGGAAGCGCCGCCGGAATCCCGATAGGAAGGTCGCCGCGGACGGGCTGTCGAAGGCCAGACTCGGTGGGAGCTGGAGCAGCAGCGGCCCGAGTTTTGTCCCGAGGCCCGTGACCTCCCCGAGGAAGCGCGCGAGGGGCTCATCCACGCCGATGAGGCGCCGCTCGTGCGTGATCGATCGCGGCACCTTCACGGCGAAGCGGAACCCGTCCGGCACCGCCGCAGCCCATCTCGCGTAGGTCGTCGCCCGATGGGGCTGATAGAAGGCGGTGTTGATCTCGACCGCGGAAAAGCGCTGTCCGTACCGCTCCAGATGGCTGCCCGCCTCTGGGAACTGCGGCGCGTAGGCCTTGGGCAGGCTCCAGCCCGCGGTTCCGACGGCGATGGCGTCTGATGGATGCATGGAATACCGCTCGGGGCCGAAGCCATGCCGGCCCGACCGGCGATCGGTAGACCGGGATCTGCGCGCATGCGAGCGCTCGACGAGGTGTTCGACCGTCTCCCGCAATCCGCATTCCGGCGACGCTTCCGGCTGGCGATCGTCGATCGGGTCTACCTGCGAGAGAAGGGGCTCCCGACGGTCTTGGACCACGCGCGGGACTTCGTGCGGCGACGCCTCGCGTCCGCCGAGCCGAGGAACGACGGCAAGCAGACGCCCTTTCGCGGTCATCCCGTCTTCACGGCGCAGCACGCGACGGCAACCTGCTGCCGCGGTTGCCTGGCCAAGTGGCACGCGATCCCCGCCGGCCGGGCATTGACCGCCGTCGAGCAGGCCCACGTGGTCGCCGCGATCGCGCGCTGGCTGCGCTCCGAGGACCCCGAGGCCGCCTGAGCCGCGCGCCAGGCCGGGCGGCCGGCGCCGCCGAGACGGGGCAAAGTCGGCGTCGCGGACGAACGCCGCGATCCTGTCACTCCCGCCGGGGCGCTTCAGGCCCGGCGGCGTGCCGCTGCCGGTCGCGGCGTCCGGGCCACACGGCCCCGCCGCTTCTCCCGCTCCGCGGGCCGCTTGGTCTTCGCCCCTCCGGCGTTCGCCTCGTCCCTCCCCTGCCCTTGCCGCGCGGCGTGCGCGTCGAGGAAGCGCCGGCACGCGTCGAAGTCCGTCTCCGCGTCCGGCGGGCACGGGATGCCGCGCTGCTGGGCGAGGCTGCGTGCGTAGCCGACCATCGCCGCGCTCGGGCTACGCCGGCCGTCTGCGCGGCCGGCGTCGTCCTCCTGCCCGGCACGCGGCCCGGCATGGGTGTCGAGGAACGCGCGGCAGACGCTGATGCTGCTCCTGCAGCCACGCGGCAGCGTCACGCCCTTCCGCTCGGAAAGGCTCACGGCGAACGCCACCATGGCCGGCGTCGGCGGCCGCTGGTCGCCCGGACCGGCCGGGATCAGGCTCGGATCGAGGCTGACCGTCGGCGCCTGCGCGATCGCGGTGATCAGGTCGTCGAGGCGGGCGCGGGTGCGCTGGCGGAAGGCGGTCGCGCGCGCGACCGCCTCGGCGCGCGTGGCCGCCCGTCCGATCTCGGCGAGCTCCGCCTCGAACATGGCGCGCCCGACCGGATCTCCGTAGGCCGGGAACACGCTGCGCACCGCGCTTACGAATCTCAGGCCGACCTCGGTGACCTCGATGGCCGGATCCTTGCCGGTAGACAGCGTGATGTAGCGGCTCTTCAGGAGCTTGGGCAGGATCGTGTCGCGCGTCGCGGCCGTGCCCAGACCCTTCGGCTCGTTCGGGTTGGCGGGGTTCTCCAGGGCGCGCTTGGCGGCCGGATCGTCCACTTGGTCGATCAGCCGGCCCATCACCACCGGCAATTCGCCTCGGGTGATCCGCCGCGGCGGCTCGGTCTTCGCGGTGGCGATCTCCGCCGTCGCGGCGGAGGCGCCCTCGCCGTCGGTCACGAGCGGCAGGCGGGTGGCGGTGGCTTCCGCCTCGCGCTTGGTCTTGCCGGGCACGGCATCCGTTTCGAGCTCGGCCTCGCTGCCGTAGAGCGCGCGCCAGCCCGGCGCGCGCACGACGCTTCCGGAGACGGCGAACCGCCTCACGCCCAGCGGTGTCGCGACATCCGCCGTGACGCTCGTGCGCGCGTCGACCCCGTCGGGCAGGTGCGCGGCGAGATAGGCCTTCGCCACGAGTTCCCACAAGCGGAACTGATCGGTGCTGAGACGGCCGCGCTCGGGCGCCTTGCGCAGGGGCACGATGGCGTGGTGCTCGCCCGGATCCGCGACGTAGTGGCCCTTCAGGCCGCGACGGATCAGCGGCGCAGCGTCGCGCGGAACGACTGTGCTCAGGTCGGTCAGGACGGTCGTGACGGCCGCGATGATCGCGGCGGCATCGCCGGCCTGGCCCTCGGGCAGGTGCTCCGACTCCGTGCGCGGGTAGCTGAGGTACCCCTGATCGTAGAGGTCCTGAGCGATGCCGGCCGTGTGCTGCGGGTCCCAGCCGAACCGCTTGGCGCAGCGTCGCGCCAGGGTGTCCTTCGAGAACAGCCGGGGCGGCGCGCGCCGGACATCCCTGTGCGCGACCGCCAGAGGGCCCGACCACGTCGCCGCGGCGGACCGGATCGTCTCAGCGACCGCCGCATCGAGGATCCGCTCCTTCGGGGCGTGCCAGAGGGTGATCTCCGCGCCTGCATGGGTCCTAATGTGCAGCGCGACCTTGAAGAAGTCCTGCGGCACGAAGGACCGGATCCGCTCCTCCAGGTCCGCCAGGATGGCGAGGGTCGGCGTCTGGACGCCGCCGAAGCGCCAGGGCTCCCGGAAGGCGGGCGGGCGCAGGCGCAGCGAGATCGCCCGCGTGCCGTTCAGGCCGAGATGATAGTCCTCGTACTGCCGGCAGAGCGCCTCGAGATAGGCGGCGTAGTCGCGCTCGCCCGAGGCGGGATCCTTGGCCAGGGCCGCGAAGGCGCGTCGGATCGAGACCTCGTCGAGCGCGCCGAGCTTGAGCCGGTCGACCCGGCCGTTCCAGCCGAGATGCTCGAGCACTTCCCACGCGATCATCGAGCCCTCGCGACCCGGATCCGTGGCGATGATCACGCGGTCCACGCCGCTCAGCGCCTGCCGGATCGCGGCGATCTTCGGTGCGTGCGACTGCCCGGACCGGTTCGTGCCGTAGCCGACCGGGATCGTGGGAAGGACGATCGGGAGGAGGTCGAAGCGCCAGGGCTTCCACTCGGGCCGGATGCTGCCCGGCTCCTCGGCCGACAGCAGATGTCCCTCGGCGGCCACGCAGACCGTGCTCGGCGAGCGGAAGAAGCGCTGCAACTGGCGCATCGCCGAGGGCTTCTCGAAGAAGAACAGCGTGCGACCGGAGCTCGGAGATGACATGTCGCTGACCGCTCGGGCTGTCGCCGCGCCTGACCCAGGGTTCACATTTTGTTCCAGACGGGCTCGGGACGCAACTGGCGCCTTGAGAGGGGAAGCCGTGGGGAAGCCGGCGGCGTGTCGCCCTCCCCAGGCACACCGGCCGGCGCCGCGATGCTGGAGCGGCGCTCGTACCTGTGCGCCGGGCTCGCCCGCGGCGGCGACCCGGAATACCTCCGTGGCCGGATTCCCGCCTGTGGCTGGTGCGTCGCTGTCGACCCGCGCACCGTCCTCCGAAGGCTCCGGGCACGCGCTCGCGCGCTGAGGGTTGCCCGCCCCGGGTGTCTGCCGAGACCAGCAAGCCTTCAGCGGGCACGGCACCGAGCCCCGGTCGCCGGCCTAGCCGGCCGCGTGCGCCGAGCCGGGCTTGTTGCCGTGAATGAGGTCCCGACCCGC